>NZ_CP039371.1:5139177-5478354 GCF_005080685.1 Pseudomonas putida | reverse complement strand
GCCGACCAGCATGATGTGTTGCCAGGTCAGTTGCAGGACCTGGGCCCAGTCGAGGTGGGCGAAGGTGTCGAGCAGGTTCATGGCTGTACCTCGCGGAGGGGGTGTTCACGCAGGAACGCAGCGGCGACGGCGGTCGGGTTCTGGTGCTCGACATCGACCTTGGCGTTGAGCTGGCGCATGGTCTCGTCGTCGAGCTGCTCGGCCAGCGGCTTGAGCAGGTTGGCCAGCTGCGGGCTGGCGTCGAGCACGGCCTTGCGGATCACCGGGGCGGCGGTGTAGTCGGGGAAGTAGTGCTTGTCGTCCTCGAGCAGCTTGAGGTTGAAGGCGCTGAGACGGCCGTCGGTGGTGTAGACCAGGCCGGCGAACACCTGGTTGTTGTGCATGGCGGTGTACACCAGGCCGGCATCCATCTGGCGGATGTTGGCGCGGCCCACTTGCAGGTCGTACATTGCCTTCAGGCCGACCAGGCCGTCGGGGCGGTTGGCGAACTCGGTATCCAGTGCCACCAGGTGGTTGCGATCATGCTCGTCGCGCAGTACCTGGTTGAGGTCGCTGATGGTCTGGATCTGTGGATACGCATCGGCCACCTGCTTGGGCAGGCCCAGGGCGTAGGTGTTGCTGAACTTCGACGGCGTCAGCCAGATCAGGTCCTTTTTCGCGTCCAGTTCCTTGACCTTGGCGTAGGTGGCCTCGGCACTGGGCATGCGTTCTTCGATATGGTTGTACGACACCAGCGAAACCCCGGTGTATTCCCACATCAGGTCGAGCTGGCCGGTTTCCTGTGCCTGGCGCGCAATGTTGCTGCCAAGGCCAGTGGTGACGCGCACGTCAAAGCCATTGGCACGCAGGTACTGGGCAGTGATTTCGGCAAGTACGGTCTGTTCGGTGAACACCCGCGCGCCGATGCGGATCAGCGGTTTGTCCGCCGCCTGGGCAAAGCCTGCGAACAGCAGGGCCGCGCCCAGCAGCAAGGCGATTCTCTTCTTCATACGTTCCCTCTTTTATTGGGCCAGGCCACGTTCCAGCCAGCGCTTGCTGGAGAAACTCACCGCGGCGTCCAGCACCAGCGCCAGCAACGCCGTGCAGGCGGCGCCCAGCAGCAGTTGCGGCTGGTTGTTCAGGGCGATGCCGGGGAAGATCAGGCTGCCAAGGCTGTTGGCGCCGATCAGGAAGGCCAGCGGTGCAGTGCCCACGTTCAACGCCAAGGCCACGCGCACGCCGCCGACGATGATCGGCACGGCGTTGGGCAACTCCACTTGCCACAGTTGCTGGCGCGGCGTCATGCCGATGCCGGTGGCGGCTTCCTTGAGCGAGGCGGGGACGTTTTTCAGGCCCTCGTAGGTGTTGCGCACGATGGGCAGGAGGGAGGCGAGGAACAGCGCGAAGATCGCGGGGCCTGCGCCGATGCCCAGAATACTCAGGGCAATGGCCAGAACGGCCAGGGGGGGAATGGTGTTGCCAACGTTGAAGAACTGCATGAAGCGTTCGGCTTTGTCGACCCGGTGCGGTCGACTCAGGGCAATGCCGGCGGGGATGCCCACGGCCAACGCCGCCGCCATCGAAGCCAGCACCAGAACCAGGTGCGCTTGCAGGTAGAACCCAAGATCGTCGCGGTAACGCGCGATCGTGTCGATGCCGATCCAGTGGACCAGCAGGGCCAGGATGACGAGCACGGCGGCCCATCCCAACAGCCCCTTTCCGTAGCGTTTAGCCACAGGCGGACTCCTTGTGTTGTCGGCGAGCACACTTCTGTGTAGCCGGCCCTCGAGGCCGGCAGGTGGTGTGTTCGCGAGTAGCAGCGTGATGCTTGCCGAGGGCAGCGATCAGGCCATGAGCCGAACCCCGTCGGGCCCGAAAATGCTGATGAAACCAGTCCCCAAGCGAAGCGGCTTGCAGGGGA
Source organism: Pseudomonas putida (assembly GCF_005080685.1). Taxonomy (NCBI): domain Bacteria; kingdom Pseudomonadati; phylum Pseudomonadota; class Gammaproteobacteria; order Pseudomonadales; family Pseudomonadaceae; genus Pseudomonas; species Pseudomonas putida. Next base: position 5,476,454 of record NZ_CP039371.1, on the reverse strand, counting down.
GTGGACGTCTCCGTGGGCGTAAAGGTTCCCATCTGATGCGGCATTTGGCCAGCGTTAATCACTGGTAAGGGCGATTTTTCGCACGAGAAAACAGCGCTTTTCTTGCCTGAAGGCGTTTAATTACCTGCTATCGAGCCATTTGTCCCCTGAGCACAATCACCCTCTGAAATTTCCTCGAAATCTCCTTGAGGGAATATTCCTTCGGGGGCATGTTGCAGTGACCCTTCTCGCTGTGCGCTACTGTTGGTAGCCGGGGACAAGGCAGGCACCAGTGAGCGTAGATTTTACCGGAGCCTGATCGAGCGTGCCGATGCACGTTTTGAACGACACCTGTTCAGAGGTTGAATTATGAAAACGCTTGATGATGTCATGAACGAGCTTTCGCCTGACCGCAGGGCGAAAATCGAGGCCCGCGGGGTTGAATTGATCTGTGAGGAGATGACCTTGCAAGCATTGCGCAGGCAGTTGGAAATCACCCAGGAAGGGCTGGCGGAACGCCTCGATATCCGGCAGAGCAATGTTTCCAAGGTGGAGCAGCGCAACGACATGTTGATTTCCACCCTCCGCAGCTACGTGGAGGCTCTGGGTGGGAGATTGGAGCTTGTTGCACATATCCCTGGCCGTCCCCCTGTCACGCTTGACGGGTTTTCTGAGGCGCAGGTGAAACGCGTCTAGCCGTTACCCTGGACCCGCGTCCAGGGATCGGGTTTTGGTACCCAGCCCAACATCAGGTATGATATCGCCCCTTTTAAATCCCCCAGTCAGGCGATTTCCCATGACCAACCAGGCCGCCGAAGTCGCGAAGCGCCGCACTTTCGCAATCATTTCCCACCCCGACGCCGGTAAGACCACCATCACCGAGAAGCTTCTGCTGATGGGCAAGGCCATTGCCGTCGCCGGTACCGTGAAGTCGCGCAAGTCCGACCGCCACGCCACCTCCGACTGGATGGAAATGGAGAAGCAACGCGGCATCTCCATCACCACCTCGGTGATGCAGTTCCCCTACCGCGAGCACATGATCAACCTGCTCGACACCCCCGGCCACGAAGACTTCTCCGAAGATACCTACCGCACCCTGACCGCGGTGGACTCGGCGCTGATGGTGCTCGACGGCGGTAAGGGCGTCGAGCCGCGGACCATCGCCCTGATGGACGTCTGCCGCCTGCGGGACACGCCGATCGTCAGCTTCATCAACAAACTCGACCGTGACATCCGTGACCCGATCGAACTGCTCGACGAAATCGAAGCGGTGCTCAAGATCAAGGCTGCGCCGATCACCTGGCCGATCGGTTGCTACCGCGATTTCAAGGGTGTGTACCACCTGACCGGCGACTACATCATCGTCTACACCCCGGGCCACGGCCACGAGCGTACCGAAGCGAAGATCATCCAGAAGCTGGATTCCGACGAGGCCCGCGCGCATCTGGGCGACCAGTACGACTCTTTCGTCGAGCAACTCGAACTGGTGCAGGGCGCCTGCCATGAGTTCGACCAGGACGAATTCATCAACGGCCAACTGACCCCGGTATTCTTCGGGACCGCGCTGGGCAACTTCGGTGTCGATCACGTGCTCGATGCGGTCGTCGACTGGGCGCCGCGCCCGTTGGGCCGTGTGGCACACGAGCGGACCGTCGAGCCGACCGAGGAGAAGTTCACAGGTTTCGTGTTCAAGATCCAGGCGAACATGGACCCGAAACACCGCGACCGTATCGCTTTCATGCGCATCTGCTCGGGCAAGTACGAGAAGGGCATGAAAATGCGCCACGTACGCCTGAACAAGGACCTGCGCATCGGCGATGCCCTGACCTTCTTCTCGTCCGAGCGTGAGCAGCTCGAAGAAGCCTATGCCGGCGACATCATCGGCCTGCACAACCACGGCACCATCCAGATCGGCGACACCTTCACCGAAGGCGAGGCGCTGGGCTTCACCGGTATCCCGCACTTCGCCCCGGAGTTGTTCCGCCGCGTGCGCCTGAAAGACCCGCTCAAGTCCAAGCAACTGCGCCAGGGCCTGCAGCAGTTGGCAGAAGAGGGCGCGACCCAGGTGTTCTTCCCTGAGCGCAGCAACGACATCATTCTCGGTGCGGTCGGTGTACTGCAGTTCGACGTCGTCGCCAGCCGCCTGAAGGAAGAGTACAAGGTCGAATGCGCCTACGAGCCGATCACCGTCTGGTCGGCCCGCTGGATCGGCTGCGACGATAAGAAGAAGCTCGAGGAATTCCAGAACAAGGCCATGGAGAACCTGGCCATCGACGGTGGCGGTCACCTGACCTACCTGGCGCCGACCCGCGTCAACCTGTCGCTGATGGAAGAGCGCTGGCCGGACATCAAGTTCCGCGCTACCCGCGAGCATCACTGATCATTGAAACAGGGGCCGCAAAGCGGCCCCAGCCTCAATTGCCGGCCTTGATGCTGGTCCAGATCCGCGTCCTGATCCGGTCGATCTTCGCCGGCATCGCCTCCAGGGCATACAACTTGCCCATCACATCCTCGCTCGGGTAGATCATGCTGTTGCCCTTCATGGCCGGGTCCACCAGCCCGTCGGCCTTGAGGTTGCCGTTGGCGTACTGCACATGGTTGCTGATGTTGGCCATCACCTCAGGTTGCAGCAGGTAGTTCATGTAGGCATAGGCTGCTTTCTCGTCCGGCGCATCGGCGGGCATGGCGACCATGTCGAACCACATCGGCGCGCCTTCCTTCGGAATCGAGTAACCCACCTTCACCCCGTTCTTCGCCTCCTCGGCGCGGTTCCTGGCTTGCAGCACATCCCCCGAGAACCCCACCACCACGCACACATCGCCATTGGCCAGGTCGCCGGTGTACTTCGACGAGTGGAAGTAGCTGATGTACGGCCGCACCTGCATCAACAACGCCTTGGCCTTTTCATAGTCCGCAGGGTCCTGGCTGTGATGCGGCAGGCCGAGGTAATGCAGGGCGATGGGCAACAGCTCCGGCCCATTATCCAGCACGGCGACGCCGCAGCTTTTCAGCTTGCTCATGTACTCGGGTTTGAAGATCAGATCCCACGAGTCGACCGGCGCATTGTCGCCGAGCACTGCCTTGACCTTGTCGATGTTGTAGCCGATGCCGGTGCTGCCCCACAGGTAGGGGAAGCCGTACTGGTTGCCCGGATCGTTGACTTCCAGCGCCTTGAGCAATACCGGATTGAGGTTGTGCCAGTTGGGCAACTGCGAGCGGTCCAGGCGTTTGAGTGCCTTGCCCTGGATCTGGCGGGCCATGAAGTGGTTGGAGGGAAACACCACGTCATAGCCGGAGTTGCCGGTCATCAGTTTGCCATCGAGGGTCTCGTTGCTGTCGTACACGTCGTAGGTCGGCACGATGCCGGTGGCTTGCTGGAAGTTCTTCAGGGTGTCGGGCGCGACGTAGCTGGACCAGTTGTAGATCTTCACCGTTTCGGCGGCGCTGGCCACGCTGGCGGCCAGCATCAGGGGAGCGAGGATGAACGTACGCATGTCGGGTTTACCTTGCTTTGTCTGTTGTTATCGAAGGCAGGCGATCAGCGGATCAGAAAATGAGAACGTAGGTCTTGCGCACCGTTTCCTGGATGTCCCAGGTGCCGGTGCTGTTGGCCGGTAGCATCAGGGCGTCTCCGGCTTCTATGACCAGGGTCTCGCCACCGTCGGGGGTGAAGGTGCAGCGGCCCTTGATGAAATGGCAGAACTCCTGTTGCACGATCTGTCGCCGCCAGCGCCCGGGGGTGCATTCCCAGATGCCGGTTTCGACGCCATCGCTGCGCTCCACGCAGGTGACCGAGGTCACCGCCACGGGTTCGCCGAGCGGCACCGCGACCGGGCTGGAACTCTCGAGCACGGCGCTGCCTGTGTGTTTGAACTGGGTGATGCTCATTGCCGGTAGGTCCTCTGTGGGGAAGTGGCGAATCAGTGCATGAAGCTTTCCATGAAGTTCGCCAGGGAGCTGGCCAGGCGCCGTCGCCAGGGGGCACTGGCCGGGTTGGCGAGGGTCTGATCCTCGTGCACGAAACTCTGGATGATTGCGTTGTAGCCCAGCCAGCGGCAGGGTTCCGGTGGCCAACTGGCCAGGCTCGACACGGGACGGTTGTCGAGTACCCAAGGCTGCCCGGTCAATTGGTTGTGCTGGTTCTGGATCAGTGCTGCCAGCGTGCGCCCGGCCAGGTTGGTGGCGCCGACCCCTTCGCCGCCGTAGCCACCAGCCAGGGCAATGCCACGCTGGCGATCGCAGAGCATGTGCGGGCGGAAGCGCCTCGCCATGCCCAGGTTGCCACCCCAGGAATGGGTGATGCGCACGTGCTTGAGCTGCGGGAACAGTTCGCCGAACAGATAGCGGCGCAGCTCGATTTCCTGTTCGTCGAGGTTGAAGTTTTCCCGCAGGCGACCGCCGAAGCGGTAGCCGCCGCGGGCGCCGAACACCAGGCGGTTGTCGACGGTTCGCTGGCCATAGGTGACCTGGCGGCTGCTTTCGCTGAAGGCCTGGCCCTGGGTAAGCCCGATCTGCTCCCAGGTCGATTCGGGCAATGGTTCGGTGGCTACCAGCAGGCTCTGTACGGGCAGTTGATGCTTGCCCAGCGGCGGCAGGCTGGCGGCGTAGCCCTCGACGGCAGGCACTGTCCACTGGCAGCGGATGCGCGCTAGCGGCGAGCGCACTTCGCCAGGCTGCCAGTCAAGGGCGGGCGTGTTCTCGTAGATCGTCACGCCTAGCGCCTCAACTGCCCGAGCAAGGCCGCGGACCAACTTCGCCGGCTGGATGGTCGCGGTGTGCGGGCTGTAGATGGCGCCGTAGGCGTTACTCACGCGCAACTGGGCATCCAGCTGCTCGGGGCGTAGCCAGCGGTAGTCGTCTTCGGTCATGCCCTGGCGATAGAGGTCGTCGAGGTAGGCGCGCAGGCTGCGTTCTTGTTCCGGATAGCGGGCAGCACAGTACAGCACGCCGCCTTTGCGGTAGTCGCAGGCAATGGACTCGCGCTGCAGCACTGCCTGCACTTCATCGGGAATACCGTGCAACAGGTCGATGCTGGCGCGACGTTGTTGGGGCGACAGCGCTGCGAGCAGGCGGTCTTCACCCAGCAGATTGCCCATCAGCCAACCGCCGTTGCGCCCCGAGGCGCCGAAGCCGGCAATCTGGGCATCGATCACAGCGATGTTCAGGTGCGGTGCCTGGCGCTTGAGGTAATAGGCCGTCCACAGTCCGGTGTAGCCAGCGCCGATGATGCACACGTCGACTTCCAGATCCGCCTCCAGGGCCGGGCGCGGGCTCAGCGGCTCGTCGAGTTGGTCCATCCACAGGCTGAGTGTGCGCAGGGCTTGCATCGAGGGGTGGCTCCACATCCGTCAGGGTCTGTGGGCGATCCTAGTGGGGGCGGGCAGGGGCTGTCTTACGTGCGTGCACGCAGGGAAATTTGCCGCAGATAGGCCTTGGGGGTGAGCCCCGTGTGTTCGCGGAAGCACTTGTAGAACGCCGACAGGGAATTGAAGCCGGCATTGAACGCGAGGTCGTCGATCGGTGCCTCGACGCTGTCATCGTCGAGGCTGGCCAGCAAGTGCTGCAGGCGGGCCTGGTTGACGTAGCGGTAGAAGCTCTGGCCGAGCACCTGGTTGAGCAGGTAGGAAATCTGGTTGCGGCTGTAGCCGCTGGCATCGGCGACCTGTTGCAGGTCCAGCTCCGGATCGAGATAGGGGCGCTGGCGCTGGAAGTAGTGTTCCAGGTCCTGGGCCATGGTCGATAGCTGCCGGGGTGACAGGCCCAGGCGGCTGGTGGCAGGGCGTGGGCCGCTGTTGGCGCTGCCGGCGCCGTTGTTGCGAACCAGCGTGGCATATTCATTGACGCGCCAGATCAGGCCGTCCCTGACGGTGATCGCCTCGCTGGATTGGAACGCCACAAGGCCTTCGCCCCCCTGGACAGTTACCTGGTATTGGATGAATGCGGTGCAGCCGTCCACGCGGATGCGGTCGCTGTGGACGATGTCTTCGCCGGCCTCGTGGGGCAGGCAGGCGCGTACGTAGTCGCGCAGCTCGTGGTAGCCGAGCACGCGATTCTGGAAGAAGTCGTGGTACTGCACTTCGGGGTGATAGAGCGCGATCACGCCGTCGAGGTCGCGCTGCTTCCAGCACAGGTGGTAGCGCAGCACGGTGTCCGCCGTCAGCGGAGTCTGGTCGGGGCCGTCGGGTAGTAGTGGCGCGGTCATGGCTCGATAGTGCATTGCAGAACACCCCGGCGCAAGGGCGTGAATCCGGCATTTTGCACGGTTTCAACAAGCGGCGTTTACGCTAACTCGTTGTTTTATATGCATGTAATTTTTTGACACGGATGGCATGGGCGCTGCAACGGATCAAGTAACCTCACACAAGGAGAAAGGTTATGCGCTCGATACTGCTATGGATGATTGGCGTTCCGATTCCGGTGATCATTCTGATCTGGTTCTTCATGCATTGAGATCGTTGGGGCTGCTGCGCAGCCCATCGCGACACGAGGCCGCTCCCACAGCAATTGCCTATGACCTGTGGGAGCGGCCTTGCGTCGCGATAGGGGCGCACAGCGCCCCCTGGGATCTAGAGAAACTGCTCCGCGTAATGGCACGCCACCTGTCGCGTGCCCACCGGCCGGAACGCCGGTACTTCGCTGGCACAGCGTTCGGTGGCGTACGGGCAACGCTTGTGGAACGCACAACCATCCGGCGGATTCAGCGGGTTAGGTAACTCCCCAGCGATGCGTATCTTCGGTTTCATCGGGTCCGGATGGATCGCCGGCGTTGCCGAAAGCAAGGCCTGGGTATACGGATGCAGCGGCTTTTCGTAGATATCCTCTTTTGGCCCCATCTCCGCCGGACGCCCGAGATACATCACCAGCACTTGATCGGCCACGTGACGTACTACTGCCAGGTTGTGCGAGATGAACACGTAGGCGGTGTCGAATTCCTTCTGCAGGTCCATGAACAGGTTCAGCACCTGCGCCTGGATCGACACGTCCAACGCCGACGTCGGCTCATCCGCCACCAGCACCTTGGGCTGCAGCATCATCGCGCGGGCCAGGGCGATACGCTGGCGCTGACCGCCCGAGAACATGTGCGGGTAGCGCTGGTAATGCTCGGGGCGCAGACCGACCTGTTCCATCATTCGCTGAACTTTGTCGCGCCGTTCGGCCTTGCTCAGCGAGGTGTTTATCAGCAGCGGCTCGGCCAACTGGTCGCCGATCTTCTGCCGTGGGTTGAGCGAGGCGTAGGGGCTCTGGAAGACCATCTGCACGTCGCGTCGCAATTGCTTGCGGGCGGCCTTGCTGGCACCGGCCACCTCGGTACCGGCGATCTGCAGCGAACCGGAGGTGGGCGACTCGATCAAGGTCAGGGCACGTGCCAGGGTCGATTTGCCACAGCCGGACTCGCCGACCACGGCCAGGGTCTTGCCGGCCTCCAGTTCGAACGACACGCCATTGAGTGCGCGCACCAGGGCATGGCCCTTGAACAGCCCACGGGACACCTCGTAATGGCGGGTCAGCTCCCGCGCGGTGAGTACCACAGCCATCAGGCCACCTCCTGGTTCAGCGGGTAGAAGCAGCGTGCCAGGCTGTGGGCCTGGGGATCGAGGGCCGGACGTTGCTGCCGGCAGTCGTCCTGCACATAGGGGCAGCGCGGTGACAGCAGGCAGCCCTGCGGCCGGTCGTAGCGACCGGGAACGATGCCCGGCAGGGTGGCCAGGCGTTCGGCACCGATACTGTGCTCAGGGATCGCCGCCAGCAATGCCTCGCTGTACGGGTGCGCGGGAACGTCGAACAGCTCGGGCACCTGGCCCACCTCGACGGCCTGGCCGGCATACATCACGCACACGCGGCGGGCAGTCTCCGCGACCACGGCAAGGTCGTGGGTGATCAGGATCAGCGCCATGTTGCGCTCCTCCTGCAGGTGCACCAGCAGCTCCATGATCTGTGCCTGGATGGTCACGTCCAGGGCGGTGGTCGGCTCGTCGGCGATCAGCAGTTTCGGCTCGCCGGCAATCGCCATGGCAATCGCCACGCGCTGGCTCATGCCGCCTGAAAGCTGGTGCGGATAGGCGTCCAGACGGCTTTCCGGGGCTGGGATCTCGACCTTTTTCAGAAGCTCCAGGGCCCGTTGGCGGGCGGCTTTGCCCTTGAGCCCAAGGTGCTGGCGCAGCACTTCCTCGATCTGGAAGCCCACGGTATAGCTGGGGTTGAGCGCGGTCATCGGGTCCTGGAAGACCATGGCGATGTCCTTGCCGACGATCTTGCGCCGCTGCCGGGCGCTGAGCTTGAGCATGTCGGTGCCGGCAAAATCGAGGGCGTCTGCGCTGATGCGCCCGGGGGCCTCGATCAGGCCCATCAGGGCCATCATGGTCACCGACTTGCCCGAGCCGGACTCGCCGACGATGGCCAGGATCTCGCCGGCATCCACCGCCAGGTCGAGTCCGTCCACTACCGGCACGGCATCGGCGTCGCCGAAGCGCACGTTGAGGTTCTTGATCTGCAACAGTGACATGGCGTGCTCCTCAGGCGGCGTTCTTGAGTTTCGGGTCCAGCGCGTCGCGCAGGCCGTCGCCCATCAGGTTGATTGCCAACACGCTGAGCAGGATGGTCAGGCCCGGCAGGCTCACCACCCACCAGGCGCGCTCGATGTAGTCGCGCGCGGAGGCCAGCATGGTGCCCCACTCCGGCGTCGGCGGTTGCACGCCCAGGCCGAGGAAGCCCAGGGCTGCGGCGTCGAGAATGGCCGACGAGAAGCTCAGGGTGGCCTGCACGATCAGCGGCGCCATGCAGTTGGGCAGCACGGTCACGAACATCAACCGTGGCAGCCCGGCGCCGGCCAGCCGCGCGGCGGTGACGTAGTCGCGGTTGAGTTCGCCCATCACCGCGGCGCGGGTCAGGCGCACATAGGAGGGCAACGACACGATGGCGATGGCGATCACCGTGTTGATCAGGCCAGGGCCGAGGATGGCGACGATGGCCACCGCCAGCAGCAGCGACGGCAAGGCCAGCATCACGTCCATCAGGCGCATGATCGACGGGCCGAGCAGGCGCGGGAAGAAGCCGGCCAACAGGCCCAGGAGAATGCCGGGGATCAGCGACATCACCACCGACGACAGGCCGATCAGCAGCGACAGGCGCGCCCCGGTGATCAGGCGCGAGAGCAGGTCGCGGCCCAGCTCGTCGGTGCCCAGCACGAACTGCCAGCTGCCGCCTTCGAGCCACACGGGCGGGGTCAGTAGGAAGTCGCGGTATTGCTCGCTGGGGTCGTGCGGTGCCACCCACGGCGCGAAGAGTGCGCAGAACACCACCAGGCACATGAAGGCCAGGCCCAGCACCGCGCCCTTGTTGCGGGCGAAGGCTTGCCAGAACTCCTTGAACGGGGAGGGGTAGAGCAGGCTGGTGTCCACCGGCTGGGCCGGCGCGACGGTTTTTACGGTCGGACTGGTCATGGGAGGCCTCAGCGCTGATGACGGATGCGTGGGTTGGCCAAGCCGTAGAGGATGTCCACGACGAAGTTGACCAGGATGACCAGGCAGGCGATCAACAGGATGCCGTTCTGGACCACGGGGTAGTCACGGGCGCCGATGGCTTCGATCAGCCATTTGCCGACGCCCGGCCAGGAGAAGATGGTTTCGGTCAGCACCGCGCCGGCCAGCAGTGTGCCGACCTGCAGGCCGAACACCGTCAGCACCGGGATCAGCGCGTTGCGCAGGCCGTGCACGAACACCACGCGGGCTGGCGACAGGCCCTTGGCCCGCGCGGTGCGGATGTAATCCTCGCGCAGCACCTCGAGCATCGACGAGCGGGTCATGCGCGCGATCACCGCCAGGGGGATGGTACCCAGCACGATGGCGGGCAGGATCAGGTGCATGACCGCGTCCTTGAACGCGCCTTCCTCGTCGCTGAGCAAGGTGTCGATCAGCATGAAGCCGGTCGTTGGCTCGACGTCGTAGAGCAGGTCGATGCGCCCGGACACCGGTGTCCAGCCCAGGCTGACGGAGAAGAACATGATCAGGATCAGGCCCCACCAGAAAATCGGCATGGAGTAGCCGGCCAGCGAGATACCCATCACCCCATGGTCGAACAGCGAACCGCGCTTGAGCGCGGCGATCACCCCGGCCAGCACGCCGAAGGTGCCGGCGAACAGCAGGGCGGCGAGCGACAGTTCGAGGGTGGCCGGGAACAGCGTGAGGAACTCGGTCCATACGCTCTCGCGGGTACGCAGCGATTCGCCAAGGTCACCGTGGGCAAGCTTGCCGACGTAGTCCAGGTACTGGACCGGCAGCGGTTTGTTCAAGCCGAGGCGCTCCATGGCCTGGGCGTGCATCTCGGGATCCACCCTGCGCTCGCCCATCATCACTTCCACCGGGTCGCCGGGGATCAGGCGTATGAGCGCGAAGGTCAGCAAGGTGATACCGAAGAAGGTCGGTATCAGCAGGCCCAGGCGCCGGGCAATAAAACTCAACATTGTCGGGGTTACCTCAATCGGCCGGTCAGGCAGTGCCGCCAGTCCCCTCGTGGGTTGCCGGCGGTCGTTGTTGTTCTACTTCACCCGGGTGGTGGCGAAGTTGTTGTTGGTCAGGGGGCTGATCACGTAGCCCTCCACGTTGTCGCGCATGGCGGTGAACATCTTCGGATGGGCCATGCCGATCCAGGGTTGGTCGTCATCGTACACCTTCAATGCCTCGGCATAGAGCCTTGCGCGCTCGTCGTTGTCGATCACTGCGCGGGCGCGGGTGATCAGGTCCTGGAACTTCGAGTTGCACCAGCGTGCGTAGTTCTCGCCGGTTTTCGCCGCATCGCAGCTCAGCAGCGGGGTCAGGAAGTTGTCGGGGTCGCCGTTGTCGCTGGCCCAGCCACTGGATACCAGATCGGCCTCGCCGTTCTTGGCGCGGCGCAGCATCTCGGCCCATTCCATCACGCGGATGTCGAGGCGGATGCCGATCTTGGCAAGGTCCGCCTGGAGCATTTCCGCGGACAGGCGCGGGTTGGGGTTGGTCGGGCCACCGCCATTGCGGGTGAACAGGGTCAGCACCGTGCCCTCCGGCACCCCGGCCTGTTCGAGCAATGCACGTGCCTGTTCGAGGTCGCGTGGCGGGTTACGGTTCTCGGTGTTGAAGCCGATCATGCTCGGCGGATACGGGTTCACCGCCAGCAGTGCATTGCCCTTGCCGAACAGTTGGTCGACGTGGGTCTGGCGGTCGAACGCCAGGTTCAGTGCCCGGCGTACGCGCACGTCACCCAGGTAGCGATGCTGGGTGTTCATGGCGATGTAGCCGGTGACCAGCGCGGAGGTTTCGACGACCTTGAGCCTGGGGTCGGCCTTGATCGATGGCACGTCGCCGGGCTTGGGGTACAGCGCTACCTGGCACTCGCCGGCGCGCAGCTTTTGCAGGCGCACGTTGTTGTCGGTGGCGATGGCGAAGATCAGCGCATCGCTCGGTGGTTTGCCACGGAAGTAATCCGGGTTGGGCTTGTAGCGCACCTGGGCATCCTTGTTGTAGCGCTGGAAGATGAACGGCCCGGTGCCGATCGGCTTGCTGTTGAGGTCGCCGGTGTTTCCCGTCCTGAGCAACTGGTCGCCATACTCGGCAGAGTAGATCGACGTGAAGCCCATGGCCATGTCCCGCAGGAACGGGCCTTCCGGGCGGGTGAGGGTGATCACCACGGTGTATGCGTCGCGCTTGTCCACCGACTTGAGCAGTTGGCCGAAGGCCATGCTTTCGAAGTACGGGTAGCCGGCGCTGGTCTTGTCGTGCCACGGGTGGTTGGGGTCGAGCTGGCGGCGCAGGCTCCATAACACGTCGTCGGCATTGAAGTCGCGGGTCGGCGTGAAGTAGTCGGTGGTGTGGAATTTCACCCCTTGGCGCAGGTGGAAGGTGTAGGTCAGGCCGTCGTCGGATATGTCCCAGCGCTCGGCCAGGGCCGGCTCGATCTCGGTGGTCCCTGGCTTGAAGTCGACCAGGCGGTTGAACACCGCCTCGGCCGAGGCATCGGCGGTCACCGCAGTGGTGTACTGGACGATGTCGAAGCCTTCCGGGCTGGCTTCGGTACACACCACCAGCGGCTTGGCCGAGGTCTGCCCGGCGGCGCCAAGGATGAGCGCGGCGAGAAGGGCGCGCAATGCGGGTGAATTCATGAAACCTCCCAGTGAGCGTTGTTTCCAGCGTAGCTGCCAGGGCCCCGGATGGTGGCGGGCCCTGGCGCCAGCGATCAGAGGATGTCGAACGGTATGGTGGTGACGATGCGCAATTCGTCGAGACTGCCGTCGGCCTGGGCCTTGCTGGCCCGGTGCGCGGTGTAGGTGGCGCGGATGCTGGTGTCGCGCAGCGGGCCGCTCTGTACCGCGTAGCTGGTGCCGATGCCCCACTCGTAATGGCTCTCGCCGTCCAGGCCACGGACGTCGTAGGCCGTGCCGCGATAGTGAGTGCCGTCGATGCCCCAGCCGCGGGCGTTGTACAGGTTGAACTTCAGCCCCGGCACGCCATAGGGCGCCATGTTCAGGACGTAGGAGAGCTGCACGGATTTCTCGTTCGGGCCGTTGAAGTCCGATAGCAGTGAGTTGGCCAGGAAAATGCCGTTGGTTTCATGCAGGTAGTCGAAGTACTCGTTGCCGTCGACCTGCTGCCAGGCAGCGGTGAAGGTGTGCGCCTGGTGCGTCAGGCCGAGCGACAGGCTGTAGGTGTCGTTGTCGATCTGGCCCAGCTTGCGGCTGCCCTGGTCCACGGTCTTGTAGTAATTGAGGCCGGTGGTCAGGCTCAGTGCCGCGCTGTCGCCCAGCACGTGGCTGGCGCCGAAGTAGTACTGGTTCCAGAAGTCGTTGGCGCGGGTGGCGTAGAGGCTGGTGGTCAGGCTCTGCAGAGGCTGGTAGCTGACGCCGGCAGTGCTGGCGCGGTCGGTTTCCACGCCGGTGGCGCCGTATTCGCTGCGAAACTTGCTCAGGCTTTGTTCGGAACGCGGCGAGACGCGGTCGAAGGTGCCCAGGTCGAAGGACAGATTGTCGAATTCGGCGCTGTGCAGAAAGGCGCCCTGAAAGCTCGAGGGCAGGGCCCGGTTGCCGATTTCAGCGATCATCGGCGTGTCGACGGATTGCCGGCCGAGGGTCAGGGTGGTGTTGCCGATCCTGGCCTTGACGTTGCCCAGGCCCATCTTGCTCCACTGGTCCAGGGGCTCGCCGTCGCTGTGGGTGAGGGTGCGGTTGTTCGGCCCGGCCACGGCGGCGCGGCCCCGTTCCAGGGCGATGGCGTTGTAGCCGGCGGCTTCGACGGCAAAGCCTACGGTGCCCTGGGTGAACCCCGAGCGGTAGCGCAGGATGGTGCCCTGCAGCCAGTTGTCGCGGCTGTGGCTATCGTGCGGGCTGCCGTCGTGCTTGTAGTACCTGAACAGCGGCGCGCGGGTGGCGCGTTCGCGGGAATACCAGTTGCGCGTGCTGCCAGACAGGCTCTGGCCGTCGATGAATCCCTTGGCCTGGTCCTGCTCGCGGGTGGTTTTCAGGCTGAGCGGGAAGAAGTCCTGGCTTTGTGGCTCGGCCTGGGCCATGGCCGAGAGTGCACCGAGGGCCAGTGCAGTGAAGGTGAATGGTTTCAAGATGAAGCTCCCTTTCGTGCTTTCTAGTGTTCGCCGAGCCTTATGGCCGGCTGCGAGGTGACGCAGAGGCCGTGCGGGATCGCCGCATGGGCCTCTCGCCGGCCAGCCGGCTCCCACAGCCGTCGCCTCCGTGCGGGCAGTAGGGAGCCGGATTGCCGGCAACGGCTCGCCGACCCCGGTGCGCAAGGCACCGAAGCGGCAAGGTTTCAGGGTTGGGGAGGGCGGCGGGTTACTTGGCCACGCTGACGCCGTAGAACGAGTTCAGAGCGAAGGGACTGATCTTGAAGCCCTGCACCTTGACACTCATCGGCTGATAGACCGTGGAGTGGGCGATCGGCGTGATCGGCACCTGTTCCTTGAGGATGTGCTGGGCCTTCTGGTACAGCTCGGTACGCTTGGCCTGGTCGGAGGTAGCCTTGGCTTGCTTGATGAGGTCGTCGTAGGGCTTGTAGCACCACTTGGAGAAGTTGTTGCCGTCGATGGCATCGCAACCGTAGAGCGTGCCCAGCCAGTTGTCGGGGTCACCGTTGTCGCCACTCCAGCCGATCAGCATGGCGCCCTGCTCGCCACCTTTGGAACGTTTGATGTACTCGCCCCACTCATAGCTGACGATCTTCGCCTTGATGCCGATCTTGCTCCAGTCGGACTGGAGCATCTCGGCCATCAGCTTGGCGTTGGGGTTGTAGGGGCGCTGCACGGGCATGGCCCAGAGGGTGATCTCGGTACCCTCCTTGATGCCGGCTTCCTTGAGCAGTTGCTTGGCTTTTTCCGGATCGTAGGGCGCATCCTTGATGCTTGTGTCATAGGACCACTGGGTGGGTGGCATGGCGTTGACCGCCAACTGCCCCGCGCCCTGGTAGACCGACTCGATGATCTTCTTCTTGTCCACGGCCATGTCCAGTGCCTGGCGTACTTTCAACTCGGCCAGCGGGTTGGGCACGCTGCTGCCCTTGAGCTTGTCCATCACGTTATAGGCGATGTAGCCGAGGTTGAAGCCAGCCTGATCCGGCATCTGCAGGTTCTTGTCGGCCTTGAGCGGCTCGATGTCGGCCGGGCGTGGGAACAGGGTGATCTGGCACTCGTTCTTCTTCAGCTTCTGCATGCGCACCGAAGCGTCGGTGGTGATGGCGAAAATCAGGTTGTCGATCTTCACGTCGTCAGGCTGCCAGTAGTCCTTGTTGCCCTTGAAGCGGATCTGCGCGTCCTTCTGGTACTTGCTGAACACGAACGGGCCGGTGCCGATCGGCTTCTGGTTGATGTCGGCGGCCTTGCCCTGCTTGAGCAGTTGCTCGGCGTATTCGGCGGACTGGATCGAGGCGAAACTCATCGCCAGGTTCTGGATGAACGCGGCGTCGACCTGGTTGAGGGTGAAGCGCACGGTGTGCTCGTCGAGCTTCTCGATCTGGGCGATGTTCTGGTCCATGCCCATGTCGGTGAAGTAGGGGAACTCGGTGGGGTAGGCCTTGCGGAACGGGTGGTTCTTGTCACGCATGCGGTCGAAGGTGAAGAGCACGTCGTCGGCGTTGAATTCGCGGCTGGGCTTGAAATAGTCGGTGGTGTGGAACTTGACGCCCTCGCGCAGATGGAAGGTGTAGACCTTGCCGTCGTCGGACACCTCCCACTGGGTGGCCAGCCCTGGAATCACCCTGGTGCCGCCGCGCTCGAACTGGGTCAGGCGGTTGAACACGGTTTCGGCCGAGGCGTCGAAGTCGGTTCCGGTGGTGTACTGCCCTGGGTCGAAGCCTGCCGGGCTGCCTTCGGAGCAGAACACCAGGTTGGACGCCGCGAGGGCGGCTGGGGTCTGGGCGATCAGGCCTGCGCCGAGCAGGAACGGAATGACTGCATGTTTGAGCATGGTGGCCTCATTGTTGTCATTGTTGAATGCGAGGTGGCCTCGTGAGCCGACCTGCGGATCCTTATGCAGGGGGATGCCCCAATGCAATCCTCAGAAGGATAGTCGGCAGGTAAAAAGTAGGACGGACGTACATGGATGTCGCATCCATGTAATTTTTGCCGAAGTTGAACGTTTGCGTGGCAAAAATGCAGGAGTTTTCGGGATGTTTCTAATTGGGGTTTTCTGTAGGACGCAGCCGAATTGTGCGCCGGAAAGGTCTGAAATTGCCGCCCCCCTTAGGGTCGGGGGCGGCAGCAGTGATCAGGGCATCTGCACTTCGATCAAGCCGTCGGCGTTCATGCTGACTTCGCTGGTGCCGGCTTCGATGTCCGGCGCCGGGGCCGCTTCGTCGGCGACCATGGATTTCATGGCCATCGGTGCGCTGCGCAGGTAAGGGCGGGGGTAGCCGCTGCTGTTGAGGTTCAGGCTGACGATCTTGTAGCCCTTGCCACCCAGTGCTTCAGTGGCCAGTTGGGCGCGGGCCTTGAAGGCGTTGACCGCGTCCTTGAGCAGCGCGTCTTCGCTGGACTTGCGCGTGGCGGGGGCGATGGAGAAGTCCATGGCGCCCATCTTCAACTCCTGCAGCAGGTCGGCGGTCAGTTGCGAGAGCGCCGGGAAGTCCGCGCTTTCCAGGCGCAGCTCGGCGCGTTCGCGCCAGCCGGTGATCTTCTGGCCCTTGCTGTCATAGACCGGGTAGCTGTTGCGGCTGCCCTGGCTGAGCTTCACGTCCTTGACCTGGCGGGCCTGTTGCACCGCCTTGTTCATGGTTTCGGTGATCTGCTTGGCGAGCTTGCCTGGGTCGGCGTTCTGCGCTTCGCTGTAGAGGGTCACGACCATCAGGTCGCGGGCCACTTCCTTGCTCACTTCGGCGCGCAGGGATATCTGGTTGTAGCGCGGTTCGTCGGCCGCCAGGGCCGGCAGGCTGGCAAGCAGGCCGCAGGACAGGATCAGGGCGGCGCCGCGACGTGGGATTGGCATGTGTTACTCCTTGGCAATGAAGGGCGTGGTTCGAGGTCTTCCATTCCACGCATGGCCCATCAGACCGACACCCGTGTAGTGGGTTCAAAAGTGCCATCATGAACCTGTGACAAAGTGTGGCGCTTTGCCGCATCGCTGCAGCGATGCGCCCGGCTTCGGTATACTCCAGCCGATTTTCCTGGAGCACTCATCAGGAGAGCTCATGCTCGCTGCCGTACAACCGCTGTCCGCTACTCGCCAGAATCTCTGGCGCCTGACCGTCATCCGCGTGCTGGTACTGGCTGCCCAGGCCGGCTCCGTGGGCGTCGCCTACTGGACCGACCTGCTGCCGCTGCCATGGTTGTCGCTGGCCGCCACACTGGCGCTGTCGTCGATCCTCTGCGCCTTCACGGCCTTGCGCCTGCGCCTTTCGTTGCCGGTCACCGAGCTCGAATATGCCTTGCAGTTGGCCTGCGACCTGCTGATCCACAGCGCGTTGCTGTATTACTCCGGCGGCTCGACCAACCCGTTCGTATCCTACTATCTGGTGCCGCTGGCGATTGCCGCGGTGACCTTGCCCTGGCTGTATTCGCTGATACTGTCGGGCATCGCGCTGACGGCCTACAGCTTGTTGCTGGTGCAGTTCTACCCGCTCGAAGGGCTGCCGATGGCGCGGGACAAGATGCAGGTCTATGGCATGTGGCTGAGCATTGCCCTGGCCGCCGCGGTGATCACCTTCTTCGCCGCGCGCATGGCCGAGGAGTTGCGCCGCCAGGAGCAATTGCGTGCCGAGCGCCGTGAAGAAAGCCTGCGTGACGAGCAGTTGCTGGCGGTGGCTACCCAGGCCGCGGGGGCGGCGCACGAGCTGGGCACCCCACTGGCGACCATGAGCGTGCTGCTCAACGAGATGCGCCAGGATCACGCCGACCCGCAGTTGCAGGAAGACCTGGCGATCCTCCAGGACCAGGTCAAGCTGTGCAAGGAAACCCTCCAGCAGTTGGTGCGCGCCGCCGAGGCCAACCGCCGCCTGGACATCGGCGAGCAGGACGTCACCGCCTGGCTGGACGAGGCGCTGAACCGTTGGCACCTGATGCGCCCCGAGGCCAGCTACCGCTTCCAGCGTCTGCGTGACGGCCAGGTACCACGGCTGACGCCGCCGCCAGACCTGACCCAGGCCCTTTTGAACCTGTTGAACAACGCCGCCGATGCCTGCCCGGACGATCTCGAGGTGCGCCTGGACTGGGACGCCGAGGACATCCTGATCAGCATTCGCGACCATGGCCCGGGCGTGCCGCCGGCCATTGCCGAGGCCATCGGCAAACCCTTTATTACCACCAAAGGCAAGGGCTTCGGCCTGGGCCTTTTCTTGAGCAAGGCCAGCGTTACGCGTGCGGGCGGTTCGGTAAAACTCTATAGTCATGAACAGGGTGGCACCCTCACCGAACTGCGCCTGCCCTATGGCAAGCGAGGAGATGAATGATGAGTGACGAAAACCAGGTCGAAGGCGAAGAACTGCCGCACCTGCTGTTAGTGGACGACGATGCCACCTTCACCCGGGTGATGGCGCGCGCCATGAGCCGCCGCGGTTTCCGCGTGAGCACTGCCGGATCCGCCGAGGAAGGGCTGGAGCTGGCCCAGCAGGACCTGCCTGACTATGCGGCGCTGGACCTGAAGATGGAGGGCGACTCGGGCCTGGTGCTGCTGCCCAAGCTGCTGGAGCTGGATCCAGAGATGCGCGTGGTGATCCTGACGGGTTATTCGAGCATCGCCACGGCGGTCGAGGCGGTCAAGCGCGGGGCCTGCAACTACCTGTGCAAGCCGGCCGATGCCGACGATGTGCTGGCGGCGTTGCTGTCCGAGCACACCGACCTCGATACCCTGGTCCCCGAGAACCCGATGTCGGTCGACCGTTTGCAGTGGGAGCACATTCAGCGCGTGCTCAATGAGCACGAGGGCAATATCTCGGCCACCGCCCGGGCGCTGGGCATGCACCGCCGGACCTTGCAGCGCAAACTGCAGAAGCGGCCGGTTCGGCGCTGATCCGTTGCGGTCCATGCCGGCCTCTTCGCGGGTGAACCCGCTCCTACAGATGCTCTGCTGCTGATAACTGTGCAGCTCCTGTAGGAGCGGGTTTACCCGCGAAGAGGTCGGCACAGGCAAGATGCTTATTTTATCCCCCTAGATCCCCGCATTTCCTGACGCGTTGGCGTATCATCTGCCCCTTAAACGGCAACCCTTCCTCAGGACCGCTTGCGCATGCTCGCCCTTCTCATCCAGACGCTGAATATCACGGCGCCCGTCTTCGCCATGCTGTTCATGGGCATTCTGCTCAAACGCATTCACCTCATCGACGACAATTTCAACCGTGTCGCCTCGCAGCTGGTGTTCAACGTCTGCATGCCGGCGCTGCTGTTCCTCGGTATCTACCACGCCGACCTGGCTGCGGCAGTCAAACCGGGGGTAATCCTTTATTTCGTCGCCGCCACCCTGGTCGGCTTCGCAGTGGCCTGGGGCCTGGCGATCTGGCGTAGCCCGCTGGCCGACCGGGGCATCTACACCCAGGGAGCCTTTCGCGGCAACAATGGCGTGATCGGCCTGGCCCTGGCCGCCAGCCTCTATGGCGACTACGGCATTTCCCTGGGAGCAGTGCTCGCCGGCCTGGTCATCCTCATGTACAACTCGCTGTCGGCAGTGGTGCTGGCGGTGTACAGCCCGGACCTCAAGTCCGACCCGTGGAGCATCTGCAAGAGCATCTTCAGCAACCCGCTGATCATCAGCGTGCTGGTGGCGACGCCAATGGCCTACGGCCAGGTACCATTGCCCAACTGGCTGCTCACCTCGGGCGACTACCTGGCGCAGATGACCCTGCCGCTGGCGCTGATCTGCATCGGCGGCACCTTGTCGCTGACGGCGCTGCGCGACAGCGGCAAGCTGGCCATCGATGCCAGCCTGGTGAAGATGGTCTGGCTGCCGCTGATCGGCACGCTCGGCGCCTGGCTCTGCGGGTTCCGTGGTGCCGAGCTGGGCATCCTGTTCCTGTACATCGGCAGCCCCACCGCGGCTGCCAGCTACGTCATGGCCCGTGCGGCCAATGGCAACCACGAGCTGGCCGCGTCGATCATCGTGATCACTACATTGATGGCGGCGATCACCACCAACATCGGCATTTTCATCTTGCAGTGGGGCGGATGGATCTAGATCCTCGACTGCATACAACAGCAACAACACTGCCTCACTGAGCCAAAGGACACTTCATGCAAGACCAGAGCACGCCCGAGCAGTTGCAGCGCGGGCTGAAGAACCGTCATATCCAGCTGATCGCGCTGGGCGGTGCCATCGGCACCGGGTTGTTCCTGGGCATCGCCCAGACCATTCAGCTGGCCGGCCCGTCGGTTCTGCTGGGGTATGCCATCGCCGGCCTGATGGCCTTCCTGATCATGCGCCAACTGGGCGAGATGGTGGTCGAAGAGCCGGTTGCAGGCAGTTTCAGCCACTTCGCCCACCAGTACTGGAGCGAGTTCGCGGGGTTCGTCTCGGGCTGGAACTACTGGGTGGTGTACGTGCTCGTGGGCATGGCCGAGCTCACCGCCGTGGGTATCTACGTGCAGTACTGGTGGCCCGGCTTCCCGACCTGGGCCACGGCGGCGATCTTCTTCGTGATCATCAACCTGATCAACCTCACCCAGGTGAAGGTCTATGGCGAGATGGAGTTCTGGTTCGCCTTGATCAAGGTGGTGGCGATCGTCAGCATGATCGGCTTCGGCGCCTGGCTGCTGGGCAGTGGCCACGGTGGCCCGGATGCCAGCGTGGCCAACCTCTGGCAGCACGGTGGATTCTTCCCCAACGGCGTCGGTGGCCTGGTCATGGCCCTGGCGGTGATCATGTTCTCGTTCGGCGGCCTGGAGTTGGTCGGCATCACCGCGGCCGAGGCCGCCAACCCGCGGGCGAGCATTCCCAAGGCCACCAACCAGGTGGTGTACCGCATCCTGATCTTCTACATCGGCGCACTGGCGGTACTGCTGTCGCTGTACCCGTGGCAGAAGGTGGTGCAGGGCGGCAGCCCGTTCGTGATGATCTTCCACGAGCTGGACAGCGACCTGGTGGCGACCATTCTCAACGTGGTGGTGCTCACCGCCGCGCTGTCGGTGTACAACAGCTGCGTGTACGCCAACAGCCGCATGCTGTTCGGCCTTGCCAGCCAAGGTGATGCGCCGCGCCAGCTGCTCAAGGTGAGCCGCCGTGGCGTGCCGTTGACGGCCCTGGGGGTCTCGGCGTTCGCCACCGGGTTGTGCGTGCTGATCAACTACCTGCGGCCGGGTGAGGCGTTCGGCCTGTTGATGGCGCTGGCGGTGTCGGCGCTGGTGATCAACTGGGCGAGCATCAGCATCACCCATCTGAAGTTCCGCAAGGCCAAGTTGGCGGCGGGCATCACGCCGTTCTACAAGAGCCTGGGGCACCCGCTGACCAACTACCTGTGCCTGGCATTCATCGTATTGATCCTGGTGGTCATGTTCCTGACCCCGAGCGTGCGTATCTCGGTGCTGCTGATCCCGGCGTGGATCCTGGTGCTGTGGGTGGCGTTCTGCATCAAGAAGGCCCGGCAGGCCAGGTAATCGCGTTCAGTGCTGCCGTCGCCAGGCCCGCACCGTGGTGAACAGCAGCACCGCCCCGAGCACCGGCAGCACATAGAACAGCATCAGCCGTTCCAGGCGGCCGGCCAGCGGCATGCCCATGGTGAAGGCCGCCACGTGCAGGCCGTAGGCCAGGTACAGGCAGAGGAACACCAGGCCCTCGGCGCGGGTGATGCGGTAGCCGGAGTAGAACACCGGCAGGCTCAAGGCGGCGACGCCGAGCATCACCGGCAGGTCGAAGCCCAGGGCATTGGGTGAAATGCTCAACGGCTCGGGGGTGACCAGCGCGGTCAGCCCCAGCACCGCCAGCAGGTTGAACAGGTTGCTGCCAATCACCGTGCCCACGGCGATCTCCCGCTCGCCGCGCAGGGCGGCGACCAGCGCGGCGGCCAGTTCCGGCAGGGACGTGCAGACCGCGACCACTGTCAGGCCGATGATCCGCTCGGACAACCCCAGGTCGGTGGCCACCTCGACGGCGGCCTCCAGCAGCAAATGACCCGCCAGGCTCAGCATCGCCAGGCCGAAGGCAACCTGCAGCATCGTCACCGACCAGAAGCGGCCGGGTTTTACGGCGACCGGTGCCGGAGCCGGATAGGTGCGTGCATAGTGGCGCGACTGGTGCCATAGCATGGCCAGGTAGCCGACCAGGGCCAGCAACAGCAGCAGCCCTTCGACACGGCCCAGTTGGCCATTGGCGCAAAGCGCGTAGACCAGGCCGCTGGCGACGATCATCAAGGGAATGTCCAGGCGTACCAGCTGGCGGGATACCCGCAGTGGAATGATCAGCGCGGCCAGGCCGAGGATCACCAGCACGTTGAAGATGTTGCTGCCGATCACGCTGCCTACGGCAACGTCGGGCGCCCCCTGGTAGGCGGCCTGCAGGCTTACCGTGAGTTGTGGCGCGGTGCTGCCGAAAGCCACCAGGCTCAGGCCGATGATCAGCGGCCGAACGTGCAGGTGCTGGGCCAGGCGCAGGGCGACACGCACGAGCAGGTCGGCACCGCCGATCAGCAACACCAGTGCCACGCCCAGTTGCAGGAGGCTGAAGGTGGGGAGGGTGGCCAGGTCGAAAATGGTCGAGGCTCCTGTCAGGTCAGGTGTCAGCTTAGTCGCTCAGCCCTTGTACCCGGACTCGCGCGGTTCCGCTACGCAGCATGCCGATTTTTTCCGCTGCGGCGCGTGACAGGTCGATCAACCGCCCGCGCGTGTGCGGGCCACGGTCGTTGATGCGGACCACGACGCTGCGCTGGTTGGCGAGGTTGGTCACCAGCACCTTGCTGCCGAACGGCAGGCTGCGGTGGGCAGCGGTGAGGCCGTGCTGGTTGAAGGCTTCGCCGCTGGCGGTGCGTTTGCCGTGGTGACGCGAGCCGTAATACGAGGCGGTGCCGGTCTTGTCGTAACCGCTGGGGTCGATGTCTTGGCTGGCGCAGCCGGCCAGGAGGGAGAAGAGGGCCAGGGTGCCCAAGGATCTAATTAGCAAGATGGAAGCTCCGGTGCTGCCGTTGGGCGCGCTTGACGGCGAGCGGCCTTGTGTCGCGAAAGGGCCGCAGAGCGGCCCCAGGGTCAGATTACTGCTTGAACCGCTGGGGCTGCTCTTCGCAGCCCTTTCGCGACCTAAGGCCGCTCCTACAAAGCTCACCCTTCGAGCTTGGCCTTGAGCAATTGGTTCACCTGCCCCGGGTTGGCCTTGCCTTTGGACGCCTTCATCGCCTGGCCGACGAAGAAGCCGAACATCTTGCCACGCTTGGCCTCGTCGGCAGCGCGGTACTGTTCGACCTGCTCGGCGTTGGCGGCCAGCACTTCGTCGAGCATCTTGTCGATGGCACCGGTATCGGTAACCTGCTTGAGGCCTTTGCTTTCGATGATGCTGTCGGCATCGCCTTCACCGGCAGCCATGGCCTCGAACACGGTCTTGGCGATCTTGCCGCTGATGGTGTTGTCGCGGATGCGCAGCAGCATCCCGCCCAGATGCGCGGCGCTGACCGGTGCCTGGTCGATCTCGATACCCAGCTTGTTCAGCAGGCTGCCCAGTTCGACCATGACCCAGTTGGCGGCCAGCTTGGCGTCGCCGCCAATCTTCACCACTTCCTCGAAGTAATCCGCTTGTTCACGGCTGGAAGCCAGCACGTTGGCGTCGTAGGCCGACAGACCGTACTGGCTCTGGAAACGCTCGACCTTCTGCGGAGGCAGCTCCGGCAGGCCGGCGCGGACGGTTTCCAGGAAACTGTCCTCGATGACTACCGGCAGCAGGTCTGGATCGGGGAAGTAACGGTAGTCGTTGGCTTCCTCCTTGCTGCGCATCGAGCGGGTTTCGTCCTTGTTCGGGTCGTACAGGCGGGTTTCCTGCACCACCTTGCCGCCGTCTTCGATCAGGTCGATCTGGCGCTGGATCTCGCTGTTGATGGCGCGCTCGATGAAGCGGAACGAGTTGACGTTCTTGATCTCGCAGCGGGTGCCGAACTCGGCCTGGCCCTTCGGGCGGATCGACACGTTGCAGTCGCAACGCAGCGAGCCTTCGGCCATGTTGCCGTCGCAGATGCCCAGGTAGCGCACCAGGGCGTGGATCGCCTTGACGTAGGCCACCGCTTCCTTGGCGCTGCGCATATCAGGCTCGGAAACGATTTCCAGCAGCGGCGTGCCGGCGCGGTTCAGGTCGATGCCGGTGGAGCCGCTGAAGTCTTCGTGCAGGCTCTTGCCGGCGTCTTCTTCCAGGTGCGCACGGGTGACGCCGATACGCTTGATGGTGCCGTCTTCAAGGGCGATGTCCAGGTGGCCCTTGCCGACGATCGGCAGGTCCATCTGGCTGATCTGGTAGCCCTTGGGCAGATCGGGGTAGAAGTAGTTCTTGCGCGCGAACACGTTGCGCTTGCCGATCTCGGCATCGATCGCCAGGCCGAACATGCAGGCCATGCGCACGGCCTCCTGGTTCAGCACCGGCAGCACGCCCGGCATGCCGAGGTCGACCAGGCTGGCCTGGGTGTTCGGCTCGGAGCCGAAGGTGGTGGCGCTGCCGGAGAAGATCTTCGACTGGGTGGCCAGCTGGGTATGAATCTCCAGCCCGATCACAACTTCCCATTGCATGTGTGAATTCCTCAGAAGCCGTTAGGGGCGCGGGTGTGCCAGTCGGTGACTTGCTGGTAGCGGTGCGCGACGTTGAGCAGGCGGCCTTCCTGGAAGTACGGCGCCAGCAGCTGGACGCCGACCGGCAGGCCGTCGACGAAGCCGGCCGGCATCGACAGCCCGGGCAGGCCCGCCAGGTTGGCGGTGATGGTGTAGACGTCTTCGAGGTAGGCGGCGACCGGGTCGCTGCTCTTGGCGCCGAGCTTCCAGGCCGGGTTCGGCGTGGTCGGGCCGAGGATCAGGTCAACGTCTTCGAAGGCGGACATGAAGTCGTTCTTGATCAGGCGACGGATCTGCTGCGCCTTGACGTAGTAGGCGTCGTAGTAGCCGGCCGACAGGGCATAGGTGCCGACCATGATGCGGCGCTGCACCTCGGTGCCGAAGCCTTCGCCACGCGAGCGCTTGTACAGGTCGGTGAGGTCCTTGGGCTCTTCGCAGCGGTAGCCGAAGCGCACGCCGTCGAAACGCGACAGGTTCGAAGAAGCTTCTGCGGGGGCGATCACGTAGTACGCCGGGATGGCGTGCTGCATGTTCGGCAGGCTGATTTCCTTGACCACTGCGCCGAGCTTTTCCAGCTCCTTGACGCTGGCCTGGACCAGTTCGGCGATGCGCGGATCGAGGCCGGCGCCGAAGTATTCCTTCGGCAGGCCGATACGCAGGCCCTGCAGCGAGCCGTTGAGCCCGGCGCTGTAGTCCGGCACCGGTTCGTCGATGCTGGTGGAGTCCTTGGCGTCGAAGCCGGCCATGCCTTGCAGCAACAGGGCGCAGTCTTCGGCAGTGCGCGCCAGCGGGCCACCCTGGTCGAGGCTCGAGGCATAGGCGATCATGCCCCAGCGCGACACCCGACCGTAGGTCGGCTTGAGGCCGGTGAGGTTGGTCAGTGCCGCTGGCTGGCGGATCGAGCCGCCGGTGTCGGTGCCGGTGGTGGCCGGCAGCAGGCGCGCGGCGACCGCGGCGGCCGAGCCACCGGACGAGCCGCCGGGGACGTGCTCGAGGCTCCATGGATTCTTCACCGCGCCGTAGTGGCTGGATTCGTTGGCCGAACCCATGGCGAACTCGTCCATGTTGGTCTTGCCCAGCGTGACCATGCCGGCTTCGGCCAGCTTGGCGACCACGGTGGCGTCATAGGGCGCCTTGAAGTTGTCGAGCATCTTCGAGCCGCAGCTGGTGCGTACGCCGAGGGTGCAGAACAGGTCCTTGTGGGCGATGGGGGCGCCAAGCAGCGCACCGGCCTCGCCAGCGGCGCGACGGGCGTCGGCGGCACGGGCCTGGCCCAGGGCCAGTTCCTCGGTGACGCTGATGAAGCTGTTGATCTGCGGGTCGAGTTGCTTGACGCGCGCCAGCAGGGCGGTGGTCAGCTCTTCGGAGGAAAACGACTTGTCGGCGAGTCCGCGGGCGATCTCGGCCAGGGTCAGTTGATGCATGGCAGGCTCTATCCCTTACTCGATGACTTTGGGAACCAGGTACAGACCGCTTTCGGTCGAAGGTGCGATGGCCTGGTAGGCGTCGCGCTGGTTGTGTTCGGTGACCTGGTCGGGACGCAGGCGCTGGCTCGCTTCCAGTGGGTGGGCCAGTGGCTCGATGCCAGTGGTGTCGACCGCTTGCATCTGGTCGACCAGGCCGAGAATGCTGTTCAGTGCATCGGTAATGCGTGGAAGTTCGCCTTCATTCAGGCCCAGACGGGCCAGATGGGCGATCTTTTCCACGTCGCAGCGTTCAAGCGCCATGGTGATCTCCGGGGGAAACAAAGAACGGAATAAGGGTCCGTGATGAGGAACATGCCGGCATTTTGGCGGTCATACGGCCGCGATCATCTGTCGGCGTGCTCGGAAAAACAGCCAATTTAACATATTGGCTCCTTGCCCAAAATCCCTGCCATTGTTAGAGTTTGCCGCACTTTTTTACCCACGCTTTCCCCAGGGTCACTTTCCCATGTTCAAGAAACTGCGTGGCATGTTTTCCAGCGATCTCTCCATCGACCTGGGTACTGCCAACACCCTTATTTACGTGCGTGAGCGCGGTATCGTCCTGAATGAGCCCTCGGTTGTTGCCATCCGTACCCACGGCAACCAGAAAAGCGTCGTGGCCGTCGGTACCGAAGCCAAGCGCATGCTGGGCCGTACGCCTGGCAACATCGCTGCCATTCGTCCGATGAAGGACGGCGTCATCGCCGACTTCAGCGTTTGTGAAAAAATGTTGCAGTACTTCATCAACAAGGTTCACGAGAACAGTTTCCTGCAGCCCAGCCCACGCGTGCTGATCTGCGTGCCGTGCAAGTCGACCCAGGTCGAGCGCCGCGCCATTCGTGAATCGGCCCTCGGTGCCGGTGCCCGTGAAGTGTTCCTGATCGAAGAGCCAATGGCCGCTGCGATCGGTGCCGGCCTGCCGGTCGAAGAGGCTCGCGGCTCGATGGTCGTCGATATCGGTGGCGGTACCACCGAGATCGCCCTGATCTCGCTGAACGGCGTGGTCTATGCCGAATCCGTCCGCGTCGGCGGCGACCGCTTCGACGAAGCCATCGTCACCTACGTGCGCCGCAACTACGGCAGCCTGATCGGCGAATCCACCGCCGAGCGCATCAAGCAGGAAATCGGCACTGCCTATCCAGGTGGCGAAGTCCGTGAAGTCGACGTGCGCGGCCGTAACCTGGCCGAAGGCGTACCGCGCGCCTTCACCCTGAACTCCAACGAGGTGCTCGAGGCCCTGCAGGAATCGCTGGCGACCATCGTCCAGGCGGTCAAGAGCGCCCTGGAGCAATCGCCACCGGAGCTGGCCTCCGACATCGCCGAGCGTGGCCTGGTGCTGACCGGTGGTGGCGCCTTGCTGCGTGACCTGGACAAACTGCTGGCCCAGGAAACCGGCCTGCCGGTCATCGTCGCCGAAGACCCGCTGACCTGCGTCGCCCGTGGCGGCGGTCGCGCCCTGGAGATGATGGACAAGCACGCGATGGACCTGCTCTCCAGCGAGTGATCCCGCTCGCTGTACCCGAGCGCCCGGTTTACAGGTAGCACGCACAGTGCTACCTGTATGCGTTGGGCAGGCGCATGTCGTGCGCCGTTTCCGTCAACCCGCAACCAGGCTGGTGCGTTGTCCCATGTCCAATGACTTCCTGAGTCGTCCACGAGGAACGGCCCATTAAACCGCTTTTCTCCAAGGGCCCCTCGCTGGGCGTGCGCCTGCTCGTACTGGTGGTGCTGTCCGTCGCGCTGATGGTGGTCGACGCGCGCTTTGCCGTGCTCAAGCCGGTGCGCAGCCAGATGGGCCTGGTGTTGATGGAGTCGTACTGGATCACCGACCTGCCGCAGCGTCTGTGGCAAGGCGTGGCTGGCCAGTTTGGCAGCCGCACCGAGTTGATTGCCGAGAACGAGAAGCTCAAGACCGAGGCCCTGCTGCTGCAGGGGCGCCTGCAGAAGCTGGCGGCCCTGACCGAGCAGAACGTGCGCCTGCGCGAGCTGCTCAATTCGTCGGCACTGGTCAACGAAAAGGTCGAGGTAGCCGAACTGATCGGCGTCGATCCCAATCCGTTCACCCATCGCATCCTGATCAACAAGGGCGAACGAGATGGCGTGTTCCTCGGCCAGCCGGTACTCGATGCCCGCGGCCTGATGGGCCAGGTGGTCGAGCTGATGCCCTACACCTCGCGGGTGCTGCTGCTCACCGACACTACCCACAGCATTCCGGTGCAGGTCAACCGTAACGGCTTGCGGGCGATCGCCAGTGGCACCGGCAACCCCGAGCGCCTCGAATTGCGCCATGTGGCCGACACCGCCGACATCAAGGAAGGCGACCTGCTGGTCAGCTCCGGCATGGGCCAGCGTTTCCCCGCAGGCTATCCGGTGGCAACGGTCAACGAAGTCATCCACGATTCCGGCCAGCCGTTCGCCATCGTGCGTGCTATCCCCACTGCCGCCCTCAATCGCAGCCGCTACATGCTGCTGGTGTTCAGTGATCGGCGCACGCCAGAGCAGCGCGCCACCGATGCGGCCATCGCCCAGGAAGAAGCCGACCGCAAAGGCGCGGCCACTCCGGCCCAGCCGGCGACCGAAGCCGCAGCGCCGGGGGCGGGCACGCCTGCCGCTCCTGCAACGGCTGCGCCTGCACCTGCCGCTGAGCCTGCGGCTCCGGCGCCAGCCGCGGCGACGCCGACCCAACCCCGGAGACAATGATGGCCGCTTCGCGACGCAACCACGGCTGGGTGATCTGGCTGACCTTCGCCATCGGCCTGCTGCTCAGCGTGTCGCCCATGCCGCAGTTCATGGAAGTGTTCCGGCCCATGTGGCTGGCCCTGCTGGTGTCGTTCTGGACCTTGGCGGTACCGAACAAGGTCGGCATGACCACGGCCTTCGTCCTCGGCCTGGCCGAGGACGTGCTGTATGGCACGCTGCTCGGGCAGAACGCCCTGATCCTCACCCTGATCACCTTCCTGGTGCTGTCCCTGCAACAGCGCCTGCGCATGTTCCCCATGTGGCAGCAGAGCCTGGTGATCCTGGTCATCTTCGGCATCGCCCAGCTCATCCAATTGTGGCTCAGCGCGCTGACCGGAAACCGCCTGCCGACCCTGGCACTGGTCTGGTCGGCGGTCATCAGTGCCTTGCTCTGGCCGTGGATCAGCTTCGCCCTGCGCGACCTGCGCCGGCGCCTGCACATCAACTGACGGCGACGCCGCGACTGACAGGGAGACGTCCGTATGACCCCGCTTTACCTGGCTTCCGGCTCGCCGCGGCGGCGTGAACTGCTGACCCAGATCGGCGTTCCGTTCAGCGTCGTCACTGCCCCCATCGATGAAACCCCATTGCCCGGTGAGGCCGTCACCCAGTACGCCGTGCGCCTCGCCCGCGCCAAGGCTGCGGCGGGTTTTGCCTGCCTGGATGGGCCTGGCGTGGTGCTGGCCGCCGATACCGTGGTCGTGGCCAAGGGCCAGATGCTGGGCAAGCCGCGTGACCGCGAGCATGCCCTGGCCATGCTCGCCGACCTTTCCGATGGTCAGCATCAGGTGCTCACGGCCGTTGCCGTGACCGATGGCAAGCGTTGCCTGGACGTGTGCGTGGCCACCGATGTGCATTTTCGTGCCATTGGTCGCGACGAGGCCTTGCGCTACTGGGCCACGGGTGAACCGCTGGACAAGGCCGGCGGCTACGCCATCCAGGGCCTGGGAGCGGTGTTCGTCAAATCCCTGGCGGGCAGCTACTCGACGGTGGTCGGTCTGCCGCTGTTCGAAACCGCCCAGCTGCTGGAGCAGTTCTGCATCGCCTGCTGGCAGCAACACGAGGTTTCAGCACCGCGCTAGCCAGTGAACCGACAGCGATCCATCATTACCGAAGACTTTGGACGAGAGCCTGCCATGAGTGAAGAGATCCTGATCAACATCACCCCGATGGAATCGCGCGTGGCAGTGGTGGAAAACGGCGTGCTGCAAGAGGTGCACGTCGAGCGTACGCAGCGCCGTGGCATCGTCGGCAATATCTACAAGGGCAAGGTGGTGCGCGTGCTGCCGGGCATGCAGGCGGCATTCGTCGACATCGGCTTGGAGCGCGCCGCGTTCATTCACGCCTCGGAAATTTCCCAGCGCGAGGGCTCCGCAGTCGAGAACATCACTGCCCTGGTGCACGATGGCCAGGCCCTGGTGGTGCAGGTGACCAAGGACCCGATCGGCACCAAGGGCGCCCGCCTGACCACGCAGTTGTCCATTCCCTCACGCTACCTGGTGTACATGCCGCGCAGCAGTCATGTCGGCATTTCGCTGAAGATCGAAGACGAAGCCGAGCGTGAGCGCCTCAAGCAGGTGGTCAGCGACTGCATGGACAGCGAGAACATCAAGGACGCCGGTGGTTTCATCCTGCGCACCGCCGCCGAAGGCGCGCGCAGCGAAGAGATCCTCCAGGACATCCGTTACCTGCGCAGGCTCTGGGAGCAGATTGGCAGCCAGATCCAGACCTGCGGCGCACCGACGGTCATCTATGAAGACCTGGGCCTGGCCTTGCGTACGCTGCGCGACCTGGTCAACCCGAAGATCGAGAAGATCCGCATCGACTCGCGGGAAACCTTCCAGAAGACCACGCAGTTCGTCGCCGAATTGATGCCGGAAATCGCCGATCGCCTGGAGCACTATCCCGGCGAACGGCCGATCTTCGACCTGTATGGCGTCGAGGACGAAATCCAGCGGGCACTGGAACGCAAGGTGCCGCTCAAGTCCGGTGGCTACCTGGTGGTCGATCCCGCCGAGGCGATGACCACCATCGACGTCAATACCGGTGCGTTCGTCGGCCACCGCAATCTCGAGGAAACCATCTTCAAGACCAACCTCGAGGCGGCCACCGCCATCGCCCGGCAACTGCGCCTGCGCAACATTGGCGGCATCATCATCATCGACTTCATCGACATGGAAGACGAAGAGCACCAGCGCCAGGTGCTGCGGACCCTTGAAAAGCAGCTCGAACGCGACCATGCCAAGACCAACATCATCGGCATCACCGAGCTGGGCCTGGTGCAGATGACCCGCAAGCGCACCCGCGAAAGCCTCGAACAGGTGCTCTGCGAACCTTGCGTGGCGTGCCAGGGGCGGGGCAAGCTGAAAACCCCCGAAACCATTTGCTACGAGATCTTCCGCGAGATCCTCCGCGAGGCCCGCGCCTACCAGGCGGAGGGCTATCGCGTACTGGCCAACCAGAAGGTGGTCGATCGCCTGCTCGACGAGGAGTCGGGCAATGTGGCGGAGCTGGAGACGTTCATTGGCCGAACGATTCGCTTCCAGGTCGAGTCGATGTATTCACAGGAACAATACGATGTGGTGCTGCTCTGACCCCCTATAGAAGCCGGTCAGGCTGGCAAAACCGGTACTTCGGGCCATGATGGATAAACGACTTGGAGGGCCACGGCAATGGGGCGTCTGACCCGCGTTCCGGTTGCCATGACCCGCTGGGGCCTTGGCATCTGCGCGCTGCTGGCAGTGATCGTCGCGTTGTACGTCAGCCTCGGTCGGCAACTGGTGCCGCTGGTGGCCGAATACCGCGCAGACGTGGAAGCCAAGGCCGAGCAGGCCTTGGGCCTGCCGGTGCACATCGGTGCGCTCGAAGGGCGCTGGAGCGGGCTGGTGCCGGTGCTGCGCCTGCGTGACCTGCAGTTGGGCGAAGGGGCTTCGGCCCTGCGCCTGGACGACGTTCGGGCAGTGCCCGATCTGTGGGCCAGCCTCATGGCCCGCGAGGTGCGCCTGGCCCATATCCAGCTCAGTGGCCTGCAACTGATCGCCCGCGAGGACGAGCAGGGCGGTTGGTCGCTCGAAGGCTTGCCGAAGAAGGACGACGCCCCGCTCGACCCGGCCGCGACGCTCGAGCGCCTGCGCCAGCTTGGCCGTGTCGATGTGTTCGACAGCCAGGTCACCCTGCAGCCGTGGCAGCGCGATCCGATGACCCTCACCTACGTCAGCCTCGGTTTGCAGGCCGGCACCTCGCGCCAGGCCCTCGATCTGCGTGCCACCTTGCCCGACGGCCAGCCCATGGCATTGAACCTGCGCAGCCGCGCGACGGCCGATGCCTGGCACGAGGGCAGTGCCGAGGTCTACCTGAGCCTGCCGCAGAGCGACTGGTCGCGCTGGCTGCCGCCGCGCCTGCTGGGCCAGTGGCAAGCCGACGCGTTGCGCGCCGGAGGCGAGTTCTGGGTCGACTGGCGCAAAGGTGCACTGGAGCGAGCGGTGGTGCGCCTCAATGCACCCGAACTGCGAGGCGCCTACACCGGACGCAAGGCGGCGAAGCTGGACAACCTGGCGTTGGCAGCCTGGTTCCAGCGCCGCGAACAGGGCTTCGACGTGGTGGTCGACTCCCTGGCTGCCAGCATCGGCGAGAAGCGCTGGGAGTCGCACCTGCAACTGCGCCAGCGCGAAGGTCAGGATGCTGCAGGGCCAACCTGGCAGATCCAGGCCGACCGTCTCGACCTGACGCCGCTGACACCCTTGATCGATGCGCTTGCGCCGCTACCGGAAAAACTCATGGCCGTGGTCGATGGCCTGAAGGTCACCGGTTCGCTGCGCAACGTGCGACTGGATGTTCGTCCCAAGGCCGAAGGCGACAAGCGCCTGCAGTTCGCCGCCAATCTCGACAAGGTCGGCTTCGATGCGTATCACGGCGCGCCGGCTGCCGGCAATGTCAGCGGCAGCATCAGTGGCGATCTCGGCCACGGCGAGCTGCGCCTGGATACCGACGCCTTCATGCTGCATCTGTATCCGATCTTCGGCAAACCCTGGCATTACCTGAAGGCCAATGCGCGCCTGACCTGGGCGCTGGACAAAGAAGGTTTCACCCTGATCGCGCCCTACATCAAGGTGCTGGGCGAGGAGGGCAAGATCGCCGCGGACTTCCTCATTCATCTGTTCTTCGAACCTGGGCACGAAAGCTACATGGACCTGCGCGTCGGCCTGACCGATGGCGATGGCCGCTATACCGCCAAGTACCTGCCGGAAGTTCTCAGTCCGGCCCTGGACGAATGGCTGCGCAGCGCCATCGTCAAGGGCAACGTCGAGCAGGGCTACTTCCAGTACCAGGGCTCGCTCAACCATGGCGCCCCGCCCGAAGCCCGCAGCATCAGCTTGTTCTTCAAAGTCAATGATGCGGCGCTCGACTTCCAGCCTGGCTGGCCGCAGGTGCAGCATGTCGATGGCGATGTGCTGATCGAGGACAGCGGCGTGCGCATCAAGGCGCGCAAGGGGTTACTGCTCGACACCCAGGTCAGCGATGTCAGTGTCGATATCCCGCATGTGGAAGAGGGCCAGCACAGCCACTTGTACCTGGACGGCGACTTTGCCGGCACCCTGGGCGACGGCTTGAAGATTCTCAAGGAAGCCCCGATCGGCACCGGTGAGATCTTCGCCGGCTGGGAAGGTGAAGGCCCGCTCAGTGGCAAGGTCAAATTGGACATTCCACTGGCCCACGGCGAGCAGCCGAAGGTGCTGGTCGATTTCGCCACCCGCGACGCTCGCCTCAAGGTGGCGCCGCCGACCTTGGAGCTAAGCCACCTGAAAGGCGATTTCAGCTTCGATCTGGACAAGGGCTTGAGTGGCAAGGGCATCAGCCTGGAGGCATTTGGCAAGCCGGTGACCGCGCAGATCGTTGCCCAGGGCGCACCGGGGCAGATGCAGACCCGCATCGACGCCAAGGGCCAGGTGGGGCTCAAGGCCCTGACTGACTGGTTGCAATTCAACCAATCACTGCCGGCTTCGGGCGAATTGCCCTATCAGTTGCAGGTCAACCTGGGTAAGCGCGACAACAGCCTGAATGTCAGTTCGTCGCTCAAGGGCCTGACGATCGACCTGCCGGCCCCGTTCGGCAAGGCGGCCAGCGACACCCGCGACAGCCGCTTCAGCATGAATCTGCAAGGTGCCGAGCGCCGCTTCGATGCGGCCTACGCCGATCTTACGCGGTTCGCCTACGCGGCACCCGCCGACAAGCTGGCACAGGGCCGGGGCGAGCTGCTGCTCGGTGCTGGCACTGCCCAGGTGCCAGCTGGCCAGGGCCTGCGCGTACGCGGGCGGCTGGAATCGCTCGATCTCGCGCCCTGGCAGGCGCAGGCCGAGCGGCTTGGCGGCAGTGACCCTGGCGGCAGCGCCCGGCAGAGCCTGCAGAGCGTCGACCTGAGCATCGGTCAGCTCAAGGCCTTCGGCATGGACCTCAACCAGGCCGTGGTGCGCCTGGCCCGCAGCGGGCCAGCATGGGACCTGCGTCTGGACAGCCGGGAGGTGATCGGCAATGCGCGCCTGCCGGACGCCAAGGGCGCGGCGATGGCGGTACGCCTGCAAACCTTGCGCCTGCCGGCAGCCGATCCGGCCCAGGCGCAGGCCGAGGAAGGGCCGGATCCGCTTGCCGACTTCGACCCGCGCAAGGTCCCGGCGCTGGACCTGTCCATCGACAAGCTCTACCGCGGCGACGACTTCTTCGGCAGCGCATCGATCAAGCTGCGCCCCACCGCGCGTGGTGTTTCGGCAGAAGACATCGACCTGTCCTTCAAGGGCCTGCGCATCGATGGCGGGGGGGGCTGGGAAGGCGTGCCAGGTGCCACCAGCAGTTGGTACAAAGGGCGGCTCGATGGCAAGGATCTGGGCGACGTGCTCAAGGCCTGGGGCTTCGCGCCCACCGTCACCAGCCGCGACTTCCGCCTGGACGTCGATGGTCGCTGGCCGGGCTCGCCAGCCTGGGTGGGCCTCAAGCGCTTCTCCGGGAGCATGGACGCGGCCTTGCGCAGCGGCCAGTTCGTCGAGGTCGAAGGCAGTGCCCAGGCTTTGCGCGTGTTTGGCCTGCTCAACTTCAACGCCATCGGTCGGCGCCTGCGCCTGGACTTCTCCGACCTGTTTTCCAAGGGCCTCGCCTACGACCGGGTGAAGGGCCTGCTGGTGGCCAGCAATGGCGTCTACGTCACGCGTGAGCCGATCACCGTCACCGGGCCTTCGAGCAACTTCGAACTCGAAGGCACGCTGGACATGGTTCGCGACCGGGTCAACGCCAATCTGCAGGTATCGCTGCCGGTGACCAACAACCTGCCCCTGGCGGCGCTGATCGTCGGTGCACCGGCAGTGGGGGGCGCCTTGTTCCTGGTCGACCGCCTGATCGGCGACCGGGTATCGCGCTTCGCCAGCGTGCACTATCGCGTCGAGGGGCCGGTGAAAGAGCCTAGAATCACATTTGTGAAACCTTTCGATAAATGAACCCAGGGGTACGCATGAAGGCAGCGGTGATCCAGATGGTCAGCCAAGACGATGTTCTGGCCAACCTGCAACGTGCCGGCGCCCTGCTGGAGCAGGCGGCCATGGGCGGTGCACGACTGGCCGTGCTGCCAGAAAACTTCGCGGCCATGGGCCGACGCGATGCTGCCGCGATCGGCCGCGCCGAAGCACTGGGTGACGGGCCGATCCTGCCCTGGTTGAAACGCACCGCCCGTGACCTCAAGTTATGGATTGTCGGCGGTACCTTGCCGCTGCCACCGCAAGGTCGACCTGATGCCAAGGCCCACGCGTGCTCGCTGCTGATCGATGAGTACGGCGAGGTCGCGGCGCGCTACGACAAGTTGCATCTGTTCGATGTGGACGTGGCCGACCAGCGGGGCCGTTATCGCGAGTCCGACGATTACGCCCATGGCGCCCAGGTGGTGGTCGCCGAGACGCCGGTGGGGCGGGTGGGCTTGAGCGTTTGCTACGACCTGCGGTTCCCGGAGCTGTACAGCGCCCTGCGCGCTGCCGGCGCCGAGCTGATCACCGCACCTGCGGCGTTCACCGCCGTGACAGGGGCGGCGCACTGGCAAGTGCTGATCCGCGCACGCGCCATCGAGACCCAGTGCTACGTGTTGGCTGCGGCGCAGGGCGGTATCCATCCAGGGCCACGGGAAACCCATGGCCACGCGGCGATCGTCGACCCCTGGGGGCGGATCGTCGCTGAACAGGCGCAAGGCGAAGCGGTATTGCTGGCCGAGCGCGACATCGATGAACAGGCGTCCATACGGGCGCGCATGCCGGTGGTTTCGCACCGGCGCTTTTTCTCGCAGGACGCATTGCGGCCTGCGCACACCGCGGAGTGATTATGAGCCAGATGTTATCCACCGTCAGCGAGCAGCTCCTGGCCCCCGGCGGGCTGACCCTGGACAGCCTGCAGGCTGTGCTGGGCGAGCTGGCCGGCCCCGGTATCGACGCTGCCGACCTGTATTTCCAGGGCCAGATCTCCGAGACCTGGGCGCTCGAGGACGGCATCGTCAAGGAAGGCAGCTTCAACCTCGACCAGGGCGTTGGGGTACGTGCCCAGTCTGGCGAAAAAACCGGCTTCGCCTACAGCAACGCCATCAATCTCGAAGCCTTGACCTCCGCTGCCCGTGCCGCCCGGTCGATTTCCCGCGCCGGGCAAAATGGCAAGGTCCAGGCGTTTCGTGCTCAGCAGGTGCCGGCCCTGTACACGGCGGACAACCCGCTCGACGTACTCAGCCGCGCCGAGAAAGTCGACCTGCTCAAGCGGGTCGATGCCGCCACTCGGGCACTGGATCCGCGTATCCAGCAGGTCACCGTGAGCATGGCTGGGGTCTGGGAGCGGATTCTGATCGCCGCTGCCGATGGCAGCCTGGCCGCCGATGTGCGGCCGCTGGTGCGCTTCAACGTGAGCGTCATCGTCGAGCAGAACGGCCGGCGTGAGCGCGGCGGGCAGGGCGGCGGCGGGCGTACCGACTATCGCTTCTTCACCGAGGAGCGGGTCATGGGCTATGCCCGCGAGGCGCTGCGCCAGGCCCTGGTCAATCTCGAAGCGATTCCCGCCCCGGCTGGCACGCTACCGGTGGTGTTGGGCTCGGGCTGGTCCGGCGTGCTCCTGCACGAAGCGGTCGGGCATGGCCTGGAAGGCGATTTCAACCGCAAGGGAAGCTCGGCGTTCAGTGGTCGAATTGGTGAGAAAGTCGCTTCGAGCCTATGCACCATCGTCGATGACGGTACCCTCGAAGGCCGCCGTGGATCGCTCAGCGTCGATGACGAAGGGACCCCGACCGAGTGCACCATGCTGATCGAGAACGGCATCCTCAAGGGTTACATGCAGGACAAGCTCAATGCCCGCCTGATGGGCATGGCGGTAACCGGCAACGGCCGCCGCGAATCCTATGCGCATTTGCCGATGCCACGCATGACCAACACCTACATGCGTGCCGGCGAAAGCGACCCGCAGGAGATCATCGCCTCGGTGAAGAAGGGCATCTACTGCGCCAATCTCGGCGGCGGTCAGGTGGATA
This sequence comes from Pseudomonas putida, assembly GCF_005080685.1. Lineage (NCBI taxonomy): Bacteria > Pseudomonadati > Pseudomonadota > Gammaproteobacteria > Pseudomonadales > Pseudomonadaceae > Pseudomonas > Pseudomonas putida. The sequence goes on along the minus strand of NZ_CP039371.1, from coordinate 5,439,557 downwards.
TCACCAGTGGCAAGTTCGTGTTCTCCACCAGCGAGGCGTACCTGATCGAGGACGGCAAGATCACTGCCCCGGTCAAGGGCGCGACGCTGATTGGCAACGGCCCCGAGGCCATGAGTCGGGTATCGATGGTCGGTAACGACCTGGCCCTGGACAGCGGCGTGGGGACGTGCGGCAAGGATGGGCAGTCGGTGCCGGTGGGCGTCGGGCAGCCAACCTTGAAACTGGATGCGATCACCGTGGGCGGAACGGGGGCTTGATGGTCCGGCGGGCCTATGTGGAAGCAGGCTTGCCTGCTTCCACGGGTACCGAGGCGATCAGCGCAGGCCGCGCTGCAGTTCGTCGAGCTCGCGGATGTACTTGAACACCTTGCGCGCAGCGGCAGGCGGTTTGTTCCGTGCTTTTTCGTGCTGGGCGTGGCGGATCAGCGAGCGCAGTTGCTGGCGATCGGTGTCGGGATACTCGTTGACGAAACGCTCGAGATCTTCGTCGTTACCGTCGATCAGGCGGTCGCGCCAGCGCTCGAGTCCGTGGAAGCGCTCGTTGTACTGGCGTGTGGAGCTGTCGATCTGCTCCAGCACGGCGTGGATCGCGTCCAGATCCTGGACGCGCATCAGCTTGCCGACGAACGACATGTGCCGTTTGCGTGCACCGTGGGCGGTGTGCTTGGACGCTTCGTCCAAGGCCTTGCGCAGCTCGTCGGTCAGCGGCAGGCGCGCCAGGGTGTCGGCCTTGAGCGTGGTGAGACGCTCGCCGAGTTCGACCAGCGCATGCAGCTCGCGCTTGATCTGGGTTTTGCTTTTTTCGCCGTCGAAGGCGTCGTCGTATGAATCAACCATGGTGGCAGTCCGCTTGGGTTTTTATGAAAAGTCGCCGAGCGGCGAGCAGGCAAGGCGAAAACAGGCGAGGAAGCGGAGTTTACAGGTTGTAAATGAGCATTCCGAGCCTGTTTTCAACGCAGCATGGTCGTCGCGCAGGCACTTTTCGTACAAAGCATAGAAATTGCCGCCATGATAACCAGCCGGGGGCCGCTTGTCCGGCCCGGTCGTAGAATGACCCTTGCCGAACGCAGAATTTGAGTGGAGAAAACCATGAGTGCAGTCCAGAGCGTAGGCCCCAAGGACCTGCCAGCATTGCAGGAGCAGGTCGAGGCAATCGTCGCCGAGGCGCGCCGCCAGGGCGCCAGCGCTTGTGAGGTGGCGGTATCGTTGGAGCAGGGCCTGTCCACCAGCGTGCGTCAGCGCGAGGTCGAGACGGTCGAGTTCAACCGTGACCAGGGTTTTGGCATCACCTTGTACGTCGGCCAGCGCAAAGGCTCGGCGAGTACCTCGGCGAGCGGCCCGGAGGCGATCCGCGAAACCGTCGCGGCGGCCCTGGCGATCGCCAAGCACACCTCCGAGGACGAATGCGCGGGCCTGGCCGATGCGGCGCTGATGGCCCGGGAAATTCCGGACCTCGATCTTTATCATGACTGGGCACTGGAGCCGGAGAAGGCCATCGAGATGGCCCTTGAGTGCGAGGCTGCAGCGTTCGATGCAGACCCGCGCATCCTCAACGCCGACGGCACCACCCTCAATACTCACCAGGGCTGCCGGGTGTATGGCAACAGCCACGGCTTCATCGGCAGCTATGCCTCGACCCGACACAGCCTCAGCTGCGTGATGATCGCCGAAGGCGGGGGGCAGATGCAGCGTGACTACTGGTACGACGTCAACCGCCAGGGCAACCTGTTGGCAGACCCACGCAGCATTGGCCAGCGCGCCGCGCAACGCGCTGCCAGCCGCCTGGGCGCGCGTCCGGTGCCGACCTGCGAAGTACCGGTGCTGTTCTCCGCCGAGCTTGCCGGTGGCTTGTTCGGCAGTTTCCTGTCGGCGATCTCCGGCGGCAACCTGTACCGTAAGTCGTCCTTCCTCGAAGGGGCGATCGGGCAACGTCTGTTCCCATCCTGGCTCTCGCTCGACGAGCGCCCGCATATCCCGCGGGCCCTGGGCAGCGCCGCATTCGATGGCGACGGCTTGGCGACCTATGCCAAACCGTTCGTCGACAAGGGCGAGTTGGTGTCTTACCTGCTCGGCACCTACTCGGGGCGTAAGCTGGGCTTGCCTAGCACGGCTAACTCCGGTGGCGTGCATAACCTGTACGTCAGCCATGGCGTAGAGGACCAGGCGGCTTTGATTCGGCGGATGGGTCGGGGCTTGCTGGTGACCGAGCTGATGGGACACGGTTTGAACATGGTGACCGGTGACTACTCCCGAGGTGCGGCGGGCTTCTGGGTCGAGAACGGCGAGATCCAGCATGCCGTGCAGGAAGTGACCATCGCCGGCAATATGAAGGACATGTTCCAGCAGATCGTGGCGATTGGCAGCGATCTTGAAACGCGTAGCAACATTCATACAGGGTCGGTGCTGATCGAGCGGATGACGGTCGCGGGCAGTTGATCCATGGGCTGGACCGGCCCTTTCGCGGCGGTTCGGCGCGCCGATGGACCGTCGCGAAAGGGTCAGAGCAAGCACCAGAAAATTTCGAGATACCTTCAACACGCCAGAGACCCGGCCACCGCGCCGGGTTTTTTCTTTCATCAGTTTCTAGTTGAAGTGATTCTATTTATCACTTAATAATGAATATCATTATCCAGTCACCCGGCGATGATGTTCATGAAAACCGTCCTCCACGAGCTGCCCTACCTGGAAAACTGGCGCTGGCTCAGCCGGCGTATCCGCTGCGCCCTCGAGCCCGACGAGCCGCGCCTGATCGAGCACTACCTGGCCGAGGGCCGCTATCTGGTGTGCTGCACCGAGACGTCGCCATGGACCGTGGCACTGACCTCCTTCCGCCTGCTGCTCGATACCGCCTGCGACCGCATGCTGCCATGGCATTGGCGCTGCCTGTGCCTTGACCAGGCGTGGCGCCCACTGCTGCAGCTGCGCAACCTCGACCGCCAGGAACAGAACCAACGCTGGCAGCCCTATGCCTTGCAACTGGCCAACTGTGTGCTGCTGCCTTCGATTTCCCCCGATGACCTGATGCAAGGATTTGATGATGAGTGATACCCGAATCGAGCGCGACAGCATGGGCGAACTGCAGGTGCCGGCCCAGGCCCTGTACGGTGCCCAGACCCAGCGCGCGGTCGACAACTTCCCGATCAGCGGCCAGCGCATGCCGGCCCAGTTCATTCGCGCGCTTCTGCTGGCCAAGGCGGCGGCAGCCAAGGCCAACATCGAGCTGGAGCAGCTCTCGGCCGCTCAGGGCCAGGCCATCGTCAGTGCCGTGGAGCAATTGCTGGCAGGTGACTTCATCCAGCATTTCCCGGTGGATGTGTTCCAGACTGGCTCTGGCACCAGTTCGAACATGAACGCCAACGAGGTGATCGCTACCCTGGCCAGCCGCGTGCTCGGTGAGCCGGTCAATGCCAACGACCACGTCAACTGTGGCCAAAGCAGCAACGACATCATCCCCACCACCATTCACACCAGCGCTGCGCTGGCCCTGCACGAACAACTGCTGCCGGCGCTCGACCACCTGGTGCAGGTGATCCAGGCCAAGTCCGCGCAGGTGCATCAGTACGTCAAGACCGGCCGTACCCACCTGATGGACGCCATGCCGGTGCGCATGAGCCAGGTGCTCGACGGCTGGGCTGCGCAGGTCGGAGCCGCCAAGGCGCATATCGAGGCGACCCTGCCGAGCCTGCAGGCCCTGGCTCAGGGCGGCACCGCCGTGGGCACCGGGATCAACGCCCACCCGCAGTTCGCTGCTGGCTTCGCCCGCCAACTCAGCGTCCTCACCCGGATCGAGTTCACCCCAGGGCAGAACCTGTTTGCCCTGATCGGCTCCCAGGACACCGCCGTGGCGTTGTCGGGCCAGCTCAAGACCACCGCAGTAGCGCTCATGAAGATCGCCAACGACCTGCGCTGGATGAACTCCGGCCCCCTGGCCGGGTTGGGCGAGATCGAGTTGCAGGGCCTGCAGCCGGGTTCGTCGATCATGCCGGGCAAGGTCAATCCGGTCATTCCCGAAGCCACCGCCATGGTTGCTGCCCAGGTCATCGGCAACGACGCGACCATCGCCGTGGCCGGCCAGTCGGGCAATTTCGAACTGAACGTGATGCTGCCGGTGATCGCTCGCAACATGCTGGAAAGCATCGAGCTGATGGCCAATGCCAGCCGCCTGCTGGCCGACAAGGCCATCGCCAGCTTCAAAGTCAACGAAGGCAAGCTCAAGGAGGCCCTGGCGCGCAACCCGATCCTGGTCACCGCGCTGAACCCGATCATCGGTTACCTCAAGGCGGCCGAAATCGCCAAGACCGCCTACAAGCAGGGGCGTCCGATCATCGACGTGGCGCTGGAGCACACCGATCTGTCGCGTGACCAGCTCGAAGCGCTGCTGGATCCGGAAAAACTCACCGCTGGCGGCATCTGACGCGTCGTCAGCGGCCAGGAGAACGACGTCATGCAGCACTGGAAACGTACCACCGAAACCGCCAACCGCCTGTTCGAACAGGGTGAGTGGGTAGATGCCCGCGAGCATTACCTGCAAGCCCTGGCCCTGGCTCAGGTGCTGTTCGAGCGCTGGAATGACGTGGATGAAGCGGTGGCCGCATTGGTCATCGCCCATCACAACTTGGCGGACTTGCACCTGCGGCTGAACCAGCCGCACGAGAGCGCCGACTACCTGTGTGCGGCCCACCAGCGTCTGCTCCAGGCCAGCGGCGATGGTCGGCTGCCCCAGGCGCTGCGTGAAGCGGCGCTGCGCCACAGCGGCCGCACTTACACCGAACTGCTCAGTTTCATCGCCGAGTACGGCCAGTATCCGCGCACCGAGCGGTTGCTGGCGCGCTATTCGCCCGAGCCGGGGGAACTGGCCGGGCGGCCCGATGAGACGCCTCGTACACCTTCCTATGGAATCCACTGACATGCCTCATACCTTGCCTGCTTTGCCCTACGCCTATGACGCACTGGAGCCGCACATCGATGCCCAGACCATGGAAATTCACCACAGTAAGCACCATCAGACCTACATCAATAACCTGAACGCCGCCATCGAAGGCACCGAGTGGGCCGATTGGCCGGTGGAAAAACTGGTGGCAGCGGTCAAGCAATTGCCGGCGAACCTACAGGGCGCGGTGATCAACCAGGGTGGCGGCCATGCCAACCACACCTTGTTCTGGACCGTGATGTCGCCCCAGGGCGGCGGGCAGCCGCAAGGCCAGGTGGCCAAGGCCATCGAGTCCGAGCTTGGCGGCTTCGAGGCGTTCAAGGAGGCGTTCACCAAGGCGGCGCTGTCGCGCTTCGGCAGTGGCTGGGCATGGTTGAGCGTCAACCCGCAGAAGACGCTGGTGGTGCAAAGCAGCGGCAATCAGGACAGCCCGCTGATGGACGGCAACACGCCGATCCTCGGCCTGGACGTCTGGGAGCATGCGTACTACCTCAAGTACCAGAATCGTCGTCCGGAATACATCGGTGCGTTCTACAACGTCATCGACTGGGCGGAAGTGGAACGCCGCTATCTCGAAGCCCTGAAGTGAGTCGATCGGCATGCGCTCAGATGTGATGTCTGTCAGCAGTGTGCGCCTGTTCCGCGTGGCGCTGGGTACTTTGCTGTTGCTGGTGGGCACCGCGTTGCTGGTCGCACGGGGCATCGCCTGGCTGGATTTGGAGCCGCGCATGCTGCGGGCCCTGGAGGGTGGAGCGCTGTGCGCGCTGGGCACGGCGCTGGGCGCTGTGCCGGTACTGGTCATCCGCAACATGCCCGTGGCCCTGGCCGACATGCTGCTGGGCTTTGGTGCCGGGGTGATGTTGGCGGCGACGGCGTTCTCGCTGATCATCCCGGGCCTGGAGGCTGCCCAGGCTATCGGCTTCAGCCCCTGGGGCGCCGGTGGCTTGATCAGTGCGGGCCTGTTGTTCGGCGCGATGTGCCTGTTCCTGGTCGACCTCAAGGTGTCCGGCGTTTCGCCGGACGCTTTGGTCGCCACCGCCCAGCCGCCGGTCATCCCCGCGCGGATCTGGTTGTTCGTGATCGCCATCGTCGCCCACAACATTCCTGAAGGCATGGCCATCGGTGTTTCTGCCGGTGGCGGCATGGCCGATGCTGACAGCCTGGCCATGGGCATCGCCTTGCAGGATGTACCAGAAGGTCTGGTGGTTGCGCTGGTGTTGGCAGGGGCGGGGATGTCGCGGTTCCGGGCGTTCCTGATCGGCGCTGCATCCGGCCTGGTGGAGCCCTTGGCCGCCGTGGTGTGTGCGTGGCTTGTGAATGTCGCTGAACTGCTGCTGCCGCTGGGCCTGGCCTGTGCGGCGGGGGCCATGTTGCTGGTGGTGACCCAGGAGATCATTCCCGAGTCACGCAGCAACGGCAATCACCGCCTGGCCAGCCTTGGGCTGTGTATCGGCTTCTGCCTGATGATGGCGATGGATACGGCGATGTCGTGATTTACCCTGAGTACGCCATGTGGCGATCTTGGCAGCTCCGGGGCGCTTACGGCGAGCCCGCTTACTCGCCCTCGTCGAAGAAGTTTTCGATCAACGCCACCAGCGCTTCCATGGCTTCGCCATCCTGCTCACCCTCGGTGTGCAGGTGCACCGGGGTGCCTTTGCCGGCGGCCAGCATCATCACCGCCATGATGCTCTTGCCGTCCACCAGTTTGTCCGGCGCCCGGCCGACCCGTACCTGGCAGGGGAAGCGCCCGGCCACGCCGACGAACTTGGCGGCCGCCCGTGCGTGCAGGCCAAGTTTGTTGATGATGGTGATTTCGCGGGCGGGCATCGTGGGGTGGAATCCTGTGGGCTAGAGGTCGCGGTGGCGGACCTGGACGTTTTTCAGGGATTGCTGCAGCAACTGGCCAAGGCGCTCGGTGATGTACACCGAGCGGTGATGACCACCGGTGCAGCCGATGGCGATGGTGACATAGGCGCGGTTGCTGGCGGCGAAGCGTGGCAGCCATTTCAGCAGGTAGCTGGAGATGTCGTGGAACATTTCTTCCACATCCGGCTGGGCGGCCAGGTAGTCGATCACCGGTTGCTCGAGCCCCGAATGGTCGCGCAGCTCAGGCTTCCAGTACGGGTTGGGCAGGCAGCGTACGTCGAATACCAGGTCGGCATCGACCGGCATGCCGCGCTTGAAACCGAACGACTCGACCAGGAACGCGGTACCGGGCTCGGGCTGGTTGAGCAGGCGCAGCTTGATCGAGTCGCGCAACTGGTACAGGTTCAAGCTGGTGGTGTCGATCTTGAGGTCGGCAAGGTCGGAGATCGGACCCAGCAGTTCACTTTCGACGCGGATCGCTTCGGCCAGCGAGCGATCGGCATTGGTCAGCGGGTGGCGTCGGCGCGTCTCGGAAAAGCGCTTGAGCAGGGTGTCTTCGTCGGCGTCGAGGAATAGCACATCGCACTTGATATGCCGGGCGCGGGCTTCCTCGAGCAGTTCGGGGAAGCGCGACAGGTGGCTGGGCAGGTTGCGTGCATCGATGGATACGGCCACCTTCGGCTGCAACAACTCGGTGTTGATCAGCGCGTTTTCCGCCAGTTGCGGTAGCAGGCCGGCGGGCAGGTTGTCGATGCAGTAGTAACCGTTGTCTTCCAGGACATCGAGGGCGGTGCTCTTGCCGGAGCCGGACCGCCCACTGACGATGATCAGGCGCATGTTCAGTGCTCGTTCTGTACGTCCAGGACTACCTGGTACAGGGCCTCGCTGCTGTCGGCGGCACGCAGGCGATCGCGAACCTCCCTGCGATCGAGCATGCTGGCGATCTGGCGCAGCAGTTCAAGGTGGGCATCGGTGGCGGCTTCGGGCACCAGCAGGACGAACAGCAGGTCGACCGGCGCGCCGTCGATGGCGTCGTAATCGATGGGCGCTTCCAGGTGCAGCAGAGCGCTCACGGGGGCGGTGCAGCCTTCAAGCCGGCAGTGGGGGATGGCGATGCCGTTGCCAAAGCCGGTCGAGCCGAGTTTTTCGCGGGCCACGAGCTTTTCGAAGACGTCTTGCATCTCCAGCTCAGGCACCTGCTCGGCGATAACGGTAGCGACCTTTTCCAGGGCGCGCTTCTTACTGCCTCCCGGCACGTTCACGAGGGAACGGCCGGGGGTCAGGATGGTTTCAAGTCGGATCATGGATGAGGGGGATCAGCGGGCGGCTGCACCTTGCAGCAGGCTTTGCTGTTTTTCCTTGTGTTTTTTCAGTTGGCGGTCGAGCTTGTCGGTCAAGGCGTCGATCGCTGCATACATGTCTTCGTGTTCCGCGTTGGCAACCACTTCGCCGCCGGGAATCTGCAGGGTCGCTTCGACCTTCTGCTGCAGCTTCTCGACCTTCATGATGACCTGCACGTTGGTAATCTTGTCGAAGTGGCCTTCCAGCTTCTTGAGTTTCTGCTCGACGTAGTCGCGCAGTGGCTGGGTGACTTCTACATGCTGTCCACTGATATTGACTTGCATACAGCTTCTCCTTTGTTGCCCGTGCATAAGGAGGCAGGTATTGCACCTGCCCCGAAAACGCTATGGCACATCCAGGGGCTACATCAGTCGCTTGCGCTCGCTCGACGGTGCGATGCCGAGGGACTCGCGGTACTTGGCGACGGTGCGACGGGCTACCTGAATGCCTTGTGCCTCCAGTAAACCAGCGATCTTGCTGTCACTCAATGGCTTTTTCTGATTTTCCGCAGCCACCAGTTTCTTGATGATCGCGCGGATCGCCGTGGATGAGCATTCGCCGCCTTCAGCGGTGCTGACATGGCTCGAGAAAAAGTATTTCAATTCATAGATGCCACGCGGCGTGTGCATGTATTTCTGCGTGGTCACCCGGGAGATCGTCGACTCGTGCATGCCCACCGCCTCGGCGATGTCGTGCAGCACCAGTGGCTTCATCGCCTCGTCGCCGTGGTCGAGGAAGCCGCGCTGGTGCTCGACGATCTGCGTCGCGACCTTCATCAGCGTTTCGTTGCGACTCTGCAGGCTCTTGATGAACCAGCGCGCCTCTTGCAGCTGGTTGCGCATGAAGGTGTTGTCGGCGCTGGTGTCGGCGCGGCGTACGAAGCCTGCGTACTGTGGGTTGACCCGCAGGCGGGGGATGGCTTCCTGGTTCAGCTCGACCAACCAGCGGTCGCTGTCCTTGCGCACGATCACGTCCGGGACCACGTACTCCGGCTCGCTCGACTCGATCTGCGAGCCAGGGCGAGGGTTGAGGCTCTGCACCAGCTCGATCACCTGGCGCAGTTCGTCTTCCTTGAGCTTCATGCGGCGCATCAGCTGGCTGTAGTCGCGACCGCCGAGCAAGTCGATGAAGTCGGTGACCAGGCGTTGGGCTTCGGCCATCCAGGGGGTGTTCTTCGGCAGCTGACGCAGTTGCAGCAGCAGGCATTCGCCCAGGTTGCGCGCGCCGACACCGGCCGGCTCGAACTGCTGGATGCGGTGCAGCACGGCCTCGACCTCGTCGAGTTCGATATCCAGCTCGGGGTCGAAGCCCTGGCAGATTTCCTCGAGCGTGTCTTCCAGGTAGCCCTGGCCGTTGATGCTGTCGATCAGGGTGACTGCGATCAGACGGTCGGTGTCGGACATCGGCGCCAGGTTCAGCTGCCACAGCAGATGGCTCTGTAGGCTCTCGCCAGCGGAGGTACGGGTGGTGAAGTCCCACTCGTCGTCATCGTTGCTGGGGAGGCTGCTGGCGCTGGTCTGGTAGATGTCTTCCCAGGCCGTGTCGACCGGCAGTTCGTTGGGGATGCGCTCGTTCCATTCACCTTCTTCCAGGTTCTCGGCGCTGGCCGTGGTCTCCTGGAAGCTGTTGTCCTGGACTTCGGCAACCGGCTTGTTCTCGGCGTTGTCCGCCATCGGGTCGCTGTTGTCGAAGTCGTCGCCGTCTTCCTGACGTTCGAGCATCGGGTTCGACTCCAGCGCTTCCTGGATCTCCTGCTGAAGGTCCAGGGTAGAAAGCTGGAGCAGACGGATGGCCTGTTGCAACTGCGGGGTCATCGTCAGTTGCTGGCCCATTTTTAGGACGAGCGATGGTTTCATGGCAGGGGCTTAATACCTTGTTCGCCGGCGCGCATGCGCCATCCACTACAGGGCGCCGGAGCGCCGAATTCAAGCAAGTTTTATGCCTTAATTTGTAGCGTTTGCCTAGAGCACTGTAACAACTTAGGCCGGCTTGTGGCCGGTTTGCCAGTGCTCGGGCAGGCCCGGGGTCAGAGTCGGAACTCGTGGCCCAGGTAAACCTCTTTCACCAGTTCGTTGGCCAGGATGGTCTCGGCATCGCCTTCGGCGATCAGTTGGCCATCGTTGACGATGTAGGCGGTTTCGCAGATATCCAGGGTCTCGCGGACGTTGTGGTCGGTGATCAGTACACCGATGCCCTTGGCCTTGAGGTGGTGGATGATCTGCTTGATGTCGCCTACCGAAATCGGGTCGACGCCCGCGAAGGGTTCGTCGAGCAGGATGAATTTCGGCGCGGTAGCCAGGGCACGGGCGATTTCCACGCGGCGACGTTCACCGCCGGAGAGGCTCATGCCGAGGTTGTCGCGGATATGGCTGATGTGGAACTCCTGCAACAGGCTTTCGAGCTCCTTGCGCCGGCCGTCGCGGTCGAGGTCCTTGCGGGTTTCGAGGATGGCCATGATGTTGTCGGCCACCGACAGCTTGCGGAAGATCGAGGCCTCCTGCGGCAGGTAGCCGATACCGGCGCGGGCGCGGCCGTGCATGGGTTGGTGGCTGACGTCGAGGTTGTCGATCAGCACGCGCCCCTGCTCGGCCTGGACCAGGCCCACGATCATGTAGAAGCAGGTGGTCTTGCCGGCGCCGTTGGGGCCGAGCAGGCCGACGATCTGGCCGCTGTCGATCGACAGGCTGACGTCGCGTACCACCTGTCGGCCCTTGTAGCTCTTGGCCAGGTGCTGGGCTTTGAGGGTTGCCATTTACTCGGCCTTCTTCTTCGGCTGGATGACCATGTCGATGCGCTGACGCGGAGAGGTCACGTTGCCGCCACGACCCGCGGTCGCCACCTGGGTCTTGGTGTTGTAGACGATCTTCTCGCCTTCGGTGGTGTTGCCCTCGTTCTCGACCTTGGCGCGGTCGGTGAGGATCACCATGTCCTTCTGTGCCTGGTACTGGATGGTCACCGCCCAGCCTTTCATCTTGTCGGGCTTGGCCGCGCTCTGCTGCTGTTCGAAGTAGGCCAGGTTGCCCACCGAGGTCACCACGTCGATGTCGCCGGATTGGGCGCGGGTGATGGTCACGGTGTTGCCTTTGATCATCATCGAGCCTTGCGTGATGATGACATCGCCGGTGTAGGTCGCCACGCCTTGCTTGTCGTCCAGATGCGCGTTGTCGGCCTGGATGCGGATAGGCTGGTCACGGTCGTTAGGCAGGGCGAAGGCGCTCGCGCTTCCCAGTGCTGCGCTCAGGCTGAGCAAAAGGGGGAGGGTTTTAACGAGCCTCATACTGTCCTCTTACGTTAGAGAGCAAGTCCATCTTGCTTTCTTTCAAATACGCTTTCATTCCTTTGCCCGTAGTTGTGCCACCGGCGCCGTCGATTCTAACGGCTTGATCGGTCTGCGCATATTGCTTCTGCGGGAATACGGTCATGCGTGAGCTGGTAATGATGGTTTCGCGCTGCTTTTCGTCGGTGCGAGCGACGCGGACCTTGTCGATCAGTTCCACCTCGGTACCGTCCGGGTTGACCTCGGCGCGCACGCTCTGCACGTGCCAGGGGTATTCGGTGCCCCGGTACAGGTGCAGGTCGGGCGTGGTCACCAGGGTGACCTCGCTGGCCTTGAGGTGCTCGACCTTGTCGGCGGTCATCTCGTACTGCAGCTTGCCGTCCGGCAAGAACTGCAGAGTGTGGGCGTTGACCGCGTAATAGTCGATGGCGCTTTCGTCGACCTGCGCCACCGGTTTGTCGAGGAAGCTCTCGGGGCTGACGTTCCAGTAGCCGACGGCCACCAGCAGGGCGGCGATCACCCCGAGCAGCGCGATGTTTCGGGCTTTCTTGCTGAACATGGGCAGCCTTACAGGTAGTTGGCGTTGGCAGCGTCCAGGGTGCCCTGGGCCTGCATGATCAGTTCACAGAACTCGCGGGCGGCACCTTCGCCGCCGCGTGCCTGGGTCACGCCATCGGCGTGCTGGCGAACGAACGGCGCGGCGTTGGCCACCGCCATGCCCAGGCCGACGCGGCGAATCACCGGCAGGTCGGGCAGGTCGTCGCCCAGATAGGCGACCTGCTCATAGCTTAGGCCCAGTTCGGCGAGCAAGCCGTCCAGTACCACCAGTTTGTCTTCGCGGCCCTGGTACAGGTGGGGTATGCCGAGGTTCTTCGCCCGGCGCTCGACCACCGGGGTCTTGCGCCCGCTGATGATCGCCGTGGTCACGCCCGAGGCCATGAGCATCTTGATGCCCTGGCCGTCGAGGGTGTTGAAGGTCTTGAACTCGCTGCCGTCCTCGAGGAAGTACAGGCGCCCGTCGGTGAGTACGCCGTCGACGTCGAATACCGCCAGTTTGATGGCCTTGCCGCGTTGCATCAGGTCTTGGTTCATTTACATCACTCCGGCGCGCAGCAGGTCGTGCATGTTCAGGGCACCGGACGGGCGGTCGTCCTGGTCCACGACCACCAGCGCGCCAATCTTGTGGTCTTCCATGATCTTCAGGGCCTCGGCGGCGAGCATTTCGGCGCGGGCGGTCTTGCCATGCACGGTCATCACCTGATCGATCAGGGTGGTGTGCACGTCGATGTTGCGGTCCAGGCTGCGACGCAGGTCGCCGTCGGTGAACACCCCGGCCAGCTTGCCGTCGGCCTCGAGGACCACGGTCATGCCCAAACCTTTGCGAGACATTTCAAGGAGCGCGTCCTTGAGCAGGGTGCCGCGTTGCACCGATGGTAGCTCGTCGCCGCTGTGCATGACGTTCTCGACCTTGAGCAGCAGGCGCCGCCCCAGGGCACCGCCGGGGTGCGAGAAGGCGAAGTCTTCGGCGGTGAAGCCGCGGGCCTCGAGCAGGGCAATGGCCAGCGCATCGCCGAGCACCAGCGCTGCGGTGGTCGAGGAGGTGGGTGCCAGGTTCAGCGGGCAGGCTTCCTGGGGGACTCGGGCGTCGAGGTTGACTTCCGCAGCCTGGGCCAGGGGCGAGTCCGGGTTGCCGGTGAGGCTGATCAGCTGGATGCCCAGGCGCTTGATGAGAGGCAGCAGGGTCACGATTTCGGCGGTGCTGCCGGAGTTGGACAGAGCCAGGATGACATCGTCGCGGGTGATCATGCCCATGTCACCGTGGCTGGCTTCGGCCGGGTGCACGAAGAACGCCGGCGTGCCGGTGCTGGCCAGGGTGGCGGCGATCTTGTTGCCGATGTGCCCGGACTTGCCCATGCCGACCACGACGACCCGGCCCTTGCTCGCCAGGATCAGCTCGCAGGCCTTGACGAAACTGGCGTCGATGCGCGCCAGAAGGCCTTCGACGGCTTCGAGTTCAAGGCGCAGGGTGCGCTGGGCGGATTGGATCAGCTCGCTGGATTGGCTCATGTCGAAAAAGCAATGCCTGATGAAAAGGCGCCGATTATAGCGACAATGTGCGAAAGCCTCATCATTCGATTGTCACATGGCGGCCAGGTTGCCTGTCTGGGGGCTGAACAAGCGTGGCAATGGCCTTGGGGGCGGCCTGCCAGCGGTGCTATAGTTCGCCGCTATTCGGCCTGTCAGGGGCGCGTGTGCCTTCATGATGGGGGCCGGCGTCCATTAGGACGAGGCTGCATCAGCAAGGAGTCTAGATGAGTGTGGATAGCGCCTACGCGGTCGAGTTGAAGGGAGTCACCTTCAAGCGCGGTTCGCGCAGCATTTTCAGCAACGTCGATATCCGTATCCCGCGTGGCAAGGTCACCGGGATCATGGGGCCGTCGGGTTGCGGCAAGACCACGCTGCTGCGCCTGATGGGCGCGCAGCTGCGGCCGTCGAGCGGCGAGGTGTGGGTGGCCGGGCAGAACCTGCCGGCGCTGTCGCGCAGCGACCTGTTCGACGCCCGCAAGCAGATGGGCGTGCTGTTCCAGAGTGGTGCTCTGTTCACCGACCTCGACGTGTTCGAGAACGTGGCGTTCCCGCTGCGGGTGCATACCCAGCTGTCGGACGAGATGATTCGCGACATCGTGCTGATGAAGCTGCAGGCCGTGGGCCTGCGCGGTGCCATCGACCTGATGCCCGATGAGCTGTCCGGCGGTATGAAACGCCGCGTGGCACTGGCTCGGGCGATTGCGCTCGATCCGCAGATCCTCATGTACGACGAACCGTTCGTCGGCCAGGACCCGATCGCCATGGGTGTGCTGGTGCGTCTGATCCGCCTGCTCAACGACGCGCTGGGCATCACCAGCATCGTGGTGTCGCACGACCTTGCCGAAACCGCCAGCATCGCCGACTACATCTACGTGGTCGGTGATGGCCAGGTCCTTGGCCAGGGCACGCCCGACGAATTGATGGGGGCGGACAATCCGCGTATCCGCCAGTTCATGAAGGGCGACCCGGACGGTCCGGTGCCATTCCACTTTCCTGCGCCTGATTACCGCGCCGACCTGCTGGGAGCGCGGTGATGCGCAGAAAATCCTTACTCGAACGCATCCGCCTGTTCGGTCGCTCGGCGATCGACGTGCTGGCGGTCCTGGGGCGTTCCTGCCTGTTCCTGTTCCATGCGCTGGTCGGTCGTGGCGGCATCGGGGGCGGCTTCCAGCTGCTGACCAAGCAGCTGTATTCGGTGGGCGTGCTGTCGCTGGCGATCGTCGTCGTCTCCGGCGTGTTCATCGGCATGGTGCTGGCCCTGCAGGGCTATAGCATCCTGACCAAGTACGGCTCGGAACAGGCGGTGGGGCAGATGGTCGCCCTGACCCTGCTGCGAGAGCTTGGCCCGGTGGTCACGGCGTTGCTGTTCGCTGGCCGCGCAGGCTCTGCGCTGACCGCCGAGATTGGCAACATGAAGTCCACCGAGCAACTGTCGAGCCTCGAGATGATCGGCGTCGACCCGCTCAAGTACATCGTCGCGCCACGCCTGTGGGCCGGTTTCATCTCGCTGCCACTGCTGGCGCTGATTTTCAGCGTGGTCGGCATCTGGGGTGGCTCGTGGGTCGCGGTCGACTGGCTGGGCGTCTACGAAGGCTCGTTCTGGGCCAACATGCAGAACAGTGTTTCGTTCACCGACGACGTGCTCAACGGGCTGATCAAGAGCCTGGTGTTCGCCTTCGTCACCACCTGGATCGCCGTGTTCCAGGGGTATGACTGTGAGCCCACCTCCGAGGGGATCAGCCGTGCCACCACCAAGACCGTGGTCTACGCCTCGTTGGCAGTACTGGGTCTGGACTTTATTCTGACCGCCTTGATGTTTGGAGATTTCTGATGCAAAACCGCACCCTGGAAATCGGTGTCGGCCTGTTCCTCCTGGCCGGGATCCTGGCGCTGCTGCTGCTGGCCCTGCGTGTCAGCGGGCTGTCCGCCAGCCCGAGCAGCGATACCTACAAAGTTTATGCGTACTTCGACAATATCGCCGGTCTGACGGTCAGAGCTAAAGTGACCATGGCCGGTGTGACCATCGGCAAGGTCACCGCCATCGATCTGGACCGTGATTCCTACACGGGTCGGGTGACCCTGCAGCTGGACAAGTCGGTCGACAACCTGCCGACCGACTCCACTGCCTCGATCCTGACCGCCGGCTTGCTTGGCGAGAAGTACATCGGTATCAGCGTGGGCGGTGAGGAAGACGTGCTCAAGGATGGCGCCACCATCCACGACACCCAGTCGGCGCTGGTGCTGGAAGATCTGATTGGCAAGTTCCTGCTCAATACCGTGGGCAAGGAACCGAAAGAAGCGCAACCGGCTAATTAAGGAGTTTCCATGATTTCGATCCTGCGACGTGGCCTGCTGGTCCTGCTGGCGGCCTTCCCCCTGCTGACGTTGGCTGCGCAATCGCCGCGTGACGTGGTGCAAGGCACCACCACCGAGCTGCTCAGCGACCTCAAGGCCAACAAGGAACAGTACAAGTCCAACCCCAACGCCTTCTACGATGCACTCAACCGCATCCTCGGCCCGGTGGTGGACGCCGACGGTATTTCCAAAAGCATCATGACCGTCAAGTACTCGCGCAAGGCTTCGCCCGAGCAGATGCAGCGCTTCCAGGAAAACTTCAAGCGCAGCCTGATGCAGTTCTATGGCAACGCATTGCTCGAGTACAACAACCAGGGCATCACCGTCGACCCGGCCAAGCCCGATGACGGCAAGCGCGCAAGCGTTGGCATGAAGGTCACCGGCAACAATGGCGCCGTGTACCCTGTGCAATACACCCTGGAAAAACTCGGTGACGAGTGGAAGGTGCGTAACGTGATCGTCAACGGCATCAACATCGGCAAGTTGTTCCGCGACCAGTTCGCAGATGCCATGCAGCGCAACGGCAACGACTTGGACAAGACCATCAATGGCTGGGCCGGCGAAGTGGCCAAGGCCAAGCAGACCGCCGACAGCTCGCCAGAGAAGACCGTCAAATGAGTGAAGCTGTTGTAAGCATGGCCGAACCGGGCGTATTGCGCCTGGCTGGCGTGCTGGACTACCGCAGCGGCCCGGCCTTGCGCAAGCAGGGCAAGGCGTTGATCGATGCCGCCCGTGAATCACGCCTGGTGCTCGATTGCTCGGCGGTAGAGAAATCGTCCAGTGTCGGCCTGTCGCTATTGCTGGCGTTCATCCGTGATGGCCAGTCCAGCGGCAAGGTCTGCGAAGTGCGTGGCATGCCTGACGACATGCGGGAAATCGCCGAGGTCTACGACCTCGATGAGGTATTGGCAAGCTGATAGCTCGCCATGAGTGGAAGGCCCCTCGGTCAGCGTACTCCTCTGTTGGGCTTCGCAGGCGAGGGGCTTTTTTGTATGATGGCCGACCCGTGCGCATCGGGCGCCGATTGAGGTTGAGCATGCAGGCCGTAGAAGTTAAGAGCTTCCTTGAAGAAAAATTGCCGGGATCCCGGGTCGAAGTTGAAGGCGAAGGCTGCAACTTCCAGTTGAACGTGATCAGCGACGAGTTGGCTGGCCTGAGCCCGGTCAAGCGTCAGCAGGCGATCTATGCTCACCTTAATCCCTGGATCGCCAATGGCAGCATCCATGCGGTAACCATGAAATTTTTCAGCAGCGCAGCCTGGGCTGAGCGCACCTGAGCCAACTTGGCGGCGAGACTCCAATGGACAAACTGATTATCACTGGCGGCGCCCGTCTCGACGGCGAGATCCGCATTTCGGGCGCGAAGAACGCGGCCCTGCCGATCCTCGCGGCGACCCTGCTGGCCGATGGCCCGGTCACCGTCGGCAACCTGCCACACCTGCACGACATCACCACCATGATCGAGCTGTTCGGTCGCATGGGCATCGAGCCTGTGATCGATGAAAAGCTCGCGGTGGAAATCGACCCCCGCACCATCAAGACCCTGGTCGCGCCCTACGAGCTGGTCAAGACCATGCGTGCCTCGATCCTGGTGCTGGGCCCGATGGTCGCCCGTTTCGGCGAGGCCGAAGTGGCCCTGCCAGGCGGTTGCGCCATCGGCTCGCGCCCGGTCGACCTGCACATCCGTGGCCTCGAGGCCATGGGTGCGAAGATCGAGGTCGAAGGTGGCTACATCAAGGCCAAGGCCCCTGAAGGCGGCCTGCGTGGCGCGCACTTCTTCTTCGATACCGTCAGTGTGACCGGTACCGAGAACATCATGATGGCCGCAGCCCTGGCCAAGGGCCGCAGCGTGCTGCAGAACGCCGCGCGGGAGCCTGAAGTGGTCGACCTGGCCAACTTCATCAACGCCATGGGCGGCAAGGTGCAAGGCGCCGGCACCGACACCATCGTCATCGATGGCGTCGAGCGCCTGGATTCGGCCAACTACCGCGTGATGCCTGACCGTATCGAGACCGGCACCTACCTGGTCGCCGCTGCCGTGACCGGTGGTCGCGTCAAG
The DNA here is from genome assembly GCF_005080685.1 of Pseudomonas putida. Classification (NCBI taxonomy): domain Bacteria; kingdom Pseudomonadati; phylum Pseudomonadota; class Gammaproteobacteria; order Pseudomonadales; family Pseudomonadaceae; genus Pseudomonas; species Pseudomonas putida. The sequence continues at coordinate 5,421,643 of NZ_CP039371.1, read as the reverse complement.
GTCAAGGACACCGATCCGACCATCCTCGAGGCGGTACTGGAAAAACTCAAGGAAGCCGGCGCCGATATCACCGCCGGTGAAGACTGGATTGAGCTGGACATGCACGGCAAGCGGCCAAAGGCCGTCAACCTGCGTACCGCCCCGTACCCGGCGTTCCCGACCGACATGCAGGCGCAGTTCATCTCGCTCAACGCCATCGCCGAGGGCACTGGCGCGGTGATCGAGACGATCTTCGAGAACCGCTTCATGCACGTCTACGAGATGCACCGCATGGGCGCGCAGATCCAGGTCGAGGGCAACACCGCCATCGTCACCGGGGTCACCGCACTCAAGGGCGCGCCAGTCATGGCCACCGACCTGCGTGCCTCGGCCAGCCTGGTGCTGTCGGCCCTGGTTGCCGACGGCGACACGCTGATCGATCGCATCTACCACATCGACCGTGGTTACGAGTGCATCGAAGAAAAACTGCAGATGCTCGGCGCGAAAATCCGCCGCGTACCGGGCTAGTCGCATGGTGTGGGAGCGGGCTTGTCCCGCTCCCACACACGAATTGAATGCGGTCGGGCCAAGCGCCCGGCCGGCTGTAGCCGCTTAAGGACCGACGTTCCAATGTTGACCATCGCGCTTTCCAAAGGCCGCATCCTCGACGACACCCTGCCACTGCTGGCCGAAGCCGGCATCGTGCCGACCGAGAATCCGGACAAGAGCCGCAAGCTGATCATCCCCACCACGCAGGATGACGTGCGCCTGCTGATCGTGCGCGCCACCGACGTGCCGACCTATGTCGAGCATGGCGCCGCCGACCTGGGCGTGGCCGGCAAGGACGTGCTGATGGAGTACGGCGGCCAGGGCCTGTACGAGCCGCTGGACCTGCAGATCGCCCAGTGCAAGCTGATGACCGCTGGCGTGGTCGGTGCGGCGGAGCCCAAGGGCCGTCTGCGGGTCGCGACCAAGTTCGTCAACGTAGCCAAACGCTATTACGCCGAGCAGGGCCGCCAGGTCGACATCATCAAGCTGTACGGCTCCATGGAGCTGGCACCGCTGATCAACCTCGCCGACAAGATCATCGACGTGGTCGATACCGGCAATACCCTGCGCGCCAACGGCCTGGAACCCCAGGATCTGATCGCCACGATCAGCTCGCGCCTGGTAGTCAACAAGGCTTCGATGAAAATGCAGCACGCCCGCATCCAGAGCCTGATCGACACCTTGCGCCAAGCGGTCGAATCGCGACACCGCGGCTGACGCTCTACCTCCTGCGCGCGACCTCTGCTGTCGCGCCCGTCTATCCGTGTCATAGCCATTTTTCTCGGGTGCCCGCACGGATGGACTGGTAGCCTAGGGCGCCTGAGCATTCGCTAATAATCGAGGCCCTCGCCATGACCGTGTCCACTGCAATTGCCCGTCTCAATGCCGCTGATCCGGATTTCGCCCGACATCTGGATCATCTGCTGAGCTGGGAAAGTGTGTCCGATGACGCGGTCAACCAGCGCGTGCTGGACATCATCAAGGCTGTTCGTGAGCGCGGCGATGCGGCACTGGTGGAGTTCACCCAGCGTTTCGATGGCGTCGAAGCCACTTCCATCGATGATCTGATCCTCGGTCGCGAGCGCCTGGAGCTGGCCCTGACCCGCATCACCGATGCCCAGCGTGCGGCCCTGGAGAAGGCCGCCGAGCGCGTGCGTGTTTACCACGAGCGTCAGAAACAGGACTCCTGGCAATACACCGAAGCCGACGGTACCGTGCTCGGCCAGAAGGTCACCCCGCTGGATCGCGCCGGCCTGTATGTACCAGGCGGCAAGGCGTCCTACCCATCGTCGGTGCTGATGAACGCCATCCCGGCCAAGGTTGCCGGTGTTGGCGAGGTGGTGATGGTGGTACCGACCCCGCGTGGCGAGGTCAACGAACTGGTGCTTGCCGCCGCCTGCATCGCCGGTGTCGACCGTGTGTTCACCATCGGTGGTGCGCAAGCCGTCGCAGCCCTGGCCTACGGCACCGAGAGCGTGCCGCAGGTCGACAAGGTCGTCGGCCCTGGCAACATCTATGTGGCCACTGCCAAGCGCCACGTGTTCGGCCAGGTCGGCATCGACATGATCGCCGGTCCTTCGGAGATCCTCGTCGTATGCGACGGCCAGACCGATCCGGACTGGATCGCCATGGACCTGTTCTCCCAGGCCGAGCACGACGAAGACGCCCAGGCCATCCTGGTCAGCCCTGACGCCGCCTTCCTCGATCGCGTGGCCGCCAGCATCGACAAGCTGCTGCCGACCATGGAGCGCGCCGAGATCATCGAAAAATCGGTTAACGGCCGCGGCGCGCTGATCCAGGTGCGCGACATGCAGCAGGCGATCGAGGTGGCCAACCGCATCGCCCCCGAGCACCTGGAGCTGTCGGTGGCCGACCCGCAGGCCTGGTTGCCGCAGATCCGCCACGCCGGCGCGATCTTCATGGGCCGCCACACCAGCGAGGCGCTGGGCGACTACTGCGCAGGTCCCAACCATGTGCTGCCGACCTCCGGCACCGCGCGTTTCTCCTCGCCGCTGGGGGTGTATGACTTCCAGAAGCGTTCGTCGATCATCTTCTGCTCCGAGCAGGGCGCATCCGAACTGGGCCACACCGCCTCGGTCCTGGCCCGTGGCGAGTCTTTGACCGCCCACGCCCGCAGCGCCGAATACCGTATCCTCACCCAAGACAAGGGGAACTGAACATGAGCCGTTTCTGGAGCTCCTTCGTCAAGGACCTGGTGCCTTACGTGCCGGGCGAGCAACCCAAGCTGGCCCGCCTGGTCAAGCTCAACACCAACGAGAACCCCTACGGCCCGTCGCCCAAGGCGCTGGAGGCCATGCGCGGCGAGCTCGACGACAACCTGCGGCTGTACCCGGACCCGAACGGCGACCGCCTCAAGCAGGCCGTGGCCGAGTACTACGGCGTCTCGCCGCAGCAGGTATTCGTCGGCAACGGCTCGGACGAGGTGCTCGCGCACATCTTCCACGGCCTGTTCCAGCATGGCGGCCCGCTGCTGTTCCCAGACATCAGCTACAGCTTCTATCCGGTCTACTGCGGCCTGTACGGCATCCCGTTCGAGCCGGTGGCGCTGGACGAGCAGTTCCAAATCCGTGTCGAAGACTACGCCAAGCCCAATGCCGGCATCATCTTCCCCAACCCCAATGCGCCGACAGGTTGCCTGCTGCCGTTGCAGGCCATCGAGCAGTTGCTGCAGGCCAACCGCGATTCGGTGGTGGTGGTGGACGAGGCCTACATCGATTTCGGCGGTGAAACCGCCATCGGCCTGGTATCGCGCTACGACAACCTGCTGGTGGTCCAGACCTTGTCCAAGTCGCGCTCGCTGGCGGGCCTGCGAGTCGGCCTGGCGGTCGGCCACCCGGAGCTGATCGAGGCGCTGGAACGCATCAAGAACAGCTTCAACTCCTACCCGCTCGATCGCATGGCGATCGTCGGTGCCGCTGCGGCCTTCGAGGATCGCGCCTACTTCGACGCGACCTGCCGCAAGGTCATCGACAGCCGCGAGGCGTTGGTCGAACAGTTGGTCGCCCGTGGCTTCGAGGTGCTACCGTCGGCAGCCAACTTCATCTTCGCCCGTCATCCCCAGGAGGACGCCGCACAGCTGGCGGCCCGCCTGCGTGAACAAGGGGTGATCGTGCGGCATTTCAAGCAGGCGCGGATCGCCCAGTTCCTGCGCATCACCATCGGCACGCCAGAGATGAACCAGGCATTGCTCGATGCGCTGAACTGATCGCGCCTTGAAACGACCCCGGCCTGCCTTGCGGCATGCCGGGGTTTTTCATGGGCGCTTCAACGGTTGCGCAGCGGTGCGCCGTCAAGGTGCCACTGCGGCTGGAGCTCGACCCGCATGTGGCGGAGCACGGTCGGCGCGATGGCGGTCTGTGGGACGAATTGGTACAAGGCGTTGCTATTTTGGCGGGGGGCGCTGGCTTCGCTCGCCTGCAGGTCGAATGCGCGATTGCTGGCGAAGAAGATGGTCTTTTCCTGGGTCGACCCTTGGCCATGGCCGCGGCCGCGCTCGTCTCGACCATGGTCGGTGGTCACGATCACCAGCCAGTCTTCCTCCGGGTGTCGGTAGCTACGCGCCTCGACTTCGTCGAGCATACGGCCGATGCGTAGGTCGGCGGTGCGCAAGGCTTGTTGATAGCGATGACCGAAACCGTTGTCCCGGCCGACCCGCTCGGGGTCGCCCAGTTGGATGAAGGTGAAGTCGGCAGGGGTGCCACGGATGATCTGCACGCTGCGGTCGATGACCTGCTGGTCGTCCAGCCCGCTTTCGCGCACATCGATCAACGGAGCGTCGCGCAGTAGAAAGGCCGTGTTGATCGCTGGCCAGTTCACCACGCTCGACAGGTAGGCGTTGGGCTTCGCTGCTCGCAGGCGCCCGAACAGGCTGGGGTAGCTCGGCGCCAGGCGCCATTTCTCGTCGTCGTTGATGACCCCGTGCTTGTTGGCCCAGACGCCGGTGAGCACGGTCATCCAGCCGGGGCCGGCCAGGGTCGCTTGTTCGCTGGGCTGGCCGGACACGCCGCCGGTAAAGGCTTTGCCGTAGTGCAGGCGTTTGCTCAAGGTGGTACCTGGGCCGAGTGACTCATAAGGTTCGAGCTGAATGCCATCGACACCGATCAGCAGGGTCTTGGGCTGAACAGGCGCAGTCGCCGGCTTGCAGCCTACAGCGGTCAAGCAGGCGGCGAGCAGCAGTTGGGGCAGGGGCATGGGTGTTCCTTGGGGTTTTTCCTAAGCCTGACGAGCCTGTGCAAGGCTCGACAACTGGTAAAACTGCCAGTTGATCTGGCTTGGAAAATGCGCCGTGCCCGTGCAACGCTTTGCCCGGCACTAAGGTCGAGTCGGACGAAGCATTGCAGGAAGTCATCAAGGCGTGCGAGCGATGAGCGCCAGCGCCGCCCTCACCAATACAGCCCGGGCCAGTAACGTGGCAGTTTGACTGGGTAGGCGTCGGGGACCCCCTCTTTATCCATGTCGTATTTCAGATAGGTCATGTCATCAAGAAAGAAGAACGCGGAATTCTTCTCGCCGTTTCTGACGGCAGCGACGATTTTATCCCTGTGCGGCGCGACGCCAGGCCAAAGGTTGTTGCTGACCTGGAGTGGATAACCTGAGTCCATTTTGTCCGCCTTGACGTCGTAGCGCAGGTAGCGGTTGTCGTTCAGGAAGATGAAAACCTTGTCGTTCTTCCAGCGCACGGCGGTTTTGATTTTTTTTGCATAGACCTCCAGTCCCGGCCAGTTGCTGTCTCGAATGGCTCTTGGATAACCGGACATGCTTTCGGTGGACGTGTTGTACTTGATGTAGCTGCCGTCGTTCAGGAAGAACATCACATGCTCGGCATCCCATTTGAACGAGGCGACGATGCTGGATTGATATGCGGCGAGCCCTGGCCAATTGTCCTGGGTGATGGCCGTCGGGTAGCCGGCGTCCATCCTGTCCCTGGCCAAGTCGTAGCGGCTGTAGTTGCCATGATCGAAGAAGAACATCAACTTGTCGTTGCCCCAGTCCAGGACTGACCGGATGTAAGGCGTGCCGACCGGGGACTGGGTAGCGTTCTGCAAGATCGAGAAAGCGTTGCCCGGCGCCGCCACTGCATCATCTTCCCACTGCTGAGCATCACCTCGCTGGTAGGCCTGGAACGTTTCATTTTTATAGATTCCGACATTACCGGTTTTTTCCGTATGCCAGGTGAGTGCCTTCCTGCGCTTGTCCAGCCGTGGTTTTCGAACGCCCAGGTCGCCGATAAGCGGGATGGAGTCCAGTCGCCAGGATTCGATCTGCTGCAGTGCCCCCATATGCCGCAGGATGGTCGGCACGATCGCGGTATGGGCTGCATAGCCATAGAGTTCGTGCAGTCCCGGAATCATCACCGGGTTGGTCAATTCAGCGTTGGGCGCAAGATTGGTGGCAATGAAGACGGTTTTCTCGTCAATGCTGTGGCCGCCGTGGCTATGGCCTCGGCCGGCACGCCCATGATCGGTGGTCAGTACGATCAGCCATTGTTCTTCAGGGTACTTGCGCTGCCGATCCTCGACGGCTCTGCGCAGCACTTCGATCTGGGTAAATGCGGTGATCAAGGATTCATCGTAGCGGGCACCGTAGCCGTGATCGTGGCCGGTGTAGTCCGGATCGCTCAGTTGCAGGAAGTTGATATCTGCGCCGTTTTCAATATGCGATTTCACATGCCTGACAGCGCCTGCGTCATCCTTTTCAAAGGCGGCGACGTCGATACCGCTGAGCTGGTTCGCAAAGAAATCATGGATCGGCAACCACGTCACCGTGCTGGTGATCGTCAACGCCCGGTTGTAATCCTTCATATGACGCAGTATGCAGGGATAGAGTGGGTTGGCGCGTTGTGAAGCGCTGTTGCCGGTAATGAGGTGTTTGTTGGCCCAGACGCCCGTCAGTGCCGTGGCCCAACCGGGCCCGCTCCAGGTACCGACTTGCGTTGCTTCGCCGACAATGCCGCCGGTGTAGGCTTTGTGATAGTGCCAGTGGTGCGACGTACTGAAGCGTTTTTCGAAGCGGGTGTAATCCACGCCATCGATACCGATGTACAAGGTTTTGGGGATCATGTCCGTGTCACGCTCTTGTTGAGTGATCAGGGGCGGCCGGCATGCCTGCGCGTGCGGAAATGACTTGGCCGCTCGATACTGTCGAGCCCCCAGCTTGACCAGTAGGGCGCGGGCGGCCTAGTCGCAGGTCTGGGAGTTGTGCTGTCGCCAATCTCGTGTTTCACTAGTCGTCGCTTAAACATCGGATGATTGGTTGAATACGATGACTACGGAATTACCCAAGCGCTCGCTGGTCGAGTTGGCCGTGGACCGAATGCGGCAGCGCATTCTTCAGGGCGACTGGCATGTGGGGCAGCGTCTGCCGACCGAGCCGGAGCTGGCGGTCGAGCTCGGGATCAGCCGCAATACGGTTCGGGAAGCCATGCGCGTGCTGGCGTTCAGTGGCCTGGTGGAAATCCGTCAGGGCGACGGCAGTTACCTGCGCACCGCCCAGGACCCTTTGCAGGCGGTGCATGCCATGTCCCGCTGCACGCCGGAACAAGCTCGGGAGACCCGTCATATTCTCGAGGCGGAGGCCATCGGCCTCGCAGCGTTGCGCCGCACCGAGGATGACCTTGCAGCCTTGCGCGCTTCGCTGGCGGGCAGTGCAGGGCACTTTCATGGTGATCTGGATACCTACGTCGCTTGCGACATGGTGTTTCACCAGCAACTGGTCGATGCCGCCCACAACCCGGCGCTGAGCGAGCTCTATCGGTATTTCTCGGGGGTGGTCGCCGCCGCGGTGCAGCACAACCTGAGCGCCGTGCCGCGCTGCCAGGCGACCTTCGACCTGCATGGGCAGATCCTCGACGCCATCGAACAACGTGATCCGGAGCGGGCCAAGCGCCTGAGTCGGGCACTCATCGAATCCTGACAACGAGAACGTCATGACTGAATCAATGACCCGCGGCCCCCGTGCGCCTGCATCCGAGCGGCAAATCGAAGAGCTGCTGATAGACGCCGAGGCCGACGATGCGCACGTACAACAGCCAGTGACGCCACGGCGGCCCTGGTTGCTGCTGCTGGGCCTGGTGCTGGTGGCGCTGAACCTGCGCCCGGCGTTGTCGAGCATGGCCCCGGTGCTCGGCCAGGTGTCCGAGGCGCTGGGGCTCAATGCCTCGCTGGCTGGCCTGCTGACCACCTTGCCGGTTTTGTGCCTTGGGCTTTCCGCGCCGTTGGCGCCGATACTGGCACGACGCTTCGGCAGTGAGCGGGTGATCTTCGGGATTCTCGCCACGCTGGCGCTGGGCATCGTCCTGCGCAGCAACCTGGGCGCCCTGGGGGTATTTCTCGGCAGCCTGCTGGCCGGCGCCAGCATCGGTATCATCGGCGTGCTGTTGCCGGGCATCGTCAAACGCGATTTCCCTCGCCAGGCCGGCACGCTGACCGGGGTCTACACCATGGCCTTGTGCCTGGGCGCAGCAATGGCCGCGGGCACCACGGTGCCGCTGACCCAGCATTTCGGCAACAGCTGGGCCCTCGGGCTGGGCTTCTGGGTGGTGCCGGCGCTACTGGCGATGCTGGCCTGGCTGCCCCAGGCACGCCAAGGCCATGGCGCGCACAAGGTGGCTTACCGGGTGCGAGGGCTGTGGCGTGACCGCCTGGCCTGGCAGGTAACCCTGTACATGGGCTTGCAGTCGTCGCTGGCGTATATCGTCTTCGGTTGGTTGCCCTCGATCCTCATCGGCCGGGGCTTGAGCCCTACCCAGGCGGGGCTGGTGCTGTCGGGGTCGGTGATCGTCCAACTGGCCAGCTCGTTGGCTGCGCCTTGGCTGGCAACGCGGGGCAAGGACCAGCGGCTGGCGATCGTGGTGGTGATGCTGACGACCTTGGCGGGGTTGTTCGGCTGCCTGTATGCACCGCTGTCGGGCCTGTGGGGTTGGGCGGTGGTGCTGGGCGTGGGGCAGGGCGGGACGTTCGCCTTGGCCCTGACCTTGATCGTGTTGCGCTCGAAGGATGCCCACGTGGCCGCCAACCTGTCGAGCATGGCCCAGGGCGTTGGCTACACACTGGCTTCGATGGGGCCGTTCGCGGTGGGCTTGGTACACGACCTGACCGGGGGCTGGGCGGCGGTGGGCTGGATTTACGCCGTGCTGGGCGTCGGCGCGATCGTGTTCGGGTTGGGGGCAGGGCGAGCGCTGCATGTGCAGGTGACCAGCGAGAAGCTTTGAGCGGGTAGTGCCGGCTGCATGGGATGTACAGACCCCTGTGGCACGGACTATCTTTCAACTTTCCCAGCCCCAGGACGGACCCGCTCCATGAACGACGCCAACCGTGACCTGATCACCCGCTTCTACCAGGCCTTCCAGCGCCTGGATGCCGAAGCGATGGTGGCCTGCTACAGCGACGATATCGTCTTCAGCGATCCGGTCTTCGGCACCCTGCGCGGCCAGGATGTCGGCGACATGTGGCGCCTGCTGACACGGCGCGCCAAGGACTTCTCGCTGACGTTCGACCAGGTCCGGGCCGATGCCCAGAGCGGGTGTGCACGCTGGGTGGCGACCTACCAGTTCAGCCAGACCGGGCGCACCGTGGTCAACGATATCCAGGCCCGGTTCGTCATCCGTGACGGCTTGATCTGCCAGCACGACGATAGCTTCGACCTGTGGCGCTGGTCGCGACAGGCGTTGGGTGCGCCCGGCCTGTTGCTGGGTTGGTCGCCGCTGTTGCAGAACAAGGTCCGCCAGCAGGCTTTCAAAGGGCTGCGGGCGTTCCAGCAGGCGGGTTAAGCTGTCGGCTTTCCATCAGCAAGAAGCATCGTGAGCGACGTATCCGAAATCCAGGTGGGCAAACCCTGGTACGTGTATCTGGTACGAGCCGCCAATGGCTCGTTGTACTGCGGCATCAGCGATGACCCGCAGCGGCGTTTCGTGGCCCACCAGAAGGGGCAGGGCGCACGCTACTTCAAGACCAGCCCGGCGCAGGCGTTGGTCTACGTCGAGCAATGGCCGGACAAGAGCGAGGCGCTGCGCCAGGAGCGCCTGGTGAAGAAGCTGCGCAAGTCGGCCAAGGAGGCGCTGGTGGCCTCCTATGTGGCGCTCGGCTAGTCCTTGCGGCGCTTGAGCTGATCCACCAACTGCGTTGGCAGCCCCTTGATGATCAAGGTGCCCGCGGCCTCGTCGTACTCCACCTTGTCGCCCAGCAGATGGGCCTCGAAACTGATCGACAGGCCTTCGGCGCGCCCGGTGAAGCGGCGGAACTGGTTGAGGGTGCGTTTATCCGCCGGGATCTCCGGCGACAGGCCGTAGTCCTTGTTGCGAATATGGTCGTAGAACGCCTTGGGGCGGTCTTCGTCGATCAGGCTCGACAACTCTTCCAGGGTCACGGGTTCGCCGAGCTTGGTCTGGGTGGTGGCGTACTCGACCAGGGTCTGGGTCTTCTCGCGCGCGGCCTCCTCGGGCAGGTCCTCGCTTTCGACGAAGTCGCTGAAGGCCTTGAGCAGGGTACGGGTTTCACCTGGGCCGTCGACGCCTTCCTGGCAACCGATGAAGTCGCGGAAGTAATCGGATACTTTCTTGCCGTTCTTGCCTTTGATGAACGAGATGTACTGTTTGGACGCCTGGTTGTTCTTCCATTCCGAAAGATTGATGCGCGCCGCCAGGTGCAACTGGCCGAGGTCGAGATGGCGAGACGGCGTGACGTCCAGTTCGGCGTTCACTGCCACGCCTTCGCTGTGGTGCAGCAGGGCGATGGCCAGGTACTCGGTCATGCCTTGCTGGTAATGGGCGAAGAGGATGTGCCCGCCGGTGGACAGGTTGGACTCTTCCATCAACTTCTGCAGGTGTTCGACCGCCACCCGGCTGAACGCGGCGAAGTCGGTTTCCGCATCCAGGTACTGCTTCAGCCAGCCGCTCAGCGGGTAGGCGCCGGACTCGCCGTGGAAGAATCCCCAGGCCTTGCCTTGCTTGGCGTTGTAGCTGTCGTTGAGGTCGGCCAGCAGGTTCTCGATGGCGTCCGACTGCCCCAGTTCGGTGTCTCGGGCATGGAGCACGGCGGGGCTGCCATCGGGCTTCTTGTCGATCAGGTGAACGATGCAATGACGGATTGGCATGGGAAACTCTCGGGTGATCGGGGCGGTGCGCGACCGCGCTGCAAAAGTCGTCCAGTTTACCCCAGCCGGCAGGTGATGCAGTGGCCGGATGTTGGCAGAAATGGCGGTTGTTCAGTTTTTGTTCGATTTTGTGCGTTTTCTGTTCAAACCCCCGAAAAACCTGCATTAAATCGAGGTGGGCTGCGGATATTTCTCGATTCGTGTGGTAGCTTTGCGCGGTCTTGCGCACCCTGTGTGGCGCATTGCTGGCAGTGTGCTCACAGCACGTCGAACCAAACGCCAAATTGCGCATCTACATGCGCGGTTGGCGCGGCCCTCCAAAACTTCAGGGGCTGGCCCGATAACGTCGTAGCATGCTGCATAACTACTGAATTTTGATAGGGAAGGAACACCACCATGGCATTGACTAAAGACCAACTGGTTGCCGACATCGCCGAATCGATCTCCGCGCCTAAAGCCACCGCCAAGAACGCTCTGGAGCAACTGGGCCAGATCGTTGCCGACCAGCTGGAAAACGGCGCTGAAATCACTCTGCCAGGCATCGGCAAGCTGAAAGTCTCCGAGCGTCCTGCCCGTACCGGCCGCAACCCTTCGACTGGCGCCGCCATCGAAATCGCTGCCAAGAAAGTCGTCAAGTTCGTCCCAGCCAAAGTGCTGACCGACGCCATCAACAAGTAATTTGTTGAAGCTATGACGAAACCGCGCCCGGCTTGCCCGGGCGCGGTTTTTTCATGCCTGCGTTTTGCCCCGGGCAAGCCACGCCAGGCGCGCCTGGTCGTCATGAAAGCTCCAGGCGAACATGCGGCTCTGCTTCTGCCCCTGGCCCATCTCGACGACGCGCACAGCCTTGGCACCGGCTTTTTTCGCCGCGGCCTCGATGCCGGGCAGGTTGCTGGCCTTGGACACCAGGCTGGTGAACCACAACACCTGGGCTGCGTACTGCACGCTTTCGCCGACCAGTTGGGTGACGAAGCGAATCTCGCCCCCTTCACACCACAGTTCGTTGTTCTGTCCGCCGAAGTTCAGCACCGGTAGCTTGCGCTTGGGGTCCTGCTTGCCGAGGTTTTTCCATTTGCGCTGGCTGCCGCGGGTGGCCTCCTCGCGTGAGGCATGGAACGGCGGGTTGCACAGGGTCAACTCGAAGCGCTCGTCGGCATCGAGCAGGCCGCTGAGGATATGCGTGCGGTTGGCTTGCTGGCGCAGGCCGATGGCCTTGCCCAGGCCGTTGGACTGGACGATGGCCTTGGCCGTGGCCAGGGCCAGTGGGTCGATGTCCGAGCCCAGGAAGCGCCAGCGATAGTCGCTGTGGCCGAGCAAGGGGTAGATGCAGTTGGCACCGACGCCTACGTCCAGGGCGCGCACCTGTGAGCCTCTGGGGACCTCGCCGGCATTGTCTGCGGCCAGTAGGTCGGCGGCGACGTGGACATAGTCGGCGCGTCCGGGAATCGGCGGGCACAGGTAGTCGGCGGGGATGTCCCAATGCTGGATGCCGTATTGGGCCTTGAGCAGGGCGCGGTTGAACACCCGAACGGCCTCGGGGTTGGCGAAGTCGATGCTGGGTTTGCCGTGGGGGTTGGTGATGGTGAAGCGCGCCAGATCAGGGTGGGCCTTGATCAGGCTGGGGAAGTCGTAGCGACCCTGGTGGCGGTTGCGCGGATGCAGGGTGGGTTTCACGGTCATGGTCGGGTCCGGTGTAGCAGGCCAGGGGGCTGCTGCGCAGCCCTTTCGCGGCACAAGGCCGCTCCTACAGGATAGCGGCGCCCTTAAATCCGGCGCCGTCCTGTGGGAGCGGCCTTGTCGACGGTCTTTCTAGAAGTTACAGCGCCGCAATCCGCGCATGCTGCTCGGTGAAGTTGGCCAGGGCCTGTTCCGACTCGGCCAGCTTGGCGCGTTCTTTTTCGATCACCGCAGGCGGAGCCTTGTCGACGAAGGCGGCGTTGGACAGCTTGCCGCCGACCCGTGCCACCTCGCCTTGCAGGCGCTGGATTTCCTTGTTCAGGCGCGCAAGCTCGGCATCCTTGTCGATCAGCCCGGCCATCGGCACCAGCACCTGCAAGTCGCCCACCAGTGCGGTGGCCGACAGCGGCGCTTCGTCGGCGTCGCCAAGCACGGTGAACGACTCGACCTTGGCCAGTTTCTTCAGCAGCGCTTCGTTTTCCTGCAGGCGACGCTGGTCGTCGGCGTTGGCGTTCTTGAGGAACAACGGCAGCGGCTTGCCCGGGCCGATGTTCATCTCGGCGCGAATGTTGCGCAGACCGACCATCAGCTCCTTGAGCCATTCGATGTCGCCTTCGGCGGCAGCATCGATGCGGGCCTCAACGGCCACCGGCCACGGTTGCAGCATGATGGTCTTGCCGTCGATGCCGGCCAGCGGCGCGATGCGCTGCCAGATTTCTTCGGTGATGAAGGGCATGAACGGATGCGCCAGGCGCAGGGCCACTTCCAGCACGCGCACCAGGGTGCGGCGGGTGCCACGGGCACGCTCGACCGGGGCGTTTTCGTCCCACAGTACCGGTTTGGACAGCTCCAGGTACCAGTCGCAGTACTGGTTCCAGATGAACTCGTACAGCGCCTGGCTGGCCAGGTCGAAGCGGAATTGCTCGAGCTGGCGGGTCACCTCGGCTTCGGTGCGCTGCAGTTGCGAGATGATCCAGCGGTCGGCCAGCGACAGCTCGTAGGCTTCGCCGTTCTGGCCGCAATCCTCGCCTTTGTCCAGCACGTAGCGGGCGGCGTTCCAGATCTTGTTGCAGAAGTTGCGGTAGCCCTCGACGCGGCCCATGTCGAACTTGATGTCACGACCGGTGGATGCCAGCGAGCAGAAGGTGAAGCGCAGGGCATCGGTGCCGTAGCTGGCGATGCCTTCGGGGAATTCCGCCTTGGTCTGTTTGGCGATCTTCTCGGCGAGCTTTGGCTGCATCATGCCGCTGGTGCGTTTTTCCAGCAGCGCGTCGAGAGTGATGCCGTCGACGATGTCCAGCGGGTCGAGCACGTTGCCCTTGGACTTGGACATCTTCTGGCCCTGGCCGTCGCGTACCAGGCCGTGCACGTACACGGTCTTGAACGGGACTTGCGGGGTGCCGTCCTCGTTCTTGATCAGGTGCATGGTCAGCATGATCATGCGCGCAACCCAGAAGAAGATGATGTCGAAGCCGGTGACCAGCACGTCGGTGGAGTGGAAGGTCTTGAGGAATTCGGTCTGCTGCGGCCAGCCCAGGGTCGAGAAGGTCCACAGGCCAGAGCTGAACCAGGTGTCGAGCACGTCGTCGTCCTGGCGCAGCTTCACGTCGGCGCCCAGGTTGTGCTTGGCGCGGACCTCGGCCTCGTCGCGGCCGACGTAGACCTGGCCGGCCTCGTCATACCACGCCGGAATGCGATGGCCCCACCACAGCTGGCGGCTGATGCACCAGTCCTGGATGTCGCGCATCCAGCTGAAGTACATGTTCTCGTACTGCTTGGGCACGAACTGGATGCGGCCGTCTTCCACGGCGGCGATGGCAGGCTCGGCCAGCGGCTTGGTGGAAACGTACCACTGGTCGGTCAGCCAAGGTTCGATGACGGTGCCGGAGCGGTCGCCCTTCGGGACCTTGAGGGCGTGGTCGTCGATGCTGACCAGCAGGCCCTGGGCGTCCAGGTCGGCGACGATCTGCTTGCGCGCGACGAAACGGTCGAGGCCGGCGTATTGCGCGGGCAGGCGGGTGTCGACCTGCTCGTTGACGCTGCCGTCGAGGTTGAAGGCCTGGGCGCTGGCAAGCACCATGGCGTTCTTGTCGAAGATGTTGAGCAGCGGCAGGTTGTGGCGCTTGCCGACTTCATAGTCGTTGAAGTCGTGGGCCGGGGTGATCTTCACGCAGCCGGTGCCGAACTCGGGGTCGCAGTAGTCGTCGGCGATGATCGGGATGCGGCGACCGACCAGCGGCAGCTCGACGAACTTGCCGATCAGGGCCTGGTAACGCTCGTCGGTCGGGTTGACCGCGACTGCGGCGTCACCCAGCAGGGTTTCCGGACGGGTGGTGGCGACCACCAGGTAGTCCTTGCCTTCTGCGGTCTTGGCGCCATCGGCCAGCGGGTAGCGCAGGTTCCACAGGTGGCCCTTCTCGTCGTGGTTTTCCACTTCGAGGTCGGAGATGGCGGTGTGCAGCTTGGTGTCCCAGTTGACCAGGCGCTTGCCGCGGTAGATCAGGCCGTCTTCATGCAGGCGGACGAAGGCTTCCTTGACCGCTTCGGACAGGCCGTCGTCCATGGTGAAGCGCTCGCGGCTCCAATCGACGGACGAGCCCAGGCGACGGATCTGACGGCTGATGTTGCCACCGGACTGATCCTTCCATTCCCAGACCTTTTCCAGGAACTTGTCGCGGCCCAGGTCGTGACGGTTCTGGCCCTTGGCCTCGAGCTGGCGTTCGACCAGCATCTGGGTGGCGATACCGGCGTGGTCGGTACCTGGCTGCCACAGGGTGTTGCGGCCTTGCATGCGGCGGAAACGGATCAGGGCGTCCATGATCGCGTTGTTGAAGCCGTGGCCCATGTGCAGGCTGCCGGTCACGTTCGGCGGCGGAATCATGATGGTGTAGGACTCGCCTGCACCTTGCGGGGCGAAATAGTTCTCGGACTCCCAGGTGTTGTACCAGGAAGTTTCGATGGCGTGCGGCTGGTAGGTCTTATCCATGCGCGGCGGGACCCTGTGCATTTATTCGGGAAAGCCGAAAAGTATAACCAAGGCGCAGGGTTTAGGCGACAGCCGCTGGGGCCGCTTTGCAGCCCTTTCGCGACACAAGGCCGCTCCCACAGAAGGAATGCGTACAACTGTGGGAGCGGCCTTGTGTCGCGAAAGGGTCGCAACGCGGCCCCAGGATCCTCACTCGGAACGCTTGATCAACCGCTCCATGCGGGCATCCAGGCGGCGTTTGATTTCGGTTTCGATATGCGGGGTGAAGTCGTTGATCACGTCCTGCATGATCGCCTGCGCGGCAGCGCGCAGCTCGGCTTCCAGGTGCAGCAAGGTGTCCTGGCGGCGCGTCTGCGGGTCGTCCTCGGGCGCGCTGGGTTCAGGCTCAGGCTCAAGGGCCGGTACCGGGTTGCCGGCAGGCTCGTCGAGCAGTAACGGGATCTGCTCGACCGTGTCGGTCAACAGCGGCGGCTGCAGGTCGGCATCGCCCAACAGCTGGCGAATCGACTCCAGGTCGTCGAGCAGGTGGGCGGAGTCAGGCAGGGCGGAAGGCTTGTCCATCATCGTCAGAGTCGCTGTAAGCGGTGGTCTTGCAGAGCATAGCCCTGTTCGCGGTAGAAACGGAATCGCTCACGGGCCGATTGGCGTATACCGGCCTCCTCGACGACGATTTCAGCCACCCGTTCGAACTGGCCGACGAAGCCGGGCACGCTGGCGCCGAGGTTGATCAACAAGCCATCGTGATCCCCGGCAGCGTCGCCAAGCCCCAGGGCCACCGCAGCGTCGGCATGGGCCTCGGCCAGGTCGTGGGGCACGAATGCCTCGCCTTTGAAGCGCCACAGGCGCAGGTCCAGTTCGTCGCGTTGTTCGGCGTCCTGGCAGTGCAGATAGACCCGGTGGCCTAGGCGCCAGGCCTTTTCGCACAATTTGCAGGCGAAATCGAGCCGCGCCGACAACGAGTCGGTGGGCAGGATGTAGAAGTCGACTTTGCTCATGGTTGGGTCTGCCAACCGGTGGCGCAAGGGGCGCCACCGGTTTCATGGCATCAGGCGCCAGCGCGGTCGAGCAGGTACTGGGTCAGCAGGGGCACCGGGCGACCGGTGGCACCCTTGTCCTTGCCGCCGCTGATCCAGGCAGTGCCGGCGATGTCCAGGTGCGCCCACTGGTAGGCCTTGGCGAAGCGCGACAGGAAGCAGCCGGCGGTGATGGTGCCGGCCTTCGGCCCGCCGATGTTGCCCATGTCGGCGAACGGGCTGTCCAGTTGTTCCTGGTACTCGTCGAACAGCGGCAGTTGCCAGGCGCGGTCGTCGGCACGTTTGCCGGCCTCGAGCAGTTGCCCGACCAGGGTGTCGTCGTTGCCCATCAGGCCCGAGGTGTGGCTGCCCAGGGCGACGATGCAGGCGCCGGTGAGGGTGGCGATGTCGATCACTGCCTGCGGCTTGAAGCGTTCGGCGTAGGTCAGGGTGTCGCACAGCACCAGGCGGCCTTCGGCGTCGGTGTTGAGGATCTCGACGGTCTGGCCGCTCATGGTGGTGACGATGTCGCCTGGGCGGGTGGCGCCGCCGCTGGGCATGTTCTCGGCGCAGGCCAGCAGGCACACCAGGTTGATCGGCAACTGCAGTTCGAGCACGGCGCGCAGGGTGCCGAACACGCTGGCGGCACCGCACATGTCGTACTTCATCTCGTCCATGCCGGCGCCCGGCTTGAGGCTGATGCCACCGGTGTCGAAGGTGATGCCCTTGCCCACCAGCACGAATGGCTTGTCGGCCTTCTTGGCGCCCTGGTAATTGAGCACGATCAGGCGTGGCGGCTGGTCGCTGCCCTGGCCCACGGCGTAGAACGCGCCCATGCCCAGGTCCTTGATCTTCTTCTCGTCGAGCACTTCGACCTTCAGGCCCTTGTGCGCCTTGCCCAGTTCCTTGGCCTGTTCGGCCATGAAGGTTGGGTGGCACAGGTTGGGTGGCAGGTTGCCGAGGTCGCGGGTGAAGGCCATGCCGGTGGCGATGGCGCTGGCATGCTTGACCGCACGCTCGGCCTCGGCCAGGCCGGCCTTGGCGGCGAGCAGGGTGATTTTCTTCAGGGCGCGAGGTTCGACCTTCTGGCTTTTGAAACGGTCGAATACGTAGGTGCCGTCGAGCAATGTCTCGGCCAGCAGGCGGTACTTGCCGTAGTAGGCATCGCGGTTGTTCACGGCGATGTCGTCCAGGGCCAGTACCGCATCGCTGCCGCCCAGGCCCTTGAGCACGCCGGCGACGCTGGCTACCAGCTTGCGCCAGGCGCGGTCGCCCAGCGCCTCGTCCTTGCCGCTGCCCACCAGCAGCACACGCTCGGCCTTGAGGCCCGGCAGGCTGTGCAGCAGCAGGGTCTGGCCCGGCTTGCCGGCCAGGTCGCCGCGCTTGAGCACGGCGCTGATGGCGCCGGCCGCCGCTTCGTCGATGGCTTTGGCGACGGTGCCGAGCTTGCGGCCTTCACCGACCGGCACGACCAGGGTGGCGGTTTTTACGGATGCAGCAGCTACGCTTTTTACAACCAGTTCCATGTCAGGGTCCCCGAATGTTCTCTACAGTTGGCGCCAAGTGTTCGCGCGCGTGCTCTTGCGCTCTGGCCGGCCCCGGCCACGTGGTCGCGTACCGGGTGAAAAGCTGCCAGTTTGAGCCTGTGGCAAGCGTGCTGACAACCCCGATGTACGGCTTCATGCCTGGCCAAGTGACAGGCGCGGTCAATCACAGGATAATGCGCGCACTTTACATGGAGGTTCGCCCTTGGCGAACCGGCATTGGTCTCGGTTGTACTAAGTCATCGTCTGGCGCCAGTGTCTGGCAGTCCACCCTGACAACCCAGGAGTGTCTGGTTTGATCGTCTTTCGTTATCTGTCCCGCGAGGTCCTGGTGACCTTGAGCGCCGTCAGCGCCGTGCTGCTGGTGATCATCATGAGCGGGCGCTTCATCAAATACCTGGCCCAGGCGGCCCAGGGCGTGCTCGATCCGGGCGTGCTGTTCCTGATCATGGGCTTCCGCCTGCCTGGCTTCCTGCAACTGATCCTGCCCCTGGGGCTGTTCCTCGGTATTCTGCTGGCCTATGGCCGGCTGTACTTGGAAAGCGAGATGACCGTGCTCTCGGCCACCGGCATGAGCCAGCAGCGCCTGCTGGCGCTGACCCTGGCGCCGGCCGCGCTGGTCGCCCTGCTGGTGGCCTGGCTGAGCCTGAGCCTGGCGCCCCAGGGTGTTGCCCAGGTGCAGAAGATCATCAACCAGCAGGACGCTCTCACCGAGTTCGATACCCTGTCGCCCGGTCGATTCCAGACCCTGCGCGATGGCTCCCGGGTGACCTATACCGAGGAGCTGTCCGACGATCGTGTCAAGCTGGGCGGTGTGTTCATCTCGGAAAAACGCTTCAACGCGGACAAGACCAAGGACCGTGCGCCTTCGGTGCTGGTCGCCGAAAAAGGCCACCAGGAAATCCAGGCCGATGGCAATCGCTATCTGGTGCTGGAAAACGGCTACCGCTACGACGGCAACCCGGGCCAGGCCGACTACCGCGCCATCAAGTACGACACCTACGGCGTCCTGCTGCCCAAACCCGAGGTCAGCGAGGAAGTCACCGAGCGTGAAGCCATCCCGACCTCTGACCTGTTCGGCCAGAAGGGCCTGCGCGAGCGCGCCGAGTTGCAGTGGCGGATGTCGTTGCCGATCCTGGTGTTCATCGTGACCCTGATGGCGGTACCGCTGTCCAGGGCCAACCCGCGCCAGGGCCGTTTCCTCAAGCTGCTGCCGGCGATTCTTCTGTACATGGCCTACCTGACGATGCTGATTTCCGTACGCGGCGCCCTGGAAAAGGGCAAGCTGCCAATCGCCCTGGGCATGTGGTGGGTCCACGGCCTGTTCCTGCTCATCGGCCTTGGCCTGATGTACTGGGAGCCGCTGCGCCTCAAGCGCGCCGCTCGCCGTGCGGAGGTGGCCCATGGGTAAGCTCGATCGCTATATCGGCCAGAGTGTGCTGCTGGCCATCCTGGCGGTGCTGGGGATCATCCTCGGGCTGGCCTCGTTGTTCGCCTTCATCGACGAAATGAGCGACCTGTCCGATACCTACACGGTGCTCGACGCCGGGGTCTTCACCCTGCTGACCGCGCCGCGCCGGCTCTATGACATGCTGCCGATGGCGGCGCTGATCGGCTGCCTGATCGGCCTGGGTACCTTGGCCAGTAACAGCGAGCTGACCATCATGCGCGCCGCGGGAGTATCCATCGGTCGCATCGTCTGGGCGGTGATGAAGCCGATGCTGGTGCTGATGCTGGCCGGTATTCTGATCGGCGAATACGTCGCCCCGGTGACCGAGAACAAGGCCCAGGCCGACCGTTCGCTGGCCCAGGGCGGTGGTGAGGCGCAGAGCTCCAAGCGCGGCATGTGGCACCGCCAGGGCGATGAGTTCGTGCACATCAACTCGGTGCAGCCCAACGGCCTGCTGCTGGGCGTGACGCGCTACCGCTTCGACGACGAACGCAAGATCGTCACCTCCAGCTTCGCTCGCCGCGCGCAGTACCAGGACGACCATTGGGTGCTCAGCGACGTCGCCACCACGCACTTCCGTGGCGACCATACCGAGGTGATCAAGAGCCCGCAGGAGCAGTGGGATGTCTCGGTGACCCCGCAGTTGCTCAATACCGTGGTGGTAGCTCCGGAGTCGCTGTCGATCACTGGGCTGTGGGAGTACATCCACTACCTGGCCGATCAAGGGCTGAACAACGCGCGCTACTGGCTGGCGTTCTGGACCAAGGTCCTGCAGCCGGCGGTGACTGCGGCTCTGGTGCTGATGGCGATTTCGTTCATCTTCGGCCCGCTGCGGTCGGTGACCCTGGGTCAGCGCGTGTTCACTGGCGTGCTGGTGGGCTTTGTGTTCCGCATTGCCGGTGACCTGCTCGGGCCATCGAGCCAGGTGTTCGGCTTCCCGCCGTTGCTGGCGGTGGTGATACCGGCCGGGATCTGCGCAATCGCGGGCCTTTGGTTGTTGCGCCGGGCGGGTTAACGGCCTTTGCTGCATGAAAAAGCCGACCCTTGGGTCGGCTTTTTTGTGGCCTTGTGTCGGCCTCTTCGCCAGCGATGCGCTGAACATCATTTTTTCCGCTTGGGCAGTCGCACCAGCTGGGTGTCCGAGTAGATGTCGTGCCAGCCGCGTTTACGCTTGTCGACCAAGGCCCAGAAGAAACCCAGCCCCAGGCACAGCCACGAAGCAATCGAAACCACGAAGCGCAACAGCGCCTGCCACAGGCTGATGGCGCTACCATCGGCATTTTGCACCCGCACGCCCCACACTTGCATGCCCAAGGTCTGGCCGCCGTGGGTCCAGAACTTGGCGAAGAAGCCGAACAGGGCGAACAAAAGAATCGTCGACAGCAATGGGTCGCCATCCAGGGCGCCGGCCTCGGTGAGTTCGCGCATGCGGGCTTCGCCGATGATCGCCATCTGGATCATCTTGTAGGCGCCCGCGGTAACGATCAGCAGCGCCGTGCACAGCAAGAAGTCATAGAACATCGCCGCCAGGCGTCGGCCCAGGCCGACCGGTGGAAAATCACCCTGGGGGGAGAGCAGAGGCTTGGACATGCAGGACGGCTCCGAAAGGCGAAGCCGGTATTCTACGGGCAAAAAAAAGCCCCTGCACATGGCAGGGGCTTTTCTTCGAAGTCGGTGCGGCTTAGCTGGCGACTTGAACCTTGTCAGCCTGCATGCCTTTCTGGCCTTGGACTGCTTCGAAGGTCACCTTCTGGCCTTCTTTCAGGCTCTTGAAGCCGTTGCCTTCGATAGCACGGAAGTGCACGAACAGATCCGGACCGCTTTCTGGGGTGATGAAGCCGTAACCTTTTTCGTCATTGAACCACTTGACGGTACCGTTCTGACGCTCAGCCATTGTCTTATTTCCTATGAAGCTTAAATTTTGATGACAGTTTCTTTCACATGTTTTGACGCGAAAGAGTACCGGGCTGGGTTGCAGGAAAGTAAGAGACGTCGAACGGGTTGTAGCAGATTGCGGCTACTGGCCCAGGTCACGAACTGTTGCGACCCATGCAAACACAGTGGAGTGACTCTACGCCAACTCCCGAGCGAAAAACAAGCCCTCCCGGCTGCAGGAAATCGGGCATTTGCCGATAACCGACAAATTTGTCGGAAACGGCATGGCGCCTGGCCTGCCGCCATGTTCCAAAGTTATAGAAGAGGTTCGAAAACGAATATCGCCGAACCTCAGAGGGTGCATTCAACCGCGATAGTAACGTTGTGCAACGAAAGGCATTTTGCTGACTTTCAGGGCAACTTGCTTACCGCGTACCAGGGCGAACAAAGCGGTATCGAGCGCGGCATGTTCGACTTCGATGTAGCCCATGGCCAGCGGGGCGCCGAGCGTCGGACCAAAACCGCCGCTGCAGACCCGGCCAACGGTCTTGCCAGCCGAGTCGACGATCTCCGCGCCTTCGCGTACCGGGGTGCGTTCCTGCGGCAGCAGACCCACGCGCCTGCGCGGCACACCTCGTTGCTGCTGGGCGAAGACGGTGTCGGCTCCCGGGAAGCCGCCTGGACGTGCGCCATCGGCACGGCGGACCTTGGAAATGGCCCATAGAAGGCTGGCTTCGACCGGCGTAGTGGTGGTGTCCATGTCGTGGCCATACAGGCACAGGCCGGCTTCCAGGCGCAGCGAGTCGCGGGCACCCAGGCCGATCGGTTGTACTTCGGGCTCGGCCAGCAGGCGGCGGGCCAGGCCTTCGGCAGCGGCGACCGGCACCGAGATCTCGTAGCCGTCTTCGCCGGTGTAGCCCGAGCGGCTGACGAAGCAGTCCTCACCCAGTAGCGTCAGCGGGCGGAACTGCATGAAGGTCATGCCGACCACCTCCGGCGCCAGGCGCTCGAGCACCTTCACCGCCGCCGGCCCCTGCAGGGCGAGCAGGGCGCGTTCGGCAAACAGCGGCTGGATCTCGCAACGATCGCCGATGTGCTGCTGCAAGTGGGCCAGGTCCTGGTCCTTGCAGGCGGCGTTGACCACCAGGAACAGGGTGTCGTCACCCAGGTTGGCGACCATCAGGTCGTCGAGGATGCCGCCTTGCTCGTTGGTGAACATGGCATAGCGCTGCATGCCCACCGGCAGGTCGATGATGTCCACTGGCACCAGGCTTTCCAGGGCCTTGGCGGCCTCGCTGCCGCGCAGCACGATCTGGCCCATGTGCGAGACGTCGAACAGCCCTGCCTGGTCGCGGGTGTGCAGGTGTTCCTTGAGCACGCCAAGCGGGTACTGCACCGGCATGTCATAGCCGGCGAACGGCACCATGCGTGCACCCAGCTCCAGGTGCAGGGCGTGCAATGGGGTCTTGAGCAGTGTTTCGGACATCGATGACTCCTTGGTTTGCTGTTCGGGTCAACATTCGATGATGTTGACGGCCAGACCGCCGCGGGCGGTCTCCTTGTATTTGCTTTTCATGTCTGCGCCGGTCTGGCGCATGGTGCGGATGACCTTGTCGAGCGAGACGAAATGCTGTCCGTCGCCGCGCAAGGCCATGCGCACCGCATTGATCGCCTTCACCGAGCCCATGGCGTTGCGCTCGATGCAAGGCACCTGGACCAGCCCGCCGATGGGGTCGCAGGTCAGGCCCAGGTTGTGTTCCATGCCGATTTCGGCGGCGTTCTCCACTTGCTGGGGCGTTCCGCCCATCACTTCGCACAGCGCTCCGGCCGCCATCGAACAGGCCACGCCCACTTCGCCCTGGCAGCCGACTTCGGCGCCCGAGATCGAGGCGTTTTCCTTGTACAGGATGCCGATGGCCGCAGCGGTGAGCAGGAAGCGCACCACACCGTCCTCGTTGGCTGCGGGGGCGAAGCGCATGTAGTAATGCAGCACTGCCGGGACGATGCCGGCCGCGCCGTTGGTCGGGGCAGTGACCACGCGGCCGCCGTGGGCGTTTTCTTCGTTGACCGCCAGGGCGTAGAGGTTGACCCAGTCGAGCACCGACAAGGCATCGCGCAGGCTCGCCTCCGGGTGCTGGCTGAGCTGGCGATAGAGAGCCGGCGCGCGGCGCTTGACCTTGAGCCCTCCGGGCAGGATGCCTTCGTGCCGGCAGCCGGCGGCGACGCAGTCCTGCATCACCTGCCAGATGCGCAGCAAGCCGGTGCGGGTCTCGGCCTCGGGGCGCCAGGCCGACTCGTTGGCGAGCATCACCTGGCTGATCGAAAGCTGCTGCGCGACGCAGTGACCGAGCAGTTCCTTGGCGGTCTTGAACGGATAGGCCAGTTCGGTGCGGTCCTCGACGATGCGGTCCTTGCCGGCGGCATCTTCGTCGACCACGAACCCGCCGCCGACCGAGTAGTACTCGCGGCTGCGGATCTGCAGGCCAGCGGCGTCGAAGGCGCGGAAGATCATGCCGTTGGGGTGGTAGGCCAGCGGTTTGCGAATCATCGCCAGGTGTTGCTTCTCGACGAAGGCGATGGGGTGCTCGCCCAGCAGGCGCAGGCTGCCGCTGTCGCGAATCGCCTGGAGGCGGGCGGGGATCGATTCGGTGTCGACGCTATCGGGGTGCTCGCCTTCGAGGCCGAGCAGCACAGCCTTGTCGCTGCCATGGCCTTTGCCGGTGGCGCCCAGCGAGCCGTACAGCTCGGCCTTGACGCAGGCGGTGCTGGCCAGCAGGCCGTCGCGACGCAGGCCTTCGGCGAAGCGCGCGGCGGCACGCATCGGGCCGACAGTGTGGGAGCTGGAGGGGCCGATGCCGATCTTGAACAGGTCGAAGACGCTCAAAGACATGATGACCTCCTAACCGGCTCTTGAGGTAGACGGTGACCTGTAGGAGCGGGTTTACCCGCGAAAGCGCCAGCGAAGCCTGCATCACATTCGCGGGTGAACCCTCTCCTACAGGGCGGTAGCGAGCCCGAGGGCCATCAGACGTCCTGATAGCTCTCGATCGATGGGCAGGCGCAGACCAGGTTGCGGTCGCCGAACACGTTGTCGACCCGGCCGACCGGTGGCCAGTACTTGCCTTCCACCAGGCTCGGCAACGGGTACACCGCCTGCTCGCGGCTGTAGCCATGGGACCACTCGCCAACCAGCTCGGCCGCAGTGTGCGGGGCGTTCTTCAGCGGGTTGTCGTCCTTGTCCAGGCTGCCGGCCTCGACCGCACGTATCTCTTCACGGATGCGGATCATCGCGTCGCAGAAGCGGTCCAGTTCTTCCTTGGATTCGCTCTCGGTCGGTTCGATCATCAGTGTACCGGCCACCGGGAACGACATGGTCGGGGCGTGGAAACCGAAGTCGATCAGGCGCTTGGCCACGTCATCGACACTGATGCCGCTGGTGTCCTTGAGCGGGCGCAGGTCGAGGATGCATTCGTGCGCCACCAGGCCATTGCCACCGCTATACAGAACAGGATAGTGCTCTTCCAGGCGACGGGCGATGTAGTTGGCGTTGAGGATGGCCATCTGCGAGGCACGCTTGAGCCCGGCGCCACCCATCATGCGGATGTACATCCAGGTGATCGGCAGGATGCTGGCGCTGCCGAACGGCGCTGCGCAGACCGCGCCGCCCGTGTTCTCGAGCTGGGCGTGGCCTGGCAGGAACGGCGCCAGGTGCGACTTCACGCCGATCGGGCCGACACCTGGGCCGCCGCCACCGTGCGGGATGCAGAAGGTCTTGTGCAGGTTTAGGTGGGACACGTCGCCGCCGAACTTGCCCGGGGCGCACAGGCCGACCATGGCGTTCATGTTGGCGCCGTCGATGTACACCTGGCCGCCGTTGTCGTGGATGATCGCGCAGATTTCGCCGATGGCCTCCTCGAACACGCCGTGGGTCGACGGGTAGGTGATCATGATCGCTGCCAGGCGTTCGCGGTGCTCGATCGCCTTGGCTCGCAGGTCTTCCACGTCGACGTTGCCACGGGCGTCACAGGCGGTGACCACCACGCGCATACCGGCCATGTGCGCGGTCGCAGGGTTGGTGCCATGGGCCGAGGAGGGGATCAGGCAGATGTCGCGGTGGGCTTCGCCACGGCTGCGGTGGTAGGCGCGGATGGCCAGCAGGCCCGCGTACTCGCCCTGGGAGCCGGCGTTGGGCTGCAGCGACACGGCGTCGTAGCCGGTGGCGGCGCAGAGCATGGCTTCCAGCTCGGTGGTCATTTGCAGGTAGCCCTGGCTTTGCTCGGCCGGGGCGAACGGGTGCAGGTTGCCGAACTCGGCCCAGGTCACCGGGATCATCTCGCTGGCGGCGTTGAGCTTCATGGTGCACGAGCCCAGCGGGATCATGCTGCGGTCCAGCGCCAAGTCCTTGTCGGCCAGGCGACGCAGGTAGCGCATCAGCTCGGTTTCGCTGTGGTAGCGGTTGAATACCGGGTGTTGGAGGATGGCCGACTGGCGCAGCAGGGCCGCTGGCAGGCGCGAGGCGGTGCTGGCGGCCAGGGCGGCGAAGTCCGGCTGCGCCTGGTCAGCGCCGAACAGCTGCCACAACGCCTCGACATCGGCCTGGGTGCTGGTCTCGTCGAGCGAAAGGCCCAGGTGCTCGGCATCGATCTGGCGCAGGTTGATGCGCTGGGCGCGGGCCTTGTCGTGCAGGCCGGCGGTGGCCGTGCCGGTGGCCAGGGTCAGGGTGTCGAAGGCGCTCTCGCCGACCACCTTCAGGCCCAGGCGCTCAAGGCCGGCGGCCAGGATCGACGTCAGGTTGTGGGTGCGCTGGGCGATGCGCTTGAGGCCCTCTGGGCCGTGGTACACGGCGAACATGCTGGCGATGTTGGCCAGCAGTACCTGGGCGGTGCAGATGTTGCTGGTGGCTTTCTCGCGACGGATGTGCTGCTCGCGGGTCTGCATGGCCAGGCGCAGGGCGGTCTTGCCGAAGCGGTCGATCGACACGCCTACCAGTCGGCCCGGCATGTCGCGCTTGAATGCGTCGCGGGTGGCGAAGTAGGCCGCGTGCGGGCCACCGAAGCCCAGGGGCACGCCAAAGCGTTGGGCGCTGCCGATGGCCACGTCGGCGTCGAACTCACCCGGTGCGGTGAGCAAGGTCAGGGCCAGCAGGTCGGCGGCGACCGCCACCAGGGCGTTGGCAGCGTGGAAGCGTTGCACCAGCTCGCGATAGTCGAACACCTCGCCATTGCTGGCCGGGTATTGCAACAGCGCGCCGAAGAACGCGGACACGTCGCTCAGTTCGGCTTCGTCGCCGACCACGATCTCGATGCCCAGCGGTTCGGCGCGGGTGCGCAGCACGTCGAGGGTCTGTGGGTGGCAGTGCTGCGAAACGAAGAAGGCATGGCTGGCCTTGTTCTTCGACAGGCGCTTGCAGAAGGTCATGGCTTCAGCGGCGGCGGTGGCTTCGTCGAGCAGCGAGGCGTTAGCGATCGGCAGGCCGGTGAGATCGCTGACCAGGGTCTGGAAGTTCAGCAGCGCTTCCAGGCGGCCTTGGGAAATCTCTGGCTGATACGGGGTGTAGGCCGTGTACCAGGCCGGGTTTTCCAGCAGGTTGCGCAGGATTGGCGCCGGGGTGTGGGTGTTGTAGTAGCCCTGGCCGATGTAGCTCTTGAACAGTTGGTTCTTGCCGGCGATGGCCTTGAGCGCGGCGAGAGCGTCGGCCTCGCTCTGGCCGTCCTCGCTGCCGAGCACGCTGGTGCCCTTGATGCTGTCGGGGATGACCGCGGCAGACATGGCCTCCAGCGAGTCGAAACCGAGACTGGTGAGCATGGCCTGCTCGTCGGCGCTACGCGGGCCGATGTGGCGGGCGATGAATTCGTTGGCGGTGCCGAGGTTGATGGTCATGGTGGCGGTTCCTCAGGCGTTGTCGTTGGCGGTGATCAGGCGATCGTAGGCGTCCTGGTCGAGCAGGGCGGCCACGGCTTGGGCATCGGTCGGCTTGAAGCGGAAGAACCAGCCTTCGCCCAGCGGATCCTCGTTGACCAGCTCGGGGCTGTCGTTGAGGCCTTCGTTGACCGCGATCACTTCACCGGCCAGGGGCATGTACACGCCGCTGGCGGCCTTGACCGATTCGACAGTGGAGGCTTCCGCACCCTTGTCGTAATGCTGCAGCTCGGGCAGTTGCACGTAGACCACATCACCCAGGGCATTCTGGGCGTAGGCGGTGATGCCCACGGTGACACTGCCGTCGGCTTCGACGCGCAGCCATTCGTGATCTTCGGTGAAACGCAACTCGCTCATGGGAATTCCTCGGGAAGCAGGGGCTTGTAGGCGCGGTGGGCCACGCTCTTTCAGTGCTGCTTCTTAAGCAAAAAGGCTGCCACTCATAAAAAGTGTTTTTATATCAATGACTTATTTATTTTCCGCAGGGCGGCTGACACTTGCATTGGAATGAAATCGATACAGTTCCATTGCCGATGTAAAAGGTTTGATCCATCAAACCCTTGGCTATAACAAGTCAGGATGATGTGTATTGATATCGATACGCTGTACTGATATCGATACGAATTGGCCTTCGGCCACCGCCTAGCGAGGGCAATCTCGACTTCGACGGCGTTGCGCCGAGCGGTTATTGCTGCAGGGCCCTCGGCCTATGGCTACGCTGCTCGTCCTGGACGTCGCTCGCCGGTTGCAACTGGAAGTCGAAGCGCACGGCGGCGAAGCGCCCGTCAATGCCACTGCTGGGGTCTTCGGTCAGCGTGACGTCGCCCACCAGCCCATCGCGGGTGGCGTGGGCGAAGTCGTCCCAGAGGTATTGGTCGCCGGCGAGGTTGATCTGGGTGGTCAGGTGGCGATGGCCGGGGGCGGAAATGAAGAAATGGATGTGCGCCGGACGCTGCCCATGGCGGCCCAGCAGGTCCAGGCATTGCTGGGTCGGCCCATCGGGCGGGCAACCATAGCCACTGGGCACGATGCTGCGGGCGCGATAGCGGCCCTGGGCGTCCGTGCGGATGCGCCGACGCAGGTTGTAGTCGCTCTGGCTCGAGTCGAAGTAGGAATACAGCCCTTGGGTATTGGCATGCCAGACATCGACGATGGCGCCGCTGATCGGCTGGCCCTGCAGGTCGAGCACCTGGCCTTCCAGCAGCATCGGCATGCCTGCGTCGCTGCCATCGTCCAGCCGCGCCTGGCCTTCGCTCAATGGCGCGCCGGCCACGTACAGCGGGCCTTCGATGGTGCGCGGCGTACCGCCGACGTGTCCGACTTGCTGGTCGCGGGCATCGCTGAGCAGGTCGAGGAAATGCTCCAGGCCCAGCCCGGCCACCAGCAGCCCGGCCTCGCCACGGCCACCCAGGCGGTTCAGGTAGTCGACCGCCGTCCAGAACTCGTCGTCACTGATCTCAAGGTCTTCGATCAGGCGGGCGCAGTCCTGCAACAGGCGCAAGACGATTTGCTTCACGCGGGGGTTGCCTTGCGCGCTGGCACTGCCGGCGGCCTTCTCGAAGAAGGCCTGCAGTTCGGCGGTATGAGCGATCTTTGCAGTCATGGGATACCTCACAGGTCATTGTTGTTGTTTTGCCGGTGAAGTCGGTTTTGCAAACCCGGTGCCAGTTGGCCTTTCCAGGGGTTGCGCGGGCTCCAGGCCGGGAACCTGGCAGGCCACTCGACCATATGATCAAGCGGGCCTGCCGGCATTGCGCAAATGCTCAAGCCTTGCCCGGGGCCTCCTCGCCGGGCGCCTTCTTCAGCCGGTAGGCCAGGGCCGGGCGGGTCATGCCCAGCAGCCGCGCCGCCTCGGAGACATTCTGCTGGCAGCGCGTCATGGCCTCCTGCATCAACGCAGCCTCCACGGCTTCGAGGCTGGTGCCGCTGTCGATGATCTGCGCGATCCAGCCCGCCGCGCCAGGGGCATGGTCGGCGACCAGGCGCCCGTCATTGCCCAGGCCGATGCAGTCGTCGGCGGCTGGGGCGTGGGGGAAGAGCGCGTCCACGGCGATGCTCTGGTTGTCGTCGGTGATGATCACGCCGCGCTCCATGAGGTTCTCCAGCTCACGGATGTTGCCCGGCCAGTCATAGTGCAGGCACGCCTCCATCGCCCGGTCGCTGAGGCCACGGGTCTTCTTGCCGTAGCTTTCGTGCAGGCGTGCGAGGAAGTGCTCGATGAGCAGCGGGATGTCCTCGCGGCGCTCGCGCAGGGCAGGGATGCGCACCGGGAACACGTTCAGCCGATAGAACAGGTCGGCGCGAAAACGCCCTTGCTTGACCGCTTGCTCGAGGTCTTCGTGGGTGGCGGCGATGACCCGCACATCGACCTGGCGGGTACGGGTGTCGCCCACCCGCTCCAGTTCGCCTTCCTGCAGCACGCGCAGCAGGCTGGCCTGGGCACGCGGGGTGAGCTCGACGATTTCATCGAGGAACAGCGTGCCGCCGTTGGCCCGTTCGAAGCGCCCCATGCGCGCCTGCTGGGCGCCGGTATAGGCGCCTTTTTCCACTCCGAACAGCTCGGCTTCGATCAGGTCGTGAGGGATCGTCGCGCAGTTCAGGGCCACGAATGCGGCGCCGGCCCGTTCGCTGCGCAGGTGCAGGCTGCGGGCGATCACTTCCTTGCCTACGCCGGTTTCACCCAGCAACAGCACCGAGGCCTTGCCGGCGGCCACCTTGTCGATCAAGGTGCAGCAGCGCCGGTACACCACCGAGTCGCCGATGCCATAGAACTGCCCTGCCGCGTACTGCAGGCGCTGGCGCAGATTGGCCACCTGCACCTGCAGGCTCTGCAATTCGTCAATGATCGGGTCGCTCTGGAAGTAGCGCATGAATTCGTCGGCATCGTCCCACTGCTCCACCGGCTTGCCGATGATGCGGCACTGCGCGCCGCCGCAACCGCGGCAACTGACCTCCTTGTACAGCACCTGGCGGCCGAGGAAGAACGAGCTGTAGCTGATCGCATAGCCCAGCAGCATCCAGCAGATCGGCTGGTCGGAGTGCAGGTTCTCCTGCTGGCAGTTCTCCACCTCGTAGGAGTCCTGCCATTGGATGTCGGCATAGAAGTGGCCGCTTTCCAGGTCGATCTCCAACTGCAGTGGGCGGACCTTGACCATGCCCTTGAGCGAATGCAGTTGCGGGCCGATGAAGAACATCTCGACCGGATTGCCGTTGGGCCTCAGCTTGCGGGCAAGTTCCGCATCCTTGAGCCCGGACTGGTAGCCCAGGCGCAGGAAGAAGCCCTTGGCGCGTTCGACGCCGAGCATTTCGATCAGCTCGCGGCGCATGCTCGCCATCACCGCAGCCTGGACCAGCAGCATGCGTTGTTCGTCCAGCCAGATCTTGCCTTCGGTGCCGAGAAAGCGGACCCGCTCGGTCAGGTCCGTCAACGCCGGAGCCGGTTCCGGTGCCCGGTACTGGGTGATCATAAGCAGCGCCCCTTGATTGTAGTTGTATGGGGTTTGGGCATGGCCCGCTCAGGCTGGCGGGTGGTGCATGCCGGGGCGGCCTCGGGGTGCACGCATGGTCGGGCCGTCTCGCCTACTAAAACCGCCTGAAAGCCAGGCAAAAGTCAATCACCGGCTGAATTGGTCATTTGCTGCATCACGGCGATCAGGCTTGAGCAAATGATCAATCGGCTGCGGGCGCGACAGGCTCGGCGGCCGCTGGCGCTCCCCGAATTTCATCGGTTCTTGTTCTTTAATTCTTTTCGAATCAAGCAATTAAGTGCTCGTGCGGGTTGTGAAGGAGGGTCTGGCACAGCTGTTGCTCTGACCCTCTTGAGCCCAGATGGAGCATCTTCACCATGACCCAAGCCACTTCCTCACTCCAACAAATGCCGCATTACGTTCGCGTACGCAGCGAGCCGGACGCGGCCTTCGTCGAGTTCGATTTCGCCATCGGCTACCCGGACCTGTTCGTCGAGCTGGTCCTGCCCCAGGCCGCCTTCGTCAGCTTCTGCGATCACAACCAGGTGCTGCACATGGACGCAGCGATGGCCGCCGCCGTCGATGCCGACATGCGCAAGTGGCGCTACGGCGAGAGTCGCGACCAGGACGACTGAGGCGCTGCCAGCCAGCGCGTTGCATCCCCACAACAACAAATACAGGACGCCTTGCATGAGCATTGAAATTAAGACAGCCACCGTCGAGCCGATCCGCCAGACCTTCAGCCATATCCGTCGGCGTTTCGGTGACAAGCCTGCCAGCCGCTACCAGGAAGCCAGTTTCGACATCGAGGCAGCCACCAACTTCCACTACCGTCCGCTTTGGCAGCCCGACAAGCTGCTCAACGACCCTACCCGCACCGCCGTGCGCATGGCCGACTGGTACGCCGTCAGCGACCCTCGCCAGTACTACTACGGCACCTACGTGCAGGCCCGGGCACGCATGCAGGAAAACGCCGAGCACAGCTTCGCCTTCTGCGAGAAACGTGAACTGCTGGCCAACCTGCCGGCGCCCCTGCGCGCCTCGATCGCCCGCTTGCTGCTGCCGCTGCGCCATGCCGAGCTGGGCGCCAACATGAACAACAGCGGTATCGCCGCCGATGCCTTCGGCACCAGCGTCACCCAGATGCACATGTTCCATGCCATGGACCGCCTGGCCATCGCCCAGTACCTGTCGCGCATCGGCCTGCTGCTCGAGGAAGACGGCCTGGCGCTGCTCGCCGACGCCAAGCAGCGCTGGCTCGACGACCCGGCCTGGCAGGGCCTGCGCCGCTACGTGGAAGACACCTTGGTGGTGCGCGACTGGTTCGAGCTGAGCCTGGCGCAGAACCTGGTCAGCGATGGCCTGCTGTACCCGCTGCTGTTCGAGCGCTTCGACGATCAGTTGGCCGCTGCTGGCGCCGCCCCGGTCAGCATGCTCACCGAGTTCATGCGCCTGTGGTTCGGCGAGAGCCAACGCATGGTCGATGCCCTGGTCAAGACCGCCAGCGCCGCCAGCCCGGAAAACCAGCGCCTGATCGATGGCTGGGTCAGCCACTGGCGCAGCCGGGCGCTGGAGGCGCTGCGGCCTTTGGCCGACCTCGGCCCGGGCCGGGAGGCCCTCGACGCGGTCGACAGCGCCTTTGGCGCAAGGCTGGCAAAACTCGGCCTCACGGGAGCGCGCGCATGACTTCCCTCGTCTACATCGCCTTTCAGGATAACGACAGCGCCCGCTACATCGTCGAGGCCATCACCCAGGACAACCCTCACGCCCAGGTCCAGCACCAGCCGGCGATGATCCGCGTGCAGGCCGAAGGCCGTCTGGAAATCCACCGTGCCACGGTGGAGGAAAAGCTCGGCCGCGAATGGGACGTGCAGGAAATGCTGATCGACGTGATCACCCTCGGCGGCAACGTCGAGGAAGACGAAGACTGCTTCGCCCTGCACTGGAACTGATCCGTACAACGACAAGAATCCGGAGAACCACCATGGCCGCCAAACGCCTGAACCAGAAAGACAAGTACCGCTGCATGACCCGCGACCTGGGCTGGGAGCCGAGCTACCAGAGCAAGGACGACATCTACCCGTACGAGCGGTTCGAGGGCATCAAGATCACCGATTGGGACAAGTGGGAAGATCCGTTCCGCCTGACCATGGACGCCTACTGGAAATACCAGGCGGAGAAAGAAAAGAAGCTCTACGCGATCTTCGACGCGTTCGCCCAGAACAACGGCCACCAGAACATTTCCGATGCCCGCTACGTCAACGCCCTGAAGCTGTTCCTCAGCGGCGTCACCCCCCTGGAGTACCAGGCCTACCAGGGCTTCGCCCGGGTCGGACGGCATTTCGGCGGCGCCGGCGCCCGCGTCGCCTGCCAGATGCAGGCCATCGACGAACTGCGTCACGTGCAGACCCAGGTGCACGCGATGAGCCACTACAACAAGCATTTCAACGGCCTGCACGACTTCGCCCACATGCACGACCGGGTCTGGTTCCTGTCGGTGCCCAAGTCGTTCTTCGAGGACGCCCGCACCGCCGGCCCGTTCGAGTTCCTCACGGCCATCTCGTTCTCGTTCGAGTACGTGCTGACCAACCTGTTGTTCGTGCCGTTCATGTCCGGCGCCGCGTTCAACGGCGACATGGCCACGGTGACCTTCGGTTTCTCGGCGCAATCCGATGAAGCCCGGCACATGACCCTGGGCCTGGAGGTGATCAAGTTCCTGCTCGAGCAGCATGAAGACAACGTGCCGATCGTCCAGCGCTGGATCGACAAGTGGTTCTGGCGCGGTTACCGCCTGCTGACCCTGGTCGGGATGATGATGGACTACATGCTGCCGAACAAGGTCATGTCCTGGGCCGAGGCCTGGGAGGTGTACTTCGAGCAGGCCGGCGGCGCGCTGTTCAAGGACCTGGAGCGCTACGGCATCCGGCCACCGAAGTACGTCGAGCAGACCACCATCGGCAAGGAGCACATCACCCACCAGGCCTGGTCGATCTTCTACCAGTACAGCCAGGCGACCAACTTCCACACCTGGATCCCCACCGACGAGGAACTGGACTGGCTGTCGGCCAAGTACCCGGACACCTTCGACCAATACTACCGACCGCGCTACGAACACTGGCGCGAACTGCAGGCGCGTGGCGAGCGCTTCTACAACCCGACGCTGCCGATGCTCTGCCAGATCTGCCAGATCCCGCTGGCGTTCACCGAGCCGGACAACCCGACCCAGCTCAGCCACCGCAGCCTGGTGCATGAGGGCGAGCGCTACCACTTCTGCTCCGACGGCTGCTGCGACATCTTCGCCCACGAGCCTGATAAGTACGTCCAGGCCTGGCTGCCGGTGCACCAGATCCTGCAGGGCAATTGCGGCGGCGGTGACGTCGAGGCAGTGGTGCGTGACTACTACAACATCGACCCCGGCCAGGACAATTTCGACTACCAGGGCTCGCCCGAGCAGCAACGCTGGCAGGCGCTGCACAGCAACGAACGCAAGGCCGGCTGATCGCTACCCGGGGCGGCGTATACCGCCCCGTACCTACAAGAACAAGAGGACACTGTCATGCCCGTGACCGCCATCGGTACCTATACCGCCCAACCCCTGGACCTGCAGGCCAACTTCCACGGCGCGCAACTGGTCTACCTGTGCTGGGAAAACCACCTGCTGTTCTGCGCACCGTTCACCTTGCCGGTCGACCCGGCGCTGCCCTTCGGTGATTTCATCGAGCAGGTGGTCAAACCGGCCATCGCCCTGCACCCCGATGCCGCCCAGGTGAATTTCGACGTCGCCCGCTGGCGCCTGGACGAACGACCGTTCGCCCCTGACCTTGCCAGCGGCCTTGCCGCCAACGGTGTCGTCCACAAGAGCCTGCTGCACCTGCACACCCCTGGCCTCGAAGGCCTGGGTGGCAGCTGCAACTAGAGGAGCAGGGCCATGAGCTACCAAGTCACGATCGAACCCACCGGTGACCAGATCGAGGTCGAGGAGGGCCAGACCATTCTCCAGGCGGCCCTGCGCCAGGGCGTCTGGTTGCCGTTCGCCTGCGGCCACGGCACCTGCGCCACCTGCAAGTGCCAGGTACTGGAAGGCGACGTGGACATCGGCGCCGCCTCGCCTTTCGCCCTGATGGACATGGAGCGCGAGGAGGGCAAGGTGCTGGCGTGCTGTGCCATCCCGCAGAGCGACCTGGTGATCGAGGCCGACATCGATGTCGATCCGGACTTCGCCGGCCTGCCGGTGCAGGACTACCATGCCGTGGTCACCCACCTGGTGGAGCTGTCGCCGACCATTCGCGGCGTGCACCTCAAACTCGACCGACCCATGGCGTTCCAGGCCGGGCAATACATCAACCTGCAACTGCCGGGCATCGAAGGCACACGGGCGTTTTCCCTGGCCAACCCGCCGGAGCGGGCCGACGAGGTCGAGCTGCACGTGCGCCTGGTCGAAGGCGGCCTCGCCACCGCCCATATCCACCAGCGCTTGCAGGTGGGCGACAAGGTCGAGCTGTCGGGGCCCTATGGGCAGTTCTTCGTGCGCAGCTGCCAGCCGGGGAATTTGATCTTCATCGCCGGCGGGTCGGGGCTGTCCAGCCCGCAGTCGATGATCCTCGACCTGTTGACCCAGGGCGACACCCGGCACATGACGCTGTTCCAGGGGGCGCGCACCCGCGCCGAACTGTACAACCACGACCTGTTCGTCAGCCTGGCCGAGCGCTACCCCAACTTCAGCTACGTGCCGGCACTGAGCCAGGCTGGCGACGACAGCAACTGGAGCGGTTTTCGGGGGTACGTGCATGACGCGGCGAAGGCGCATTTCGACGGCCGCTTCAGCGGCCACAAGGCCTACCTGTGCGGCCCGCCGCCGATGATCGATGCTGCCATCACCTGTCTCATGCAGGGCCGGTTGTTCGAACGTGACATCTTCATGGAGCGCTTCTACAGCGCCGCCGACGGGGCCGGGGAAGGCCAGCGTTCGGCCTTGTTCAAGCGTATCTGAGCCCGATTGCCGGGTACCTCGCCAGGGCGCGGGGTGCCCGCGTGCACCCGACCGATAACAACAACAAAGGTTGACCTGAATGAACCCGACCCTTGCGACCCTGCTTCGCCTCGCCGCCGGCCTGAGCCTGTTCGGTGCCGCCAACCTGACCCATGCCACCGAAGGCGGGGGCACCTCCTACCCGCTGGGCGCCGAGAACTACATGAGCGGCGCCATGCCGCCGCCAGGCTTCTATGGCCAGTTGTTCGTCAATCACTACGAAGCCAACAACCTGCGCGGCAACGATGGCCGCAAGTTGCCGGTGGACTTCAGCGTGCGCGCCAACGCCATCGTGCCGCGGCTGATCTGGGTCAGCGACTACACCCTGTTCGGCGCCAGCGTCGGCCTGCACGCGATCGTGCCGCTGGTGGACGTCAAGGTGAGCCTCAATGGCCAGTCGCAGCACAACAGCGGCCTGGGTGACGTGATCTTCGGCCCGGCGCTGGGCTTTCACCACAGCGAGAAATTCCACAGCATCCTGGCCTTCGACATGATTGCCCCCACCGGCCGCTACGACAAGGACGACCTGGCCAACCCCGGGCGCAACTACTGGGTGTTCGAGCCGGTCTACGCGATGACCTACGTCGACCCCGACGGGCTCAATGCCGATGCCAAGATCATGTACGACTTCAACCGCCGCAACCCCGACACCGATTACCGTTCCGGCCAGGAATTCCACGTCGACTACGCCATCGGCTGGGGCTTTGGCAACGGCTGGGTGGCCGGCATCGGCGGCTACTACTACCGCCAGACCACCGACGATCGCCAGGACGGCGAGCGGATCGATGACAACAAGGGCCGCAGCTTCGCCATCGGCCCGTCGATCAAGTACAGCGACAAGGACGGCTGGTTCGTCACCGCCAAGTGGTCCAAGGAAACCGAAGTGCGTAACCGAGCCCAGGGCGATGCCTACTGGGTCAAGCTGACCGTGCCGTTCTGAGCGTATCCCCTCACTGGCATGTCTCCCTCGCGCAGGGTGTGCCGGGATCGGTCGTGGCGGGCTCTATCACTGGCGTTTAGCCGCTATGATTGAGCAGTCCGTAGCGGCTGAACATCAGCGCTCAGCGAGGGAGAGCTACCCATGCGCACGTTGTTGAACACGCGGTATTCATTGATGGCACTGGCGTTCCTGGCGCTGTCCTGGTCGTTCTGGTTCAGCCCCAGCTGGTTGCAGCTGGCGGCGGGCCTGGCACTGTTCATCTTTGGCATGCAAAGCCTGGAGCAGGGACTCAAGAGCCTGGCTGGCGGCCGGCTGGAAACCTGGCTGGCGCAAAGTACCGCGACGCCGGTGAAAGGCCTGATGTTCGGCTGCGTGGCGACCTTCATCATGCAGTCGAGCACCCTGGTCTCGTTGTTGACCATTGCCTTCCTCAGCACCGGCCTGATCACCCTGGCCGGCAGCATCGCGGTGCTGTTCGGGGTCAACCTGGGTGCCACCAGCGGCATCTGGTTCCTGGCCATGGCCGGGCAGAACCTGAGCATGTCGGCCCTGGCCATGCCGTTGTTGGTGTTTGGCGTGTTGCTGAGTTTCGCGGGTGAAAAGAGCAAGGCCATTGGCCGCTTCCTGCTGGGGATCTCGATGATCTTCCTCGGGATCGATGGCATCAAGGAAGGCTTCTTCGGCTTCGGCGACCTCGACCTGCGCAACTACAGCGCCAGCGGTTTGCAGGGTGTGTTGCTGTTCACCGCCATCGGTACGCTGATCACCGTGGTGGTGCAGTCGAGCCACGCGACGCTGATGCTGACCCTGGTGGCGCTGGCCAGCGATCAGCTGCAACTGCCCCAGGCCTTGTGCATTGCCGTCGGATCCAACGTCGGTAGCAGCATTTCCACAGCGTTCATGGGCATGATCGGCAGTACCCGCAGCGGCCAGCGCCTGGCCATCGCCCATGCCCTGTTCAACTGCACGACGGCGGTGTTGTCGCTGCTGCTGTTGGCCCCGCTGAAGTGGTTGGTGGTCAATGCCACAGGCCTGGTTGGCCTGGGCAGCAATACCCTGATCCAGCTGGCCCTGTTCCACACCCTGTTCAATGCCATGGGCGTGGCGGTGTTCTGGCCCTGGCAGCAAGCACTGGCAGGCGCGCTGGAGCGTTGGCTGCCAGACAAGATCGAGCCTGAAGAGTTGTTGGCCGAGCAGTCGCCTGGGCGGGTCGAGGTCACCCATGCCCGCTACCTCATGCCAGCGGCCTTGCAGACGGCGGACAGTGCGGTGATCGCTGTGGCCGAGGAGTTGCAGCACCTGGGCCGATTGGGCCAGGAAGTGGTGGCGCATGCGCTGTACTGCCCGTTGGGCCAGCTGGACTCCCCGGGCGACGACGATGCGGCGTTGCGTGCCCGAGCGCAGTCCGGTCACATGGATGCCGAGCAGCTCTACCACCTGCACATCAAGGGGGTCTACGCCGATTTGCTCGAATTCATGGGGCGCATGGAGCAGCCGCTGGAGCCTGAGCAGCTGGCCTTCTGGCGCAACTGCCAACTGGCGGCGTTCCAACTGGTGGATGCGGTCAAGCACACCCGCCGGCTGCAGAAGAACTTGCGTCGCTACGTGGCGGAGCCACACGAGTCGGTGGCGCGGCAAAACTACCTGGCGCTGCGCCAGCACGTGCTGGAAAGCCTGCGCGAGATTCGCCAACTGAGCCTGGCCGATGTCGAGGCCGCACAATGGGCGGTGCGTTTCCAGGCCTTGAACGAGCGCGAACAGCACTTCGAGGAGCGCTTCCGGCAGTCGTTGTACGAAGGCATCCGCAACGGCGCGCTGGATGGCATGGTCACCAGTTCGCTGGTCAACGACCTGGGATCGAGCCACAACATCGTACGTGGCTTGCGTGCGGTTCTGGTGGTGCTCGGTGAGGGCCGCGAGGCCAAGCGTCAGCGCGGGGTCTTGCTCGGCCCGGAGCCGCTGCTGGCCGACCTGGCCTGAAGCACGCTCAAGGTTTGCCGGGGATCCCGTACTTGCGCAGCCGCTGGGCAATGGCGGTGTGCGAGGTCTGCAAGCGTCCGGCCAGTTGCCGGGTCGAGGGGTAGCTGGCGTACAGGCGCTGCAGCAGCTCGCGCTCGAAATCGCCCACCGCCTGCTCCAGACTCGCCACTTCGCCGTCCTGGCCTCGGGCGACCGAAGTGCCGGCGATGTCCAGGTCGCCGATGTCCACCAGCGAGCCCTCGCAGATGGCTGCGGCGCGGAAGATCACGTTCTGCAGCTGGCGCACGTTGCCCGGCCAAGGGTTGGCCAACAGCGCCGAGTGGGTGGCCGGGGCCAGGCGGCAAGCCGGGCGCTGGATCTGCGTACAGGCTTGCTGCATGAAGAAATGCGCGAGCATCAGGATGTCCTGGCCACGGTCGCGCAGCGGCGGCACCTGCAGGTTGAGCACGTTCAGGCGGTAGAACAGGTCTTCGCGGAAGGTGCCTTCGGCGACCATGCGCTCCAGATCACGGTGGGTCGCGCTGATGATGCGCACATCGACCTTCACCTCGCGGTCGCCGCCCACCCGGCGGAAACTGCCATCGTTGAGAAAACGCAGGAGCTTGGCCTGCAGGTAGGGCGACATTTCGCCGATCTCGTCGAGAAACACCGTGCCCTGGTTGGCCAGCTCCATCAGCCCCGGCTTGCCGCCGCGCTGGGCGCCGGTGAAGGCGCCGGGGGCATAGCCGAACAACTCGCTCTCGGCCAGGCTCTCGGGCAGGGCTGCGCAGTTCAGCGCCAGGAAAGGCGCGGCGTGGCGGCTGCTCAAGGCGTGGCAGGCGCGGGCCACCAGCTCCTTGCCGGTGCCGGTCTCGCCATGCACCAGCAAAGGTGCGTCGAGGGCCGCCACCCGCAGCGCACGAGCCTTGAGGGTGCGGATCGCCGGCGATTCGCCGAGCAAGGCATCGAAGCCTTCGGCGTGGTCGTGGTGCAGGGCCGACAGCCGCTCGCCCATGCGCGTGGGCGGGTACAGGGTCAGCAGGCCACCGGCGTTGGTGATGGGCGTGGCGTCGAGCAGCAGGCTCTGGCCGTTGAGCTGCATCTCGCGCATTGGCAGGTGGAAGTTGTTGTCCAGCAGGGCCTGCAGCAGCCCAGGGTCGGCGAACAGCTCGCCTACCGAGCGCCCCGCCGATTCGCGCCCGCACAGGGCGATCAGCGCCGGGTTGGCCAGCAGCACCTTGCCTGCGCTGTCCACGGCCAGCACCGGGTCGCTCATGGCGGCGAGCAGGGCATCGAGTTGCAGGTGACGGCGCTGGCCAGGGAGGATGTCGACCACCTCGACCGACTGTACGCCTTGCACTTCGAACAAGGCGTCGTGCAGTTCCTCGAGCACGGCGGGGCTCAGGGTCGGGGCGTCGATGTAGACGTTCGGTGGCACCATCTCCACCGCATCCAGGTTGAGGTTGCGGGCGCCGAGCAGGGCCAGGACTTCCTGGGTGATGCCGACGCGGTCGATGAAGCTGACGTGGATGCGCATGGGAAGGCGGGGGTGGTGGCCGGGGAGGGCGTTAGTATGCCCCTAGTCGGGGTACATGCCCAAGGACGGCGGTGGCGGTATCGCCGGCAAGCCGGCTCCTACAGGAGAGTGTGGGAGCCGGCTGGGTGGGATCAGGCGTTACCTAGATGTTCGGGTTTGACCGGGTCGCCGGATTTCACATCCAGTTTTTCTCGAATGTCGCTGAACATGTGGTCGTAGAGTTTGTGTGGAGAGCTCAGGCTTTCGAATTTCTTCGGCGGTGGCAGGTAGGACTGTGCCTTGCGGCTCAGCAGCATGAGGAAGCTGGGCAGTACCTGGTCCTTGGCCAGGAAGAACTTTTCGTCGACCGTCTTGCCTTCGATGGTGCCATGCATGCGGAACTGGATACCTCTGCCTTCCTTGGGGTCGGTTTCAGCTTCGTAATCGATCTTGAGATCGTAGCTGTGGTCGTTCTGGTTCAGCGCGGTGCGCTCGATATGTACATGACCGGGCTCGTACGTGGCCATGGTGAATCCTCCGGAAGGTTGAAATTGGCGGGCGAACAGCGCCCGCCCAGTGCATCAACGGTAGCTTATTCCGGGGTTGGCGGTGGAAACCCGAGTGCCGGCGGCGCCCTTGACGATGTCCTCGATCTTTTCCAGCGAGCTGATCACCGCCACCTTGCCGGTGTTGCGGGCGAAGTTGCTGGCGGCCTGCACTTTCGGCCCCATGGAGCCGGCGGCGAAGCCCAGGCGCTCGAGTTCGTCGGGGTGGGCCTGGGCGATGGCCTTCTGCGTCGGCTTGCCCCAGTCGATGTAGGCGGCGTCGACGTCGGTGGCGATCACCAGCAGGTCGGCCTCCAGCTGCTCGGCCAGCAGTGCCGAGGCCAGGTCCTTGTCGATCACCGCCTCGATGCCCTTGAGCTTGCGGTTTTCATCGTACATGGTGGGAATGCCGCCACCGCCTGCGCAGATCACGATGCTGCTCTTTTCCAGCAGCCATTTGATCGGGCGAATCTCGAAGATGCGCTTGGGTTTCGGGCTGGCCACCACGCGGCGGTACTTGTCGCCGTCCGGCTTGACCACCCAGCCCTTTTCCTTGGCCAGCTTTTCGGCTTCTTCCTTGCTGTAGACCGGACCGATGAACTTGGTCGGATCCTTGAAAGCAGGGTCGTTGGCGTCAACCTCGACCTGGGTGAGCAGGGTGGCGAACGGCACCTCGAATGCCAGCAGGTTGCCCAGCTCCTGTTCGATCATGTAGCCGATCATGCCCTCGGTCTCGGCGCCCAGCACGTCCAGCGGGTAGGCCTCGTCGGGTTTGTAGGCCATGCCCTGGAGCGACAGCAGGCCGACTTGCGGGCCGTTGCCGTGGGCGATGACCAGTTCGTTGCCGGGGTGGATCTTGGCGATCTGTTCGGTGGCGGTGCGGATGTTGGCGCGCTGGTTTTCAGCGGTCATCGGCTCGCCGCGACGCAGCAGGGCGTTACCGCCCAAAGCTACAACGATACGCATGGGGAATGTCCTTTAACTGAGAAAGGGAGTGCTGCCGTCGCCAACGACACCGTCCCTGTAGGAGCGGGTTTACCCGCGAATGCGCCAGCAGGCCCCTTGAGGTTGTCTGGACTGGCGCTTTCGCGGGTGAACCCGCTCCTACAGGGAGCAGGTGGTCCGCGATGCCGAGGCAGCCCTTACAGATCGGCCAGGGTCGACACCAGGATCGCCTTGATCGTATGCATGCGGTTTTCCGCCTGCTCGAAGGCGATGCAGGCCGGCGACTCGAACACGTCATCGGTCACTTCGATGCCGTTCGACAGCTCCGGATACTGTTCGGCGATCTGCTTGCCGACCTTGGTCTCGGAGTTGTGGAACGCCGGCAGGCAGTGCATGAACTTGGTCCGTGGATTGCCGGAGGCCTTCATCAGCTCCTTGTTCACCTGGTACGGCTTGAGCAACTTGATACGCTCGCCCCAGGCTTCGATCGGCTCGCCCATCGATACCCAGACGTCGGTGTGGATGAAGTCCACGCCCTTGACCGCGGCCTTGGCGTCCTCGGTCAGGGTGATGCGCGCGCCGCTCTCTTCAGCGTACTTCTTGCAGCGCTCCACCAGTTCGTCGAGCGGCCACAGCTCCTTGGGCGCAGCGATGCGCACGTCCATGCCGAGCTTGGCACCGATCAGCAGCAACGAGTTGCCCATGTTGTTGCGGGCATCGCCCAGGTACACGTAGCTGATGTCGTGCAGCGGCTTGTCGCTGTGCTCGCGCATGGTCAGCACGTCGGCGATCATCTGGGTCGGGTGGTATTCGTCGGTGAGGCCGTTGAACACCGGTACGCCGGCGAATTTCGCCAGCTCCTCGACGATCTCCTGCTTGAAGCCGCGATACTCGATGGCATCGTACATGCGCCCGAGCACGCGGGCGGTGTCCTTCATGCTTTCCTTGTGGCCGATCTGCGAGGAGTTGGGGTCGATGTAGGTGACGTTGGCGCCCTGGTCATAGGCGGCGACCTCGAAGGCGCAGCGGGTGCGGGTGGAGGTCTTCTCGAAGATCAGGGCGATGTTGTTGCCCTTCAGGTGCTGCTGCTCGGTGCCGGTGTATTTGGCGCGCTTGAGGTCGCGGGACAGGTCCAGCAGGTACTTCAGCTCGCGGGTAGTGTGGTGTTCGAGGCTGAGCAGGTTGCGATTGTGGATGTTGAACGCCATGACGGAGTCTCCTTAGGCTTTCAAAGAATTCGGCTGTTGGCTGCCCGGCGGCCCGGTTGGGCACCGCCGGGGTTGGTCGTACTAGTAGTCGACCGGGTCGCGCACGATCGGGCAGGTCATGCAGTGACCGCCGCCACGGCCCCGGCCCAGTTCGCCGGCGCTGATGGTGATGACTTCGATGCCGGCCTTGCGCAGCAGGGTGTTGGTGTAGGTGTTGCGGTCGTAGCCGACCACCACGCCTGGTTCGATGGCCACCACGTTGTTGCCGTCGTCCCACTGTTCACGCTCGGCGGCGAAGCTGTTGCCACCGGTTTCCACCACCCGCAGCTTGACGCCAAGCTGCTCGCCCACCACCTCGATGAACGATTTGTTGATGCGGCGCACGTCCATGCCGTAGG
Organism: Pseudomonas putida; assembly: GCF_005080685.1. Taxonomy (NCBI): domain Bacteria; kingdom Pseudomonadati; phylum Pseudomonadota; class Gammaproteobacteria; order Pseudomonadales; family Pseudomonadaceae; genus Pseudomonas; species Pseudomonas putida. The sequence goes on along the minus strand of NZ_CP039371.1, from coordinate 5,378,534 downwards.
GCTTGCCTTCGTCCGGGCGGATGATGAACGGCACGATCTCGTTGACCACTTCCGGGAAGACCGTGACCAGGTCGCGGTCGCAGAAGCTGAACACGGTGTCCAGGTGCATGGCGGCGCGGGATTTCGGCAGGCCGGCGACGATGACTTCGCTGGCCGCGCCCTTGGCGAACAGGTTCTGCGCCAGTTGGCCGATGGCCTGGCGCGAGGTGCGCTCGCCCATGCCGATGAGCACGATGCCCTTGCCGATCGGCATCACGTCACCGCCTTCGAGGGTGGCGCTGCCGTGGTCCTTGTCCGGGTCGCCATACCAGACCTGGAAGTCGGCCTTGGTGAACTCGGGGTGGAACTTGTAGATGGCGGTGGTCAGCAGGGTTTCCTGACGTCGCGCCGGCCAGTACATCGGGTTGAGGGTCACGCCGCCGTAGATCCAGCAAGTGGTATCACGGGTGAACTGGGTGTTGGGCAGCGGCGGCAGAATGAAGCTCGAGTGGCCCAGGTAGTCGTTGTACATCTTGACCACATCGGCGCCTTCGCTTTGCGGCAGGTCCTGGCCGGCGACACCGCCGATCAGGAACTCCGCCAGGTGACGGGGTTCCAGGCCTTCGAGCCAGCTGCGCACCTCGTTGGTCAGGCCTACGCCAACGGTGTCAGGGGTGATCTTGCGATCGAGGATCCATTTCAGGGCTTCTTTGTTCTGCACGATGTCGGTCAGCAGGTTGTGCATCTCCAGCACCTCGACGCCGCGTTCGCGCATCTTGGTGACGAAGTCGAAGTGGTCCCGCTTGGCCTGGTCGACCCAGATCACGTCGTCGAACAGCAGTTCGTCGCAGTTGCTGGGGGTCAGGCGCTTGTGCGCCAGGCCCGGAGCGCAAACCATCACCTTGTGCAGCTTGCCGGCCTCGGAGTGGACACCGTACTTCTGTTTTTCAGTGGACATGGTTCAAATCCTCCAATAGTGCGAAGACCAGGATCAAAGAGTCAGGAATCCGTCGTACAGGCCGTAGGCGGCCACCAGGGCACCCACGACAACCGCGGCGAAGACCAGTTTTTCGATGTTGGTGAAGATAGGTTGGCCGATTTCGCGCTTGGCCTTGGCGAACAGGATGGCGCCAGGGGCATACAGCAGTGCGGAAAGCAGCAGGTATTTCACGCCGCCGGCATACAGCAGCCAGATGGCGTAGACGAGCGCGATGCCGCCGATCAGCAGGTCCTTGCTGCGCTCGGATGCGGCTTGTTCATAGGTTTCGCCACGCAAGGCCAGCAGGAAGCCGTAGGCTGCCGACCACAGGTAGGGCACCAGGATCATCGAGGTGGCGAGGTAGATCAGCGACAGGTAGGTACTGCTGGAGAACAGGGTGATGACCAAGAAGATCTGCACCATCGCGTTGGTCAGCCACAGCGCGTTGGCCGGCACCTGCTTGCTGTTCTCGCGGCGCAGGAACTCCGGCATGGTGTGGTCCTTGGCGGCGGCGAACATGATCTCCGCGCACAGCAGCACCCACGACAGCAGCGCCCCGAGCAGCGAGATGACCAGGCCGACGCTGATCAGCACCGCGCCCCAGTGGCCTACCACGTGCTCGAGCACGGCGGCCATCGACGGGTTCTGCAGCTTGGCCAGTTCCGGTTGGGTCATCACGCCAAGCGACAGCACGTTGACCAGTACCAGGAACAGCAGCACGGTGATGAAGCCGATGACCGTGGCCTTGCCCACGTCCGAGCGTTTCTCGGCACGCGATGAGAAGATGCTCGCGCCCTCGATGCCGATGAACACCCACACGGTGACCAGCATCATGTTGCGCACCTGGTTCATCACGCTGCCCAGCTCAGGAGCGCCCACGCCCCAGATGTCGGCGGTGAAGATGTCGAGCTTGAACGCGAACAGGCAGATCAGCACGAAGATCAACAGCGGCACGACCTTGGCCACGGTGGTGATCAGGTTGATGAACGCTGCCTCCTTGATGCCGCGCAGCACCAGGAAGTGCACGGCCCAGAGCAGCACCGAGGCGCCGATGATGGCCGCCGGTGTATTGCCTTCGCCGAAGATCGGGAAGAAGTAGCCGAGGGTGCTGAACAACAACACGAAGTAGCCGACGTTGCCCAGCCAGGCACTGATCCAGTAGCCCCAGGCCGAGGAAAAGCCCATGTAGTCGCCGAACCCGGCCTTGGCGTAGGCGTACACCCCGCCGTCCAGGTCAGGCTTGCGGTTGGCCAGGGTCTGGAACACGAAGGCCAGGGTCAGCATGCCGACGGCGGTGATTGCCCAGCCGATGAGCACGGCCCCCACCTCCGCGCTGGCCGCCATGTTTTGCGGCAGCGAGAAGATCCCGCCGCCAATCATCGAGCCGACAACAAGTGCAACTAACGCGCCGAGTTTTAGTTTTCCGGAAGAATCAGACATTTAACAACTCCTGCCAGGAGAAAGTTGACGACAGATTAAATCCGACGCCGGAGTCATGAACTGACACAAATCAGTTCATGACCACGTGAAGTAGGAAATTTCCTTCACGCGGCTCCTGGAGAGTGCCGACAGCTCAGCTGCAGGCCTTGGGCGCTGGCACCTCCATGTCTTTCTAGAGCAAACGCTCTGTGTAGCCTGCGAACTCTCAAGCTAGCCGCTTTTGAGCGTTTCGCAAATTTTTCAAATGAATTTTGAGTTCTAGTGCGTTGTCTTATATTTTCTGTGCTGACACGGTTGTAATAGAGCTGGCCTATAGACAAATGAGTTATGAGTGCTATAGGTTTAATGATCAGTGCCATATAAGTATGGGTACTTAGTATGGCCTGCGTTGCTGTTTCAAACGAATGACAGCGTGCAGAAAAGGAGCGCCATGAGCGAACCGGGACAGAAGCTACGCCTTGGCGCACTGATCGCATTGGTGGTCGGGTCGATGATTGGCGGCGGGATCTTCTCGCTGCCGCAGAACATGGCGGCCCGCGCCGACGTCGGTGCGGTATTGATCGGCTGGGGTATCACCGCCGTTGGCATGCTGGCCCTGGCCTTCGTGTTCCAGACCCTGGCCAACCGCAAGCCCGAACTCGATTCCGGCGTGTACGCTTACGCCAAGGCCGGATTCGGCGAGTACATGGGCTTTTCCTCCGCCTGGGGCTATTGGATCAGCGCCTGGCTGGGCAACGTCGGCTACTTCGTGCTGCTTTTTAGCACCCTGGGGTTCTACTTCCCGGTGTTCGGCGAGGGCAATACGCCGATCGCCATCGGCTGTGCCTCCCTGCTGCTCTGGACCGTGCATTTCATCGTGTTGCGCGGCATCAAGGAGGCGGCGTTCATCAACCAGGTCACCACCGTGGCCAAGGTCGTGCCACTGTTGATCTTCGTGGTGATTGCCGCGTTCGCCTTCAAGGCCGATGTCTTCACCCGCGATATCTGGGGCCTGAGCAATCCGCAGTTCGGCAATGTGCTCGAGCAGGTGCGCAACATGATGCTGGTGACGGTATTCGTGTTCATCGGCATCGAGGGCGCCAGTGTCTATTCCGGTCGGGCGCAGAACCGCTCGGACGTGGGCAAGGCCACGGTGATAGGGTTTCTCGGTGTGCTGGCCTTGCTGGTGCTGGTCAACGTCCTGTCGCTGGGGGTCATGACCCAGCCGGAACTGGCCGGGCTGCAGAACCCGTCGCTGGCCGCCGTGCTCGAATACATCGTCGGGCCCTGGGGTGGCCTGCTGATCAGTATCGGCCTGGCGGTCTCGCTGCTGGGGGCCTTGCTGTCGTGGGCACTGCTGTGCGCGGAGATCCTCTACGCCACTGCCCGTGACAAGACCATGCCGCGCTTCCTGGTCAAGGAAAACGCCAACCATGTGCCGGCCAATGCCCTGTGGCTGACCAACTGCATGATCCAGGGCTTCCTGCTGATCACCCTGTTCTCGGCGGGCACCTACACCAGCCTGATCTACCTGGCTTCGTCGATGATCCTGGTGCCCTACCTTTGGTCGGCAGCCTATGCTGTGCTGCTGGCGGCGCGCGGTGAAACCTATGCGGGCCAGCCGAAGCGGCGCCACAAGGACCTGGTGGTGGGAATGCTGGCGCTGCTGTACGCGGTATGGCTGCTGTACGCAGGCGGTTTGAAATACCTGCTGCTGTCGGCGCTGCTGTATGCCCCAGGCGTGATCCTGTTCGCCCAGGCCAAGCGCGAGCAGGGCCAGACCCTGTTCACCCCGTGGGAAAAACTCATCTTCGCGGCCGTGCTGGTGGGGGCTGCTGTGGCGGCCTATTCGCTGTACTCAGGGCTGCTGAGCCTGTGACCCCGGCACGCCGGCCTGTTCGGGCCGCGACCAGATCCACAGGTTGCCCAGGGTCATGCCGCCAATGGCCAGGAACACGGGCCAGCGGTGCTCGAGAAACACCAGCATCAGCCCTGCGCACACCAGCATGCTCACGGTGGCGCTGACCTTCGCCCGGCGCTGGATGACCTTGCCGTTGCGCCAGTTGTACAGGATCGGCCCGAACAGCCGGTGGTTCTCGAGCCAGGCCGACAGCCGCGGCGAGCTGCGTGTCGCGGCCCAGGCGGCGAGCAGGATGAACTCGGTGGTCGGCAGGCCGGGGATGACGATGGCCACCAGGCCGATGCCCAGGCTCACGTAAGCCAGGATGCCATACAGCAGGCGCGACAGTTTGGAGCGGGCAGGTCGGGTCATGGTCTCACTGCGAAAAACGGTCCGGCCACCGGAAGGGTGGCCGGGTGGTGCGTATCAGGCCGGTGTGGCGTGCCGGCTGTTGCTGGTGCCGGCGTAGGCGTGCTTGAGCAGCTCGGTGAAGCGCTCGAAGGCGGCCACCGCAGCACGTTCGGCGGCAGCGTCTTCCTCGGGCGACAGCGCCAGGCCGTCGAGAATCCGGGTGAACTGCTTCCAGCCTTCGGCACGGCCTCCGGCCGGCTCGCCCAGGTGCCTGGCGCCGAAACTGTCGGACAACTGCAAGGCCACTGCACGCTTGATCAGAAACGCAGCGCCCAGTTTGGAGCCTTCGGAGACGAAGATCCAGCCCAAGGCTTGCGCCACGCTGGGGTTGTGCAACGCACCCGGCACGGCGCCAGGCACCTCGGTGCCGAGGTCGGCAAGGTCCAGCCGGGCTTGTTCGGCGCGGCAGCGCTGGGCCAGGTCGGGGACGATGGCGATCAGGCGTGGGTCGTTGTACAGGGCCTGCAGCTCGGCCTGGAACAGGTATTGGGCCACGACGAAGCGGGCGAAGCTTTCTCGGCTGTCGAACGGCGCGTGGGATTTGACCAGGGCGTCGAGTTCGCTGTGCGGGGCGTGGGTGACTTGGTTGAGGCGTTGCGAGCGCAGTGCGGGGCGGTCGGTCATGGGGGTGTCCTTGGGAAAATGAGGGCGTCTAGTGACAAGACGAAACGGACGACAGGTGACAGTAAAAAATCTGGATTTTTCTGCTTAAGCTTCTGGCCCTTTCGCGGGCAAGCCCGCTCCCACAGGGGAACCAGCGGTTTCAGGTACCGCGGTGAATCTGTGGGAGCGGGCTTTGCCCGCGAAAGGGCCGCTGCTGACAATGCAGATCAGCGGCGATGCAGATCAGATATCCCACACCACGTTGACCGCGAAATTGCGTCCCGGCATGGTCAGGCGGTCGAGGTTGGCCGGCTGGGTCACGCCGGCCTCGCCCTGGCCGTCGTAGCTGCGCACCGAGTCCCACTGCCAGTACTTCTTGTCGGTGAGGTTGTACAGGCCGGCGTTGACGGTCACGTCGTTGGTTACCTTGTAGAAGCCGGTCAGGTCCAGCACGCCGTAGCCCGGGGTGCGGAATTTCGACGAGGAGCCGTCGGCGTCGAAGTACGAGGTGTCGTCGACGCGGGTCTTGCGCTTGACCAGGGTCCAGCTCAGCAGGCCGCCATAGTTGTCCTGGTCGTAGCCCAGGCCGAATACGCCCTTGAGCGGGTTGACCGAGTTCAGCGGCTCGCCGGTGTCGTCATTGCGGCCGTAGGTGTAGGCGATCGAGCCTTGGGTGTAGAGGCCCTGCGGTGCACCGAAGTGATCCAGGTTCAGGCGGCCCTTGACCTCGGCGCCCTTGATGGTGGCGTGCTTGATGTTGGCTGCCTGGAAGGTTTGTCCCAGCGTGGCGCTCTGCACGGCGTCCTCATCGATGAAGTCGCGGTACTTGTTGTAGTACACCGCGACGTCGAAGTTGCCAGCATTGAAGTTACCACGCAGGCCGGTTTCGTAGCCTTTGCTCTTCTCAGGCTCGAGCCCCGGATTGCCCTTGACTGTATAGCCGACAGTCTCGTTGGTGAAGCGGCCGAACATGGACTTGGCTGTCGGCGTGCGGAAGCCCTCGGCGTATTGGCCATACCAGGTGTAGTTGTCGTTGAACGCGTAGGTGATGCCGAACTTGGGCGATACGCGATGCCATTTCTTGGTCGAGTCGTCTTGTGAATCGGGGCCCGTGGTGCTGGAGCCCTGGATGCCGCGCAGGAATTCCTCGGTGAATTTCGGCTCCATGCGGGTGTAGTCGTAGCGCGCGCCCGGCAGGAAGGTCCAGTCGTTCCAGCGGATCTGGTCCTGGACGAACAGGCTGTAGGTGTCGATGGTCGGGTCCGGGAAATCGCTGACCAGTTGCTGGCGATCGCTCGGGCTGTCGGCGCCGACGGCGGTGCAACCCGCGCCCACCGCCAGGCAGGTGCCGTTGCCGCTGCGCGAGCCGGTGACTTTCTCATGCTTGACGGTGGCGCCGTAGGTCAGCTCGTGATCGGTCTGGCCGATGCTGAAGGCCTTGTCGAGCTGGGCATCGAAGACCCACTGGCGATCCTTGTAGGTGGTATTGCGGGTACGGTAGACCTGGCGAACGAAGGGTACGTAGATTTCTGCGGTGTCCTGGTTGGTCTTGGCGACCTGGTAGTTCAGGCTCCACTTCACGTGATCGGCCATTACCGAGTCCAGGCCGAACTCGTGGTTGATGCCGAAGCGTTCACGGGTGATGGTGTCCTCGGCCTGCCGCGATTTGTACATGCCCATGGCCGTGCCGTTGGCATAGGGGCCGTTGACGGCGCTCAACACGTTCTGGTCGCGGTCGTCCTTGTAGTTCTCATAGGTGAAGCCCAGGCGTGCATCGTCGGCGTAGTTCCAGCCCAGCTTGGCCAGCACGTTGGTGGTGCGCACGTCGGTTGGGTTGGCTTCGGTGCGGTCGATGCCGGCGCCGCCATGGCTGCCGTACGACTCGGTTTCGTGGCCGTTGCGCTGGCTCAGGTGCAACAGGCCGTCGACGTCGCCGTGGCGGCCGGCCACGGTGGCCGAGGTCAGCCAGCTTTCGTCTGCCGAGCTGTAGCCGGTCTTGAGGCGGGCGCCGACGTCCTTGCCTGGCTTGATGATGTCGTCGGGGTCGAGGGTGAAGTAGCTCACCGCGCCGCCGATGGCGTTGCTGCCGTACAGGACCGAGGCCGGGCCGCGAAGGATTTCCACACGCTTGACGATCTCGGGGTCGACGTAGTTGCGCTGGGTCTGGGCGTAGGGCCCGTAGAAGAAGCTGTCCGGGATCGACACGCCGTCGATCTGGGTGAGGATGCGCTCGCCGTCGATGCCGCGGATGTTGTAGCCGTTCAGGCCACTGCGCTGGCCGGTGCCGGCCACCGATACGCCCGGCTCGTAGCGCACCAGGTCCTGGATGTTGTTGACGTTGTCGCGGTCCAGCTGCTCGCGGGTGTGAACGCTCACGGTGCTAGGCACCTGGCTGACGTCCTGGGCGCTACGAGTGGCGCTGACGGTCATCTGCTGCAGGGCGATGGCATTGCCCGCGGCCTGGCGCTCGAGCACCACGTTGCCGCTGCCGATGCTACGGAAACTCAGGCCGGTGCCGTGCAGCAGGCGCTTGAGCGCGGCTTGCGGCGCCAGCGATCCCTGCACGCCCGGCGAGGCGATACCGTCGGCCAGTTCGGCGCTGAAGCCAACCTGCCAGCCGGTCACCTGGCTGAACGCGTTGATGGCCGAGACCAGTGGCTGCTGGGCGATGTCGAAGCGGTAGTCGCCCATGCGTGGGCTGCTGGCCTGGGCCGGTTCGGCGGCCAGTGCCGGCAGGCTGCAGGCGCCGCCAGCGAGCAGGGCCAGGTTCAATAGTGAAAGGCTCAGCAGCGACGGCTGCCCGGTACGGGGGGGAAGGGTGGACGGGCGATTTTGACCTGTGGACATCGAAGGCGCTCCCAGACGCGCGAACTGTTATAGGTGATGACCGATCCCTCATGAAACAAGAATCAGTTGCATTGGCTATAACGAGACGACTGGGCTATCGCGATCGCGTAAAAATAATTCGGCCCGCGTTAGCGGGCGGTGTTCATCAGTTGAGAATGACCAGGGCGGGGTACTCGTGCAGTTGCGCCGAGGTGATCTGGGCCAGGGCGCGCAGGGTCTGCAGCGGTTGGTCGAGGCGGTAGTTGCCGGTGACCGCGATGTCGTCCAGCTGGCCGTTGCGGTTGATGATCCAGCCGGGGTAGTAACGCCGAACCTCGGCGAGCACTTCGCGCAGCGGGCAGTTCTCGAACACCAGGCGACCGTCGATCCAGGCCAGGTCCTTGTGCATGTCGGGGCGTTGGCGCTGGCCGAAACCTGCAGGGCCGACGCTGATGCTGTCGCCGGCACTGAGGCGAATGCGTTGGTCGCGGGCCCCCTGCAGGTCGACATCGCCGCGCTGGACTCGCACTTGCGCCTCGCCGTCGAGATAGCGCACGGCGAAGTCGGTATCGCGCACCTGGGCGCGCAGGGGACCGGCCTGAACCTCGAGCGGCATCTGCCCGCCAGCCACCTGGAAGTAGGCTTCACCCTGCAGCAGGCGGGCGACCTGGCGGCCGTCGCGCAGGTCGCTGGCGAAGGCCGAGTTGGTGTTGAGCAGTACCTTGGCGCTGTCGCCCAGCTCCAGACGCTGGCGTTCGCCGACCACGGTCAGGTGGTCGGCCTGCAGGCGCACCGGCAGGTTGCCGAAGGTGAACAGGCCGACCAGCAGCAATGCAGCGGTGGCCAGGGGTTTCCAGTGGCTACGCAGGCGTCCGCGCACCGAGCGGCGCTGGTCCTGGTGCAGTTGCACGGCGGCCTCGCGCAGCGGTTTGCCATTCCACAAGGCTTCGGCTTGCACATAGGCTTCGGCGTTTTCGGTCGCCGCGCCCAGCCATTGCTCGAAAGCCAGGGTGTCCTGCTCGGTGGCGCATTGCAGGCGCACGAGCCAGTCCAGCGCTTCGTCCATGGCGCGGGCGCGTGCGTCGGGCCCGGTGGATGGCGGGCGAGGGACGGGGCTGTCGGTCACGGTGGATCCCTGGAATGGTTTTTCGCGCATGATCAAGGCAAAGGCCGGGTGTGGCAAGGGAATTGGATTTCCTCGTGAGCCGCTGGTCGTTTCACTTGAGGCGATCGGCCACGCCCATGCAGATGGCCATGATCAGCTTCAGTTCCTTCTGCATGGTGCTGGCTGAAACCTTCAACTGCTCGGCGATTTCCAGGTAGCTGGCGCCATGCACTCGGCTGAGGATGAAAATGCGCTGCTGGCGTTCGCTCAGTTGCCCGAGGCTGGCGCTCAACTGCTTGAGCAGGCGCTCGGCATGGGCGGCATCCTCGCTGTTGCTGGCGGGCGCGGCGACGTTGTGCAGTACCGCCTCGGGCACGTCGTCGACCAGCGTGCGGGCTTGCACGCGGCGGCTGCGCAAGTGGTCCAGGGCCAGGTTGCGGGCGGTCTGGAACACGAAGGGCTCGAGGTGCTCGATGGGGCGCTCGCTCACTGCCCGGGACACGCGCAGGTAGGTTTCCTGCAGCAGGTCTTCGGCCGTGCTGGGGTTGCCCACCATGCGCTGGAGGGTACGCAGCAGGGAAAGGCGCTGGACGAGAAACACGGAATTGAACCGGGACTGACTCACGGTGGGACCTGGCCGACGAAAGGTGAATGATAATGCTTATCATCTGCTCGTCAGGTCAAGTATCGAATTGTTAGGAAAAGGTAAAGATTGTGGCGGTTGGCCATGAATGGGGCGTCGGGGGAGGAGTACTCTGGAGAGTTGTGGTGCCGCACAAATCGAGCGCCGCCCGCGCGGCGCATCGCGACGCAAGGCCGCTCCCACATTTGTTGCAACGTACCTCTGTCTGATAGGTCATGGTTGTCAGCCTGGTGGGTCCGGCGCGACTCCTCGACAGGCGCCAAAAGCGAACAACCATGGCCTGACAGACATAGGTTCGTTGCAACAGATGTGGGAGCGGCCTTGCGTCGCGATGCGCCGCGCGGGCGGCGCTCGATTTGCGCGGCACCACACCACTCAAGCGCACACATCACTCACCGAGCGTTACAGAGCGCCAGGCAGTTATCCAGCATACGGTTGGAGAACCCCCATTCGTTGTCGTACCAGGCCAGCACCTTGAGCATGTGACCGTTGGCGCGGGTATGGTTGGCATCGAAGATCGACGACAGCGGGTTGTGGTTGAAATCGCACGACACCAGCGGTAGGGCGTTGTAGCCCAGCACCCGGGAATGCCGGCTGGCTTCGAGGAACAACTGGTTGACCTGCTCGGCGCTGGCCTCGCGCTTGAGGTTGACCGTGAGGTCGACCAGCGACACGTTGATCACCGGCACGCGCACGGCCATGCCGGTCAGCTTGCCGGCGAGCTCCGGCAGCACCAGGCCCACCGCCTCGGCGGCGCCGGTCTTGCTGGGGATCATCGACTGGGTGGCCGAGCGGGCGCGGTAGGGATCGCTGTGATAGACGTCGGTCAGTACCTGGTCGTTGGTGTAGGCATGGATGGTGGTCATCAGGCCTTGTTCGATGCCGAACTCGCGGTGCAGCACCTGGGCGATCGGCGCCAGGCAGTTGGTGGTGCAGGAAGCGCTGGAGATGACCTGGTGCGACGGGCGCAGGATGTCGTGGTTTACGCCATATACGATGGTGGCATCGGCGCCCTTGGCCGGCGCCGAGACGATCACCTTGCCGGCCCCGGCCGCCAGGTGCGCCGCGGCCTTGGCTCGTTCTGTGAACAGGCCTGTACACTCGAACACGACGTCGATCGCTTCGGCTTTCCAGGGCAGGTCGGCGGGGTTGCGGATGGCGCTGACCGCAATCCGGTCACCGTTGACGGTCAGGCTCTCGTGATCGGCCTCGACCGTGGCGTCGAAGGTGCCGTGCACGCTGTCGTACTTGAGCAGATGGGCATTCATGGTGCTGTCGCCAAGGTCGTTGATGGCGACGACCTGCAGGTCCTGGCGGTAGCCTTGGGTATACAGTGCGCGCAGGACGTTGCGTCCGATGCGGCCGAATCCGTTGATGGCGATGCGTAGAGTCATGGCAGTACCTCTGGCAGTCAGAGTGAAACCTGTGGCACAAAGGAGCTTCACTGAAACGGTTTTGTTGTTGGAATTACAAGATTATTCACTATCAGATAGAAAACAAGCCTTTTTACTGGCAGAATTTTGTTTAAACATACAACGAGTGGTTGGCTGGTCCGCCTCCTCGATGCGTCAGGCCCCTTTGTACTTGAGCCTAGGACGCGATCGGTGGGAGGGGAAATGTCCGGTACGGCCACCCTTACAGTTAGCCTGGAGTCCAGTACATGCATCCGCGCATCCTTGAGGTCACCCGACGGCTGGTAGAGCGCAGCCGTGCCACCCGTGAACGCTACCTGCGCCTGATTCGCGGGGCGGCCAGTGACGGACCCATGCGTGCCGGCCTGCAATGCGCCAACTTCGCCCACGGCGTGGCCGGTTGCGGTGCCGAAGACAAGCACAGCCTGCGCCTGATGAACGCCGCCAACGTGGCCATCGTCTCGGCTTACAACGACATGCTCTCGGCGCACCAGCCCTACCAGCACTTTCCCGAGCAGATCAAACAGGCCCTGCGCGAGGTCGGTTCGGTCGGCCAGTTCGCCGGTGGCGTGCCGGCCATGTGCGACGGCGTGACCCAGGGCGAGCCAGGCATGGAACTGGCCATCGCCAGCCGCGAAGTGATCGCCATGTCCACCGCAGTGGCGCTGTCGCACAACATGTTCGATGCCGCGATGATGCTCGGCATCTGCGACAAGATCGTCCCGGGCCTGATGATGGGCGCGCTGCGCTTCGGTCACCTGCCGACGATCTTCGTCCCGGGTGGCCCGATGACCTCGGGGATCTCCAACAAGGAAAAGGCCGACGTACGTCAGCGCTATGCCGAGGGCAAGGCCAGCCGCGAGCAGTTGCTCGAATCGGAGATGAAGTCTTACCACGGCCCGGGCACCTGCACCTTCTACGGCACCGCCAACACCAACCAGCTGGTCATGGAAGTGATGGGCCTGCACCTGCCGGGCGCCTCGTTCGTCAACCCTTACACGCCGCTGCGCGATGCGCTCACCGCCGAGGCGGCGCAGCAAGTCACGCGCATGACCAAGGCCAGCGGCAGCGGCTTCATGCCGCTGGGTGAAATCGTCGACGAGAAGGCGCTGGTCAACGCCATCGTTGCCCTGCACGCTACCGGCGGCTCGACCAACCACACCCTGCACCTTCCGGCTATCGCCCAGGCGGCGGGCATCCAGCTCACCTGGCAGGACATGGCCGACCTGTCCGAAGTGGTACCGACCTTGTCGCACGTGTATCCCAACGGCAAGGCCGACATCAACCATTTCCAGGCGGCGGGTGGCATGGCCTTCCTGATTCGCGAGCTGCTCGATGCCGGACTGCTGCACGAAGACGTCAACACCGTTGCCGGCCGCGGCCTGCGCCGCTACACCCAGGAGCCGTTCCTCGACGACGGCCGCCTGGTATGGCGCGAAGGGCCGCGGCAGAGCCTTGACGAAAGCATCCTGCGACCGGTGGCGCGACCGTTCTCGGCCGAGGGTGGCTTGCGGGTGATGCACGGCAATCTCGGCCGCGGCGTGATGAAAGTGTCCGCGGTGGCGCCGGAGCACCAGGTGGTGGAGGCGCCGGCACGGATCTTCGACGACCAGCAGTCGCTGGCCGACGCCTTCAAGGCCGGCGAGTTGGAGCGCGATTTCGTCGCAGTGGTGCGTTTCCAGGGGCCACGCTGCAACGGCATGCCTGAGTTGCACAAGCTCACGCCGTTTCTCGGCGTGCTGCAGGATCGCGGCTACAAGGTCGCGTTGGTGACCGACGGGCGCATGTCCGGCGCCTCGGGCAAAATTCCGGCGGCAATCCACGTCTGCCCCGAAGCGTTCGACGGTGGTCCGCTGGCAAAGGTGCGTGACGGTGATATCGTGCGGGTCGATGGTGTCGAAGGTACGTTGCAGGTGATGGTGTCGGCCGAGGTACTGGCCAGCCGCGACCTGCCAGCGCCTGCGCAGGGCAACGACGAGGGCTGCGGGCGCGAACTGTTCGGCTTCATGCGCATGGCGTTCAGCCCGGCCGAGCAGGGCGCCAGTGCCTTCACCTCGGCATTGGAGAACCTCAAATGAAGGAACTGCTGGTTGGCGACATCGGTGGCACCAATGCCCGCTTCGCGTTGTGGCGCGACAACCAGCTGCACGCGGTGAAGGTATTCGCCACCGCCGACCACACCAGCCCCGAGCAGGCCATCGCGGCCTACCTGGACGACCAGGGCATCGCCGGTGGCGACTTGGCGGCGGTGTGCCTGGCAGTGGCCGGGCCGGTGGATGGCGACGACTTTCGTTTCACCAACAACCATTGGCGTCTGAACCGCAAGGCGTTCTGCCAGACGCTGCAGGTCGAGCACCTGTTGCTCACCAACGATTTCTCCGCCATGGCCCTGGGCATGACGCGCCTGCGCGCCGGTGAATTCCATGAAGTATGCCCCGGCCAGGCCGACACCCTGCGCCCGGCGTTGGTGATCGGCCCTGGCACCGGTCTCGGCGTCGGCAGCCTGTTGCACCTGGGCGAACGCGGCTGGCTGGCGCTGCCGGGCGAGGGGGGGCACGTCGATCTGCCAGTAGGCAATGCCCGCGAGGCGGCGATCCACCAGCAGATCCACGGCCAGATCGGCCACGTCAGTGCCGAGACGGTGCTCAGCGGTGGCGGCCTGGTGCGGTTGTACCAGGCGATCTGCGCACTCGACGGCGACACTCCTCGACACAAAACCCCGGCAGAGATCACCGACGCCGCCCTGGCCGGCGAACCACGGGCGCTGGCGGTGATCGAGCAGTTCTGTCGATTCCTCGGCCGGGTGGCCGGTAACAATGTCCTCACCCTGGGGGCCCGCGGTGGGGTCTATATTGTCGGCGGCGTGATCCCGCGTTTTGCCGAGCTGTTCCTGCGCAGTGGATTTGCCCAGAGTTTTGCCGACAAAGGCTGCATGAGCGGTTATCTTGCCGGGGTGCCGGTGTGGTTGGTCACGGCGGAGTTTTCCGGGCTGCTGGGCGCTGGCGTTGCATTGCAACAGGCGCTGGACCACTGATTGACTGCTGATTGACCGATCGGGGAGCAGGGTGCTCCCTTTTAGCGGTGCGATAACAACAATGAGGGCGGGACACCTTGAGTACTGCCGGAAAATCCATCCTGATGGTCGACGACGATCAGGAGATCCGCGAACTGTTACACACGTACCTGAGCCGCCTGGGCTACCAGGTACATGCCGAAGCCGATGGCCAGGGCTTTCGCCAGGCACTGGATACCACGCCCTGCGACCTGGTGATACTCGACGTGATGTTGCCCGGCGAGGACGGTTTCAGCCTGTGCCGCTGGGTGCGTCAGCACCCCCGCCAAGCCCGCGTGCCGATCATCATGCTGACCGCCAGTTCCGACGAGACCGACCGGGTCATCGGCCTGGAACTGGGCGCCGACGACTACCTCGGCAAACCATTCAGTCCGCGTGAGCTGCAGGCACGCATCAAGGCCCTGCTGCGCCGCGCCGACTTCGCCCAGACGGCGCCGGGTGGCGCGGTGCTGGCCTTCGACGAATGGCGGCTGGACACGATCAGCCACCGACTGTTCCATCGCGACGGCGAAGAAGTGATGCTGTCCGGTGCCGACTTCGCGCTGCTCAAGCTGTTTCTCGACAACCCCCAGCAGATCCTCGATCGCGACACCATTGGCAATGCCACCCGTGGCCGTGAGCCGATGCCGCTGGATCGCATCGTCGACATGGCCGTCAGCCGTTTGCGCCAGCGCCTGCGTGATACCGACCGGCCACCCCGCTTGATCCGTACCGTACGCGGCAGTGGTTACCTGCTGGCTGCCCATGTCCGCTGCACGGGCTGAACGGCGCTGGCGCCTGTTGCCGCGCTCCTTGCTCGGCCGCATGCTGTTGCTGACGCTGCTGGCGGTGCTGCTCGCCCAGGGGCTGTCGAGCTTCATCTGGGTCGCGCAGCTGCGTTCCAGCCAGCTTCAGGGGCTACGGGCCAGCGCCAGCAGCCTGGCCCATTCGATGAGTGCCAGTGTCAGCTACTTCCGCTCGCTGCCAGTGGCCTACCGGCCGATGGTCCTCGACCAGTTGCGCAGCATGGGCGGCACGCGCTTTTTCGTCTCGCTCAACGTCAAGCCGCTGGTCATGCCGGAGCTGCCGGCGACGCCCCGCAAGCAGGCGGTGATCGAGGTGGTCCAGCAGGTGCTGCACGAACGACTGGGCGCCCAGATGGATATCTCGGTGGAATTCGTCGGCCCCGACGACCTGCGCATCTTCAACAGCGGCCTCAAGCTCGACGAGCTGCCGCGTTCGTGGGCCCACTATTCACTGACCCTGGAGCCGCTCAACCCGCCGGTGCTGGTGACCCAGATCCGCCTGGGCGAGGGTGAGTGGCTGTACATCGCCTCACTGCTGCCCGAACCCTACACCAGCCTCGAGGCCGAGCGCCTGCCACGCCAGCAGGTCGGTTTCATTTTCCTGACCACCGCCTTGCTGTTGCTGTTCATCGGCCTGCTGGTGCATTGGCAGAGCTGGCCGCTCAAGCGCCTGGCCCGCTCTGCCCGGGAGTTGTCGCTGGGCGCCGACGTCGCGCCGGTGGCCGAGCGTGGAGGCAGCGAGGTAGTCGAGGTGGGGCGGGCGTTCAACAGCATGCGCGAGCGCATCAGCCGCTACCTGACCGAGCGCAGCCAGTTGTTCAGCGCCATTTCCCATGACTTGCGCACGCCCATCACGCGCCTGCGCCTGCGTGTGGAGCTGCTCGAGGATGAGCGCTTGCAAGCCAAGTTCAGCCAGGACCTCGACGAGCTGGAGCTGCTGGTCAAGGGTGCCCTGCAGTGCGTGAAGGACACCGATATCCACGAGAACATCGAGCCGATCGACCTCAATCAGGTCCTGGAGCTCCTGGCCGAACCCTACCTGGTCGATGGCCGCATCACCGTCGAGGGGCAGGCGCTGGCGCCATATCCGGGCAAGGCACTGGCCCTGCGCCGGTGTATCGGCAACCTCATCGACAATGCCATCAAGTACGGCGAGCGGGCGCGCCTGCGGATTCTCGACAGTACCGAGAGCTTCGTCCTGCAGGTCGACGACCACGGCCCTGGGGTGCCCGAGCAGCAACTGGAACAGGTGTTCGAGCCGCATGTGCGCCTAGCAGGGCTGCAGCAGGGCTATGGGCTGGGGTTGGGGATCGCGCGGAACATCGCCCATAGCCACGGTGGCGAAGTCAGCTTGCTCAATTTGCGTGGGGGTGGGTTGCGGGTAACGCTGTATCTGCCGCGCGATGTCACCGGGCTGTGACATACAGGCGGAGCTTTGTGACATGCCAGCCAAGCGCGCTCGCTAGAATTCGCACATGATGGCAAGGACGCGGTGGCCCATGAACGATACCTGTCTCAACTGGCTCGACGCTTCGGTGCACGCCGCCTGGCGCCTGGCCGAAGGGCAGCGCCTGCTGGACTTCGCCAAGGCAGCCTGGCTGCCCGACGGCTTTGGCAGCCTCGACGCAACCGGCCACCTGCTACCGGGGGCTGGTGCCGACACCCTGCACACCGCGCGCATGACCCACTGTTTCGCCTTGGCGCACATCCAGGGCGTGCCGGGTTGCCTGGCCTATGCCGAGCATGGCGTGGCCGCCCTGTGCGGGGCGATGCGCGATGCCAACTATGGCGGCTGGTTCAGCCATCCGGGTGGTCAGGATGACAGCGGTAAGTCAGCCTACCTGCATGCATTCGTCGCCCTGGCCGCCAGCTCCGCGCAGGTGGCGGGCGCCGCTGCTGCCGACCTGTTGCTGGCGGACGCGGTGCGGATCATCGAGGCGCATTTCTGGAGCGAAGAAGAGGGCGCCATGCGCGAAACCTTCTCGCGCGCCTGGCAGTTGCCCGAGCCCTATCGTGGCGCCAACAGCAACATGCACGCGACCGAAGCCTTCCTCGCGCTTGCCGATGTCACTGGCGATCCGTGCTGGCTGGATCGCGCCCTGCGCATCGCCGAGCGGATCATCCATAGCCTGGCCGCGGCCAACCAGTATCGGGTGGTCGAACATTTCGATGCGCACTGGCAGCCCTTGCCCCATTACAACCTGGAGCATCCTGCCGATCATTTCCGGCCCTATGGCACGACCCCGGGCCATGGCCTGGAGTGGGCTCGCCTGTTGTTGCACCTGGAAGCCAGCCTGACCCAGGCTGGCCGGGAGGTACCGGCTTGGTTGCTGCCCTGCGCACGTGGGCTGTTCGACAGCGCTTGCAACCTGGCCTGGCACGTCGATGGCACGGAAGGCTTCATCTACACCCTCGACTGGGACAACCGCCCCGTGGTCAGAGCGCGTCTGCATTGGGTGCACGCCGAGGCTTGCGCCGTCGCCGCGGCGTTGCTGCTGCGCACCGGCGAAGCCGATTACCAGCGTTGGTATCAACGGCTCTGGGGGTTCATCGACAACCACTTCATCGACCGCGTGAGCGGTAGCTGGCACCACGAACTCGACGCCAACAACCGGCCGGCCGGGACGATCTGGCCAGGCAAGCCCGACCTGTATCACGCCTACCAGGCGCTGCTGTTGCCAGGGTTGCCACTGGCGCCGAGCCTGGCGAGCAACCTGGCGCGCAATGTAACCAAACGATGACATTCATGCATCGCTTCGTTACCTAGCGAAGCGGGTGGGCTGATTAGACTCCATGCAATGCAAGCGACCGACTTGCTCGGCATAACAACAAGAAACTGGAAAGGTACCTTCATGAACGCTGCCCTTCGCCTTGCTGGCGCTCTCTCCCTTGCTTCGCTGTTCCCGCTCACTGTCCTTGCTGCCGAGTCCAAAGGCAGTGTCGAGGTCGTGCACTGGTGGACCTCCGGTGGTGAAAAAGCCGCCGTGGACGTGCTCAAGGCCCAGGTCGAGAAAGATGGTTTCACCTGGAAGGACGGCGCCGTCGCCGGTGGTGGCGGGGCCACGGCGATGACCGTGCTCAAGAGCCGGGCGGTGGCCGGCAATCCGCCCGGCGTCGCGCAGATCAAGGGGCCGGACATCCAGGAGTGGGCTTCGACCGGCCTGCTCGACACGGACGTGCTCAAGGACGTGGCCAAGCAAGAACAGTGGGACTCGCTACTCGACAAGAAGGTCGCCGATACCATGAAGTACGACGGTGACTACGTCGCCGTGCCGGTGAACATCCACCGTATCAACTGGTTGTGGATCAACCCGGACGTGTTCAAGAAAGCCGGCATCAAGCAGCCGCCCACCACCCTCGAACAGTTCTATGCGGCGGCCGACAAGCTCAAGGCTGCAGGCTTCATCCCGCTCGCCCACGGCGGCCAGCCATGGCAGGACAGTACCGTGTTCGAAAGCGTGGTGCTGTCGGTGATGGGGGCCGAGGGTTACCAGAAGGCGCTGGTCGACCTGGACAAGGATGCGCTGACCGGGCCCGAGATGGTCAAGGCGCTGACCGAGTTGAAAAAGGTCGCTACCTACATGGACCCTGACGGCAAGGGCCAGGACTGGAACCTTGAAGCGGCGAAGGTCATCAACGGCAAGGCCGGCATGCAGATCATGGGTGACTGGGCCAAGAGCGAATGGACCCTGGCCAAGAAGGTTGCCGGCAAGGACTACCAATGCGTGCCTTTCCCAGGCACCGACAAGGCCTTCCTCTACAACATCGACTCGCTGGCGGTGTTCAAGCAGAAGGACCAAGGCACCGCCGCCGGCCAGCAGGACATCGCCCGCAAAGTCCTCGGCCAGGACTTCCAGAAGGTGTTCAGCATCAACAAGGGTTCGATCCCGGTGCGCAACGACATGCTCGCCGACATGGGCAAGTACGGCTTCGATGCCTGTGCGCAGACCTCGGCCAAGGACTTCCTGGCCGACGCCAAGACTGGCGGGCTGCAGCCCAGCATGGCGCACAACATGGCCACCACGCTGGCCGTGCAAGGGGCATTCTTCGATGTAGTGACCAACTACATCAACGACCCCAACGCTGATCCAGCCGATGCCGCGAAAAAACTGGCGGCGGCGATCTCAGCGGCCAAGTAACGACGATTCGCGGGCAAGCCCGCTCCCACAGGCTCGGCGCCCTGCCCAAGGCCTGTGGCGAGCTGGGCCTATGTGGGAGCGCCGATCCGGCGCTAACCGGTGCCAAACCGCCCCTCCCTCGAG
The DNA here is from genome assembly GCF_005080685.1 of Pseudomonas putida. NCBI lineage: Bacteria > Pseudomonadati > Pseudomonadota > Gammaproteobacteria > Pseudomonadales > Pseudomonadaceae > Pseudomonas > Pseudomonas putida. The sequence continues at coordinate 5,359,137 of NZ_CP039371.1, read as the reverse complement.
AACCAAAACATGACGACAGTTACCGCCCAACTGCGCGCTTCCCCTATGGACGTCTTGCAGCGCTGGCTACCCAAGCTGGTGCTGGCGCCAAGCATGTTCATCGTCCTGGTGGGCTTCTACGGCTACATCCTGTGGACCTTCGTGCTTTCCCTCACCACTTCGACCTTTTTGCCGACCTACAAATGGGCGGGCCTCGCGCAGTACGCCCGACTGTTCGACAACGACCGCTGGTGGGTCGCCAGCAAGAACCTGCTGCTGTTCGGCGGCCTGTTCATCACCATCAGCCTGGCCATCGGCGTGCTGTTGGCGGTACTGCTCGACCAGCGCATCCGCCGCGAAGGCTTCATCCGCACGATCTACCTGTACCCGATGGCGCTTTCGATGATCGTCACCGGTACCGCCTGGAAGTGGTTGCTCAACCCCGGCATGGGGCTCGACAAGCTGCTGCGTGACTGGGGCTGGGAAGGCTTTCGCCTGGACTGGCTGATCGACCCCGACCGCGTGGTGTATTGCCTGGTGATCGCGGCGGTGTGGCAGGCCTCGGGCTTCATCATGGCGATGTTCCTCGCCGGCCTGCGCGGGGTCGATCCGTCGATCATCCGCGCAGCGCAGATCGACGGCGCCAGTCTGCCGCGCATCTATTGGAAAGTGGTGCTGCCCAGCTTGCGTCCGGTGTTCTTCAGCGCCCTGATGATCCTTTCGCACATTGCCATCAAGAGTTTCGACCTGGTAGCGGCGATGACCGCCGGCGGGCCAGGGTACTCCTCCGACTTGCCAGCGATGTTCATGTACTCGTTCACCTTCAGTCGCGGGCAGATGGGCATGGGCTCGGCCAGTGCCATCCTCATGCTCGGGGCGATCTTGGCGATCCTGGTGCCCTACCTGTACTCGGAGTTGCGGAGCAAACGCCATGCATAGTCCAGCGCATAAACCGGCCACGAGCCTTAGCCGCCTGTTGATCCATGCCGTGCTGCTGATCGCCGTGCTGTTGTACCTGGTGCCGCTGGTGGTGATGCTGCTCACCAGCTTCAAGACCCCCGAGGACATCGGCAGCGGCAACCTGCTGAGCTGGCCGACCGTGGTTACCGGCATTGGCTGGGTCAAGGCCTGGAGCACGGTCAGCGGGTATTTCTGGAACTCGGTGCTGATCACCGTGCCGGCAGTGCTGATTTCCACCGCCATAGGCGCGCTGAATGGCTACGTGCTGTCGATGTGGCGTTTTCGTGGCTCGCAGCTGTTTTTCGGTTTGCTGCTGTTCGGCTGCTTCCTACCGTTCCAGACCGTGCTGCTGCCAGCCTCGTTCACCCTTGGCAAGCTGGGCCTTGCCAGCACCACCACAGGTCTGGTGCTGGTGCACGTGGTGTATGGCCTGGCTTTCACCACGCTGTTCTTTCGCAACTTCTACGTGAGCATTCCCGACGCCCTGGTCAAGGCCGCGCGCCTGGATGGCGCCGGCTTCTTCACCATCTTCCGGCGCATCATCCTGCCGCTTTCGACACCGATCATCATGGTCTGCCTGATCTGGCAGTTCACCCAGATCTGGAATGACTTCCTGTTCGGCGTGGTGTTCTCCAGCGGCGATTCGCAACCGATCACCGTGGCCTTGAACAACCTGGTCAATACCAGCACCGGCGCCAAGGAATACAACGTCGACATGGCAGCGGCGATGATCGCCGGCCTTCCAACCCTGCTGGTCTACGTGGTGGCAGGCAAGTATTTCGTGCGCGGCCTGACCGCCGGCGCCGTCAAGGGGTAATCCATGGCAACGCTTGAACTTCGCAACGTCAACAAGACCTACGGCAGCGGCCTGCCGGATACCCTCAAGGACATCCAGTTGTCGATCAAGGACGGTGAGTTCCTGATCCTGGTCGGCCCCTCGGGATGTGGCAAATCCACCCTGATGAACTGCATCGCCGGCCTTGAGCAGATCACCGGTGGCGCGATTCTGATCGACGAGCAGGACGTCAGTGGCATGAGCCCCAAGGATCGCGACATCGCCATGGTGTTCCAGTCCTACGCCTTGTACCCGACCATGAGCGTGCGCGAGAACATCGAGTTTGGCCTGAAGATCCGCAAGCTGCCCCAGACCGCCATCGATGAGGAGGTGGCGCGGGTGGCCAAGCTGCTGCAGATCGAGCATCTGCTGGCACGCAAACCTGCGCAGCTTTCTGGCGGCCAGCAGCAGCGGGTGGCCATGGGCCGGGCGCTGGCTCGGCGGCCCAAGCTCTATCTGTTCGACGAGCCGCTGTCGAATCTCGATGCCAAGCTGCGGGTCGAGATGCGCACCGAGATGAAACTGATGCACCAGCGCCTGAAGACCACCACCGTGTATGTCACCCACGACCAGATCGAGGCCATGACCCTCGGCGACAAGGTGGCGGTGATGAAAGACGGCATCATCCAGCAGTTTGGCACCCCCCAGCAGATCTACAACGACCCGGCCAACCAGTTCGTGGCCAGCTTCATCGGCTCGCCGCCGATGAATTTCATTCCCGTGCGTGTGGTCAAGCGCGACGGCCGCCTGCTGGCGCTGCTCGATAGCGGCCAGGCGCGCTGCGAGCTGCCGCTCGGCGCGGTAGGCGACGAACTCGAAGGCCGCGAAGTGATTCTCGGGCTACGTCCCGAGCAGGTCAGCGTGGGCATAGGGCAGGGTGCTGGCCAGGCCGCCATTCGCGCCGAAGTGCAAGTCACCGAGCCCACCGGCCCCGACATGCTGGTGTTCGTCAGCCTCAACCAGACCAAGGTGTGTTGCCGCCTGGCGCCCGATGTGGCGTGTCGGGTGGGTGACTGCCTGGACCTGCAGCTCGACCCGGCCCGGGTACTGCTGTTCGACGCCCAAAGCGGCGAGCGGCTGGACCGCCGTGCGCCGCCCGGCGCCGTGAGGGATAACGTGGCCTTGTTCAAAGGCCGTTGAAATCGTCTACACCACCAATAAGAAAAAAGAGGACGTAACAGGATGAAACAGCGCAATCGCATCAGGACGTTGGGCTCGTTGGCCCTGCTGGCGCTCGTCGGTAACACCAGCGCGCAGGCTGCCGAGGCCTTCTCCAGCGAATCGAAATGGATGACCGGCGACTGGGGCGGTACGCGCACCGAGCTGCTGGAAAAGGGCTACGACTTCACCCTCGACTATGTCGGCGAGGCTGCCGGCAACCTCAATGGTGGCTACAACGATGACAAGACCGCGCGCTACAGCGACCAGTTCGCCCTGGGCGCGCACCTGGACCTGGAGAAAATCTTCGGCTGGAAGGACACCGAGTTCAAGCTGGCGATCACCGAACGCAGCGGCCGTAACCTGTCCAACGACCGCATCAGCGACCCACGCGCCGGGCAGTTCAGCTCGGTGCAGGAAGTCTGGGGCCGTGGCCAGACCTGGCGGCTGACGCAGATGTGGATCAAGCAGAAGTACTTCGACGGCGCCCTGGACGTGAAATTCGGCCGCTTTGGCGAAGGCGAGGACTTCAACAGCTTCCCTTGCGACTTCCAGAACCTGGCTTTCTGCGGCTCGCAGGTGGGCAACTGGGTCGGAGGCATCTGGTACAACTGGCCGGTCAGCCAGTGGGCGCTGCGGGTCAAGTACAACATCACCCCGGAATTCTTCGTTCAAGTCGGAGCCTTCGAGCAGAACCCTTCCAACCTGGAGACCGGCAACGGCTTCAAGCTCAGCGGCAGCGGCACCAAGGGCGCGATCCTGCCGGTCGAAATGGTTTGGTCGCCGCAGGTCAACGGCCTGCCCGGCGAGTATCGCCTGGGTTACTACTACAGCACGGCCAAGGCCGACGATGTGTTCGACGACGTCAATGGCAACCCCCAGGCGCTGTCCGGCGAAGCCTTCAAGTCGCATTCGAGCAAGCATGGCTGGTGGGTGGTGGCGCAGCAGCAGGTGACCGCCCATGGCGCAGACGTCAATCGCGGCCTGAGCCTGTTCGCCAACTTCACCGTGCATGACAAGGCCACCAACGTGGTCGATAACTACCAGCAGGTCGGCCTGGTGTACAAAGGTGCCTTCGACGCGCGGCCCAAGGACGACATCGGTTTCGGCGGGGCGCGTATCCATGTGAACGATGATGTGAAGAAGCGTGCCGAGTTGCTCAACGCCCAGAGCGGCATCGATGACTACGACAACCCAGGGTTCGTGCCGCTGCAGCGCACCGAATACAACGCCGAGCTCTACTACGGGTTCCACGCCACCAACTGGCTGACCGTCCGGCCCAACCTGCAGTACATCAAGAGCCCGGGTGGCGTGGACGAGGTCGACAACGCGCTGGTCGCGGGTTTGAAGATTCAGTCGTCTTTCTGAGCCGGTTTGTTGTAAATTTACGCCAATCCACGTCGACACCTGGCATCCACTGGCTTTGCAGTGGATTGCCAGGGTAGGCAAAGACAGCGCTATCTCAAACAACAAGAGCCCGTCACCATGCCCGAACATCCGCTTCATCGCTTCTTCAGCACGCAACGGCCCAGGCCGACGTTCGAATGGGAGCGTTACCAGCAGCGCGATGTCCTGGTCATCGATCACCCGCGTTGCCAGGCGGTGTTCAGCCGTCAGGGCGCACAGTTGCTGCATTTCCAGCCCGCCGGCGAGCGCCCCTGGCTGTGGTGCGCCGAGCAGTGGCCGCAAGTGGGTGCCATTCGTGGTGGCGTGCCGGTCTGCTGGCCCTGGTATGGCCGCCACCCCAGCGAAGACCTGTGGCCCGCTCATGGCTGGGCACGGCTGCTGGACTGGAAACTGGTGGACAGCCGCGAGGACGAGGAGGGCGTGACGCTGAAGTGGCGACTGGACCTGTGCGACTGGCAGGTCGACCTGCATGCGCGCTTGGGCAGCCGTATGGAACTGCGCCTTAGCACCGAGCATCAGGACAGCGAGCCCTGCCAGTTGAGCCATGCGTTGCTGGCCTATTGGCGTATCAGCAACGTTTCGGAGATAGCGCTGTCTGGGTTGGAGGATGTCGAAGGCTATGACCGCCTCAACCGCCAGGCATGCCGCGACGAAGGGGCTTTGAAGGTCAAGGGCGGCTGCCAGCGGGTGTACCCGGGCACGGCCCAGGTGCAACTGCAGGACCCGGCCTGGCAGCGGGCGTTATGCATCGATACCGGCGACAGCGACGATACCGTGGTCTGGCACCCGGGCAACCGGCCGCTGATGGGCGTGACCGGGCGCGAGTGCCAGGGGTTCGTCTGCGTCGAGGCCGCCAGCGGCAGTGGCGAGGGCCTGAGCCTGGCGCCCGGTGAGCGTGCGCACCTGCGTTTGCAGGCGCACCGGCTCAGTTGAGCTCGTCGTCCTCGATCGGGTAGCGGCTGGCGTTGAGGCTTTCCTTGATCTTGCGCAGGTGGGGCTGGAAGTCCACGCCACGGCGCAGGGTCATGCCGGTGGCAAGCACGTCGAGCACGGTCAGCTGGATGATCCGCGAGGTCATCGGCATGTAGATGTCGGTGTCCTCGGGCAGCGGGATGTGCAGGCTCAGGCTGCAGACACTGGCCAGCGGCGAATCGGCAGCGGTCAGGCCGAGTACCGAGGCGCCGTTTTCACGGGCCAGGCGCGCGACGTCGACCAGCTCGCGGGTACGGCCGGTATAGGAGATGATCACGAACAGGTCGCCGGTATGGGCCACCGAGGCGAGCATGCGCTGCATCAGCACGTCGGCATGCGCCGAGACGGCCAGGTTGAAGCGGAAGAACTTGTGCTGCGCATCCAGTGCCACCGGCGCCGAGGCACCGAGGCCGAAGAAGTGGATCTGGCGGGCCTGGATCATCATGTCGACGGCGCGGCTGACCTGCTGCGGATCGAGCTGTTGGCAGGCGCTGTCGAGCGAGGCGATGGCGCTGCCGAAGATCTTCTGGGTGTAAGCTGCCGGATCATCGTCGGCTTCCACCGCACGGCTCACGTAGGCGGCGCCGCTGGCCAGGCTCTGCGCCAGCTGTAGCTTGAGCTCGGGGTAGCCGCTGACGCCGAACGAGCGGCAGAAGCGGTTGACCGTGGGTTCGCTGACCTTGGCCGCCTGGGCCAGTGCAGCGATGCTGAAACGGGTGGCTTGTTGCGGGTTGAGGAGGATGACTTCGGCGACTTTGCGTTCGGCCTTGTTCAGCTCGTCGAGGCGTCCCTGGATCTGCTCCAGGAGATTTCGCACGCGGTCCATGGGGTTTTCCTTGGGTCGGAAGGCAGGCGGCTTACGAGACAGCAGGCCTTTTACAGAGTTGTCTATCGTACTGTCGGTGCGCTTGGTGCACCACTTGTCTGTAACATGTGACGTTAATGTTGTGGTTTTTACTACATTTTTCCTTGAAAACCACCTGTGAAAGCGGTATTTCTAGTCCAACTTTAGGAAAGAACCAACATCATGGCTGCGATCAGTGTAGACCCTTGCACCTTTGCCCTGTTTGGCGCCCTCGGCGACCTGGCACTGCGCAAGCTGTTTCCCGCCCTCTACCAGCTCGACCGGGCCGACCTGCTGCACGCCGATACCCGTCTGCTGGCGCTGGCCCGTGAGCCCGGTAGTGCCGAGGAGCATCTGGCCACCATCGAAGCCCACCTGCGCCGCCATGTGCCTGCGGCGGACATCGAGCCAGCGGCGCTTGGCCGTTTTCTCGGGCGCCTGAGCTACCAGCATCTGGACTTCCTCCAGCCCGAGGGTTACCAAGCCCTGGCCGAGCGGGCCGCTGGCCAGCCGCTGATCGCCTATTTCGCCACTGCGGCCGCCGTCTATGGCGCCATCTGCGAAAACCTCGAGCGCGTAGGCCTGGCGGAGCGCACCCGGGTGGTGCTGGAAAAACCCATCGGCCACGATCTGGAGTCATCGCGCCGGGTCAACGATGCCGTGGCGCGCTTCTTCCCGGAGAGTCGTGTCTATCGCATCGACCACTACCTGGGCAAAGAAACCGTCCAGAACCTGATTGCCCTGCGCTTTGCCAACAGCCTGTTCGAGACCCAGTGGAACCAGAACTCGATCTCCCACGTGGAAATCACCGTGGCCGAGAAGGTCGGCATCGAAGGCCGCTGGGGCTATTTCGACAAGGCTGGCCAGTTGCGCGACATGATCCAGAACCATCTGTTGCAGCTGCTGTGCCTGATCGCCATGGACCCGCCCAGCGACCTTTCGGCCGACAGCATCCGCGATGAGAAGGTCAAGGTGCTCAAGGCCCTGACACCGATCACTGGCGAGGCCCTCGGCACCCATGTGGTGCGCGGCCAGTACATTGCCGGCTACAGCGACGGCAAGCCGGTACCGGGTTACCTCGAGGAGGAGAACGCCAACGCCCAGAGCGATACCGAGACCTTCGTCGCCCTGCGTGCCGACATCCGCAACTGGCGCTGGTCGGGCGTGCCGTTCTACCTGCGCACCGGCAAGCGCATGCCGCAGAAACTGTCGCAGATCGTCATCCACTTCAAGGAAACCCCGCACTACATCTTCGCTCCGGAACAGCGTTTGCAAATCGGTAACAAGCTGATCATTCGCCTGCAACCGGACGAAGGCATTTCTTTGCGAGTGATGACCAAGGAGCAAGGGCTGGACAAGGGCATGCAACTGCGCAGCGGGCCCTTGCAGCTGAATTTTTCCGACACCTGGCGCAGTGCGCGGATTCCGGATGCCTACGAACGCCTGCTGCTCGAGGTGATGCGTGGCAACCAGAACCTGTTCGTGCGCAAGGACGAGATCGAATATGCCTGGAAGTGGTGCGACCAGCTCATCGCCGGTTGGCGCAACAGCGGTGACGCGCCCAAGCCCTATGCGGCCGGGTCGTGGGGGCCGATGAGCTCGATTGCATTGATCACACGCGATGGGAGGTCGTGGTATGGCGATATCTGAACTGCAACTGCCGGCAACGGTACAGCTTCGTGAGCTGCCGGACGGCAAGGTGCTTGCCGCCACCCTGGCCCATGATGTCGCTGAGCGTCTGCGCGTCGCCATCGCCAGCAAAGGCCGGGCCTGCCTGGTGCTGTCCGGCGGCCGAAGCCCGGTGCCGTTTCTCGAACAGCTGGCCAGCGAGGCGCTGGACTGGTCGAAGGTTACCGTGAGCCTGGCCGACGAGCGCTGGGTGCCGGTAGAGCATCCCGACAGCAATGCTGGCCTGTTGGCCCGTCATTTGTTCAAGGGCGATGCCGCCCGTGCCCGTTTCGTCGGCCTTTACCAGCAGGCCGAAAGCCTCGATTCGGCGGCCCTCAAGGCTGACCAGGCGTTGGCCGAGCTGCCGCCGATCGATGTGCTGGTGTTGGGCATGGGCGACGATGGCCACACGGCTTCATTGTTCCCACACAGCCCTAACCTCGCTCAGGGCCTGGACCCGGCTGGCACTCGCCGTTGCCTGCCGTTGTTGGCGCCGAGCGTGCCGCACCAGCGTCTGTCGATGACCCGCTCGCTGCTCGCCAGCGCGGCCTTCATCGCCCTGGCCGTGCAAGGCCCGGGCAAACTCGCTACGCTGCGCGCCGCGCTGGCTGGCGACGCCATTGCCGAAATGCCGATTCGCGCTTTTCTTCACGATCCACTGAGCATCTTCTGGTGCCCATGAGCCAAGGACACACTGTCATGACCACCCTCGAACGCCCACAGCCTTTGCTCTCGATGGCCGAAAAAGCCGCTCGGATCGACGCGATTTGTGACCAGGCGCGCATCCTCCCGGTGATCACCATCGCCCGTGAACAAGACATCCTGCCCCTGGCCGACGCTTTGGCTGCTGGCGGCATCCGCACGTTGGAAGTGACCCTGCGCTCCCAGCATGGCCTGAAGGCCATCGAGGTGCTGCGTGAGCAGCGGCCAGAATTGTGCGTCGGTGCTGGCACTGTACTCGACCGCGGCATGTTCGATGCGGTCGAGGCAGCGGGTGCGCAGTTCGTGGTGACGCCAGGCGTGACCCAGGACATCCTCGAGGCCGGCGTCGCCAGCGACATCCCGCTGTTGCCAGGCATCAGCACCCCGTCCGAGATCATGATGGGCTACGCCCTGGGTTACCGCCGCTTCAAGCTCTTCCCTGCGGAAATCAGCGGTGGCGTGGCGGCGATCAAAGCCTTTGCCGGCCCGTTCGGCGATATCCGCTTCTGCCCCACAGGCGGGGTCAACCCGGCCAACGTACGTAACTACATGGCGCTGCCCAACGTGATGTGCGTGGGCGGCACCTGGATGCTGGACAGCAGCTGGATCAAGAACGGCGATTGGGCGCGCATCCAGGCCTGCAGCGCCGAGGCGATGGCACTATTGGACTCCAACTGAATTTGTTGTGTGCTTTACGGCTTATGGGGCGCTTGGTCGGCGCCCCTTTTTTTTGCGCTTTGGATTTGCAGGGCGACGCTCGATATCTGCAGCGCTGCAGCTCTCCCGACGGGTACCGCGCCCCAAAAAAAAGCCCGCATCAAGGATGCGGGCTCAGGTGTTGCGCGGTTGGCCTCAGGCCGCTTTGGCCGCCTGCTGGCTCAACGAGCGGTTCAGTGCACTGAACAGCGCCTTGAAGCTGGCGGTGGTGATGTTTTCATCGATGCCCACGCCGTGTACCGGACGACCACCGGCCACGCGCAGTTCGATGTAGGCTGCCGCCTTGGCATTGGTGCCAGCACCGATGGCGTGCTCGTTGTAGTCCATGATTTCCACCGAGATCGGCAGGCCTGCTACCAATGCTTCCAGGGCGCCGTTGCCCTTGCCGCGCCAGTGCAGGGTGGTTTCGCCTTCGCCGGCGACTTCCACTTCCACGGCGCTGTGGCCGTTTTCTTCCTGCAGGCGGTGGCTGACCAGTGCGTAGGGTGCGTTGGCCTGGAGGTATTCCTTGTGCAACAGGCTGTAGATCTGCTGTGCGGTCATTTCCAGGCCCAGGCGGTCGGTTTCACCTTGTACCACCTGGCTGAACTCGATCTGCATGCGGCGTGGCAGGCTGATGCCGTACTCCTGCTCGAGCAGGTAGGTGATGCCACCTTTGCCGGACTGGCTGTTGACGCGGATGACCGCCTCGTAGCTGCGGCCGATGTCGGCCGGGTCGATCGGCAGGTACGGCACCTCCCACAGCTCGCTGTCCTTCTGCTTGGCGAAGCCCTTGCGGATGGCATCCTGGTGCGAGCCGGAGAACGCGGTGTGGACCAGGTCGCCCACGTACGGGTGACGCGGGTGCACCGGCAACTGGTTGCATTCTTCGACGACCTTGCGCACGCCGTCGATGTCGGAGAAGTCCAGCTCCGGATCGACGCCCTGGGTGTACAGGTTCAAGGCCAGGGTCACCAGGTCGACGTTGCCGGTACGCTCGCCGTTGCCGAACAGGCAGCCTTCGGCACGGTCGGCGCCGGCCATCAGGCCCAGCTCGGTGGCGGCGATGCCGGTACCACGGTCGTTGTGGGTGTGCAGGCTGATGATCACGCTGTCACGACGGCTGATGTTGCGGCAGAACCATTCGATCTGGTCGGCGTAGATGTTCGGCGTGGCGACTTCCACGGTGGCCGGCAGGTTGAGGATGACCTTGTGCTCGGGCGTCGGGTTCCACACTTCGATGACCGCGTCGCAGACTTCCTTGGCGAATTCGAGTTCGGTGGCGCTGAAGGTTTCCGGCGAGTACTGGAAGGTCCACTGGGTTTCCGGCTGCTGGGCGGCGTACTTGACGAACAGCTTGGCAGCGCTCACCGCGATGTCCTTCACGCCTTGCTTGTCCTGGTTGAAGACGATGCGGCGGAACGACGGGCTGGTGGCGTTGTACAGGTGGACGATGGCCTTCTTGGCCCCGCGCAGCGACTCGAAGGTGCGCGCGATGAGGTCTTCACGGGCTTGGGTGAGCACCTGGATGGTGGTGTCGTCCGGGATGTGGCCGTCCTCGATCAGGGTGCGCACGAAGTCGAAGTCGGTTTGCGAAGCGGAGGGGAACGACGCTTCGATCTCTTTTACGCCGACCTGCACCAGGGTCTTCCAGAAACGCAGCTTCTTCTCCGAATCCATCGGCTCGATCAGCGACTGGTTGCCATCACGCAGGTCGGAGCTGCACCAGATCGGTGCCTGGGTGATGGTCTTCGACGGCCAGGTACGGTCGGGCAAATCGATGGTCGGGAAGGCGCGGTATTTCTTCGAAGGGTCTTTGAGCATGGTCATGGAAGCAATCCTTTTGTGTGCGGCCGAGATCGGGCCTGCCGTGCAATAACGAGATGAAGGGGCGAGGCGACGCGATTCAGCCTGGTAGTCGGGCGCTGACCAGGCAGAGGCTGCGATGTTGTCGGAGCAGGATGAGGGTGCTGAAGGTTTTCATGGCTTCAACCCTAACCAGTGGGGTGGGGGAAGGCAAGTGCCGGAAAAAATTTGAGATAAATGCTTAAAAAAAGCTGATCGGCGAGATTTTATGGCTTTAATTTGCAAGATGCTTACTGGTTGTTGCGCGGTATTTTTCGTTGGCGCAAGACGTAGAATTAGGCTTTGACGGTACAGGCCTTTTCGCGGGTAAACCCGCTCCTACAGGGGCACGCAGGGCTCGAAAGCGGCGCATGACCTGTAGGAGCTGGCTTGCCGGCGATGAAGGCAACGCGGTCTCAGGGCTGGAACGCCCCGATGAAAATAGCCGGGTCCACCCGTGCATCGTTGAGGCTGACGTTCCAGTGCATGTGCGGCCCGGTCGCCCGCCCGGTCGAGCCCACGCGCCCTACTACGTCGCCCCGGCGCAGTTGCTGGCCTACCTGCACATCGATCTTCGACATGTGGCAAAACATGCTGATGAAGCCCTGGCCGTGGTCGACGAACACCGTGCGGCCGTTGAAGAAGTAGTCACCCACCAGGATCACCTTGCCGTTGGCCGGGGTCTTGATCGGTGTGCCGGCAGGCACGGCGAAGTCCAGGCCGGCATGCGGGTTGCGCTCCTCGCCATTGAAGAAGCGGCGCACGCCGAACTTGCTCGACAGCGGCCCGTTGACCGGCTTGTCGAGCACCAGGTTGCTTGGCAGGTTGGGGCTGAAGCTGCGATACGCCTTGACCTGCTCGGCCAACTCACGATCGATGCGCTTGAGGTCGGCCGGGTTGGGATTGACCTGGCGCTTGTTCTTCAAGGTGATGTGCTGCTCGGGGTACTTCTTGTGCCCGACACTGAAGGGCAGGCTGCGGCCGTCCTGGCTCAGGGTGGCGGTACCAGGCTTCTGGGTCAGCGGGATGCCGACGATGGCCAGCCAGTTGTTTTGCTCCTTGACCACCAGCACCGGTTTGCCATCGAAGCGCGCGCTGGGCGTTTGCGCCGAAGGACCGAGGTCGACCACGGCCACGCCACCGGGCACGGGCTTGTTCAGCGTGCGGGTGATATAGCTGGCCTGGGCGCCACTGGCCAGCAGCAGGAGGGAGAGGGCAAGCAGGGGCGCGAACAGGCGGGGCATGTGTCAGTCCAGTAGGGAAAGGGTGACCGGAGTCAGGTGGTTGTCCTCGACCCGCACCTGCAGCTCGCCTTCATTAAGGCGGGCGGTGAGGCGTTGGCCGTTGCGGGTCTGTCCGGCGCTGCGGATGGCCTGGCCACGCTCGTCGAGCAGGATGCTGTAGCCGCGAGCCAGCGTGGCCAGCGGGCTGACCACTTGCAGCGTCTGCAGTTGCGCCTGGAAGCGTTGGCGACGATCCTTGAGCACCTCGCGCATCGCCCTTGGCAGGCGTTCGGCCAGGCTGTCGAGACGCTGGCCGAGCAGCTTCAGGGTGCGCCCAGGGTGTTGCGCGGCCAGGCGGGTGTCGAGGCGGACCAGGCGCTCGCGGCGCTGGTTGAGGTTGAGCATGAAGGCCCGGCGCAGGCGCATGTCCAGGTCGTCCAGGCGTTGGGCCTGTTGGCGCAGGCGTTCGCCCGGATGGCGCAGGCGCCGGGTCAGTGACTCCAGGCGCAGGCGGTCGTGGGTCAGGCGGTTCTGCATGCGCAGCATCAGGCGCCGGTGCAGGCCGTCCAGGCGTTGCTGCAGGCCGCTGCTGTCCGGCGCCAGCAGTTCGGCGGCGGCGGACGGGGTGGGGGCGCGGACGTCGGCGACGAAATCGCTGATCGACACATCGGTCTCATGGCCCACGGCGCTGACGATCGGCGTGACGCACGCGGCCACGGCGCGGGCCACGGCTTCTTCGTTGAAGCACCAGAGGTCTTCCAGCGAGCCGCCGCCACGCGCCAGGATCAGCGCATCGAAGCCGCGGCTGTCGGCCAGTTGCAGGGCGCGGACGATCTGGTTGATGGCCTCGCGACCTTGCACGGCGGTGGGGATCAGGTTCAGTTCGACCTGTGGCGCGCGACGCCGGAACACGCTGATGATGTCGCGGATCACCGCGCCAGTGGGCGAGGTGACGATGCCGATGCGCTGTGGATGGGCTGGCAGCGGCTTCTTGCGTTCGGCGCTGAACAGCCCTTCGTTACCGAGTTTTTCCTTCAAAGCCTCGAAGGCCAGGCGCAGGGCACCGTCACCGGCGGGCTCGACGGTATCGAGGATCAGCTGGTAGTCGCCGCGCCCCTCGAACAGCGAGACCTTGCCGCGCACCCGCACCGCGAGGCCATCGCGCAGGGCCTGGCGCACGCGGGTTGCGTTCTGCCGGAACAGCGCGCAGCGCACCTGGGCGCCGCTGTCCTTTAGGGTGAAGTACATGTGGCCGGAGGCCGGGCGGGCGAGGTTGGATATCTCGCCTTCCACCCAGACGCTGCGGAACACGTCTTCCAGCAATACGCGGGCGCGGCCGTTGAGTTGGCTGACGGTGAGGACCTCGCGGTCCAGGCCGAGTCGTTCGAAAGGGTCTTTGATCATGCCGGGCATCATAAAGGACAAGCGGGAGCGATGCACCGGGTGCGGTGCTGACAGGATGTGTCCTACCCTGCCTGGCGAGTTCGAGGGCTTACCGACCGATCGTGGCGGAGCCTAGCCTGGGTGCCTCAATTGCAAGGAGGTGTTCATGTACGACGTCGACTCCACCACATACCGCTCGAAGGCATTCAACCGCCGAGTACGCTTTTTGGTTTTCCATTACACCGCAATCAACTTCAATGGCTCGGTCAACGCTCTGGCAAAGGGAAGCCAGGTCAGTGCGCACTACCTGCTGCCCACGCCCGCCGATCCGAGCTATCAACGTGCAGGTTTCGACCGGGTGCGTATCTTCAACCTCGTTGACGAAAGCGAGCGGGCATGGCACTCAGGCGTCAGCGCCTGGGGAGGGCGAAGCAACCTCAACGATACAGCGATCGGTATCGAACTGGTCAACGAAGCTTCGGTGAGCAACGGCCAGTTCACCTTTGCGGAATATCACCCGGAGCAAATAGCGGCATTGATACAACTGAGCCGAGACATTCTCCAGCGGTATCCGGACATCTCACCGACACACGTGCTCGGCCACAGTGACATCGCCATCGGACGCAAAAGCGATCCAGGGGCGGCTTTTCCGTGGCACACCCTGCACGAAGCAGGTATCGGCGCGTGGTATGACGATGCGACCAAGGCGCAATTTCAAGCGCAGTTCGCAAGCGACATGCCTAAGCCCGAGGACGTCCAGGCTAAGCTGCGCACCTACGGCTACAGCGTTCCAAGCCAACCCAGCGGCAGTTACATGCGTTCGCTGTTCAGGGCTTTCCAGTTGCACTTTCGCCCCGGTGATCACCGGGGGGTGGTCGATGCCGAGACCGTGGCCATCCTTTACGCCCTGATGCAACGCTATCAGTCCTGAAGTGTGTCCTTTGCCTATGGCGCACAATTGCATCAACCGCTGTCTGGCGTGGTGTTGCCGACGAACGGATGCTGCAGAGGCTAAGATGTGCCGGTCGCCCTTGGAACTCACTTCATGCTCGCCCAGCTATCGTTTGCCGGCCTTGATTGGCTGGCCATCCTGTTCGCCATCGGCGCCGCCTACATCGTCTTCGGCATCGCCGGTTTCGGCACGGCATTGGTCGCAGGCCCTGTGCTGATTCACTTCATGCCGTTGTCACGGATTATCCCGCTCCTGGTGCTTCTGGACTTCGTCGCCGCCTTCGGCAACCTGCTGCCTTCGCGGCGCGACGTGGTTCGCGGTGAGTTGCTGCGCCTGCTGCCGTGTATGGCCGTAGGCTGTACCCTGGGCGTGGTTTTCCTCTTGCGGCTGAAGTCGGACGTGCTGCTGTTGCTGATGGGGCTGTTCGTCACTGCCTACGCAATTTACGGCTTGGCTGTGAAGGTGCGGCCGGCCAGATTGGCTGGCTACTGGGCGGTGCCGATGGGCACCATCGGCGGCCTGTTCGGCGCCTTGTTCGGCAGTGGCGGCTTTCTGTACGCGATCTACCTGAGCGCTCGCCTGGAGGCCAAGGAGCAGGTGCGGGCAACCCAGAGCGCGCTGATCAGCTGCAGCACGCTGGTGCGCTTGTCGCTGTTCCTGATTGCCGGGGTGTATGCCGATACTGGCCTGCTGCTGCTCGCCGCCTGCCTGCTGCCGGTGATGTTCGCCGGACTGTGGCTCGGCCGTCGGCTGACCTTGAAGCTGTCCCGCGAAGCTTTCGTGCGCTTGGTGACCTGGCTGGTGCTCGCCAGTGGCCTTGCGCTGCTCGGTCGCTACCTCAGTGGCTGAGCAACCGGTAGAATTGCGCCATTACCGTAGTTTCCAGGCCTGTCCCGCCCATGAACACCCAGAGCATCATCGTTCCCAAGCTTTCCACCGTGCCGGTTCACGAAGCCCGTGCCCGCGCCATCCTGCGCTGGCTGGTGCGGGAAAACGTGGTGGAGGAACAACTGACCACCTGCGGCCGCACTGGCAATCGCATGGGGCACGCCCTGGCCGAGGGCGCCCGCAAGTTCGCCCTGCATCCCGAAAAGTTGCCGTTCGGCGAGCCGGTCAACGGCCTTGAAGTGGTGCTCAAGCGCTGCATCTATACGCCCAGCGATGGTTTTCTCGAGGAGGCCGGCTGCCCGGAATGCCGACGCGAGGTCGGCGAGCCGCTGTTCGAAAGCCTGGAAGAGTGGATGCCGGGGGTGAGCGACAACTTCACCTGCCCACTGTGCGGCTTCGAGGACGATATCAATGGCTTTCTTTTCCTGCAGCCATGTGCCTTTTCCAACCTCGGGTTCATCTTCAACAACTGGGGCGAGGCCGGTTTCACCCAGGCCTTTGTCGACAGCTTCGCCGACTGGCTCGACCAGCCGGTGGCGGTGGTACAGGTAAAACTGCCACAAGGCTGACCGAAGGCCCTTATTTTGCATTGAGCGGCGCGCCGTGGATGAGTATAATGGCGCGCTTCCATTTTTCCCGCCCGGGAGCCCCCGCGATGCTGCGTATCAGCCAAGAAGCCCTGACCTTCGACGATATCCTCCTTGTACCTGGCTATTCCGAGGTACTGCCCAATGAAGTCAGTCTCAAGACCCGTTTGACCCGCGGCATCGAGCTGAACATTCCGCTGGTTTCCGCTGCCATGGATACCGTGACCGAAGCGCGCCTGGCCATCGCCATGGCCCAGGAAGGCGGCATCGGCATCATCCACAAGAACATGACCATCGAACAGCAGGCCGGCGAAGTGCGCAAGGTCAAGAAGTTCGAGGCTGGCGTGGTCAAGGACCCGATCACCATCGACGCCGACGCCACCGTGCGCGACCTGTTCGACCTGACCCGCCTGAACAACATCTCCGGTGTTCCGGTGCTGGAGAACGGCGACCTGGTCGGTATCGTCACTTCCCGTGACGTGCGTTTCGAGAGCCGCCTGGATGCCAAGGTGCGCGACGTGATGACGCCTAAAGAGCGTCTGGTCACCGTGCGCGAAGGCGCCGACAAGAACCAGGTCCGCGAGCTGCTGCACAAGCACCGTCTGGAAAAAGTCCTGATCGTCGACGACAAGTTCAGCCTCAAGGGCATGATGACCGTCAAGGACATCGAAAAGGCCAAGGCCTACCCGCTGGCCAGCAAGGACGACCAGGGTCGCCTGCGCGTCGGCGCTGCCGTCGGTACCGGCAAGGACACCGGTGAGCGCGTTGCCGCCCTGGTTGCCGCCGGCGTCGACGTGGTGGTGGTCGACACCGCCCACGGTCACTCCAAGGGTGTGATCGATCGCGTTCGCTGGGTCAAGGAAACCTACCCGCAGGTGCAGGTGATCGGCGGTAACATCGCCACCGGCGCAGCCGCCAAGGCCCTGGCCGAAGCAGGCGCCGACGCGGTCAAGGTCGGTATCGGCCCTGGCTCGATCTGCACCACCCGTATCGTCGCCGGTGTCGGCGTGCCGCAGATCAGCGCCATCGCCAACGTTGCCGCGGCACTGGAAGGCACTGGCGTGCCACTGATCGCCGACGGCGGTATCCGCTTCTCCGGTGACCTGTCCAAGGCCATCGTCGCCGGTGCCTCGTGCGTGATGATGGGTTCGATGTTCGCCGGTACCGAAGAGGCGCCAGGTGAGGTCGAGCTGTTCCAGGGGCGTTCTTACAAGGCCTACCGCGGCATGGGTTCGCTGGGTGCCATGGCCCAGGCGCAAGGCTCCTCCGATCGCTACTTCCAGGACTCCTCGGCAGGCGCCGAGAAGCTGGTTCCGGAAGGTATCGAAGGCCGCGTGCCGTACAAGGGCGCCCTGGCGGCGATCATCCACCAGCTGATGGGCGGCCTGCGTTCGTCCATGGGCTACACCGGCAGTGCGACCATCGAAGAGATGCGCACCAAGCCGGAGTTCGTGCGTATCACCGGTGCCGGCATGGCCGAGTCCCACGTGCATGACGTGCAGATCACCAAAGAAGCCCCTAACTACCGCGTAGGCTGAGGCTTTTAGCTACACCAGCAAGCGGGGCTGTCACGACAGCCCCGCGTCGTTTCCGATTTCCACTGACGAGATTGAGTCATGGCCCTCGACATTCACGCTCACCGCATCCTGATCCTCGATTTCGGTTCCCAGTACACCCAGCTGATCGCTCGCCGCGTGCGCGAAATCGGTGTGTATTGCGAACTGCATCCGTTCGACATGGACGATGAAGCGATTCGCGAATTCAACCCGCGCGGTATCATCCTCGCCGGCGGCCCCGAGTCGGTCCACGAAGCCAACAGCCCACGCGCCCCGCGGGCGGTCTTCGACCTGAACGTACCGGTGCTGGGCATCTGCTACGGCATGCAGACCATGGCCGAGCAGATGGGCGGCAAGGTCGAAGGCTCTGAGCTGCGTGAGTTCGGCTACGCCCGTGTCGACGTGGTCGGCAAGAGCCGCCTGCTCGATGGCATCGAAGACCACGTCGATGACGACGGTGTGCTGGGCCTGGACGTGTGGATGAGCCACGGCGACAAGGTCACCCAGATGCCAGGCAACTTCCATGTGCTGGCCAGCACCCCAAGCTGCCCGATCGCCGGCATGTTCGACGATTCGCGTGGCTACTACGGCGTGCAGTTCCACCCGGAAGTGACCCACACCAAGCAGGGCGGTCGCATCCTGTCCCGTTTCGTGCAGGACATTTGCGGCTGTGAAGCCCTGTGGACACCGTCCAACATCGTCGACGACGCCATCGCCCAGGTGCGTGAGCAGGTCGGCTCGGCCAATGTCCTGCTGGGCCTGTCCGGCGGTGTCGACTCCTCCGTGGTTGCCGCGCTGCTGCACCGCGCCATCGGCGACCAGCTGACCTGCGTATTCGTCGACAACGGCCTGCTGCGCCTGCACGAAGGCGACCAGGTGATGGCCATGTTCAAGGAGAACATGGGCGTCAAGGTGATCCGCGCCGATGCCGAGAAGCAGTTCCTCGACAACCTGGCCGGCGAAGCTGACCCAGAGAAGAAGCGCAAGATCATTGGCCGCACCTTCATCGACGTGTTCGATGCCGAGGCCAGCAAGCTGGAAAACATCCAGTTCCTCGCCCAGGGCACCATCTACCCGGACGTGATCGAGTCGGCTGGCGCCAAGAGCGGCAAGGCCCACGTGATCAAGTCGCACCACAACGTCGGTGGCCTGCCGGAGGAGATGAACCTCAAGCTGGTCGAGCCGCTGCGTGAGCTGTTCAAGGACGAAGTACGCAAGATCGGCCTGGAACTGGGCCTGCCGTACGACATGGTCTACCGCCACCCGTTCCCGGGTCCAGGCCTGGGCGTGCGCATCCTCGGTGAAGTGAAGAAGGAATACGCCGACATCCTGCGTCGTGCTGACCACATCTTCATCGAAGAGCTGCGCAAGGCCGACTGGTACCACAAGACCAGCCAGGCCTTCGTGGTGTTCCAGCCGGTCAAGTCGGTCGGTGTGGTCGGCGATGGCCGCCGCTACGCCTGGGTCGTCGCGTTGCGCGCGGTCGAGACCGTGGACTTCATGACCGCACGTTGGGCGCACCTGCCGTACGAACTGCTGGAAACCGTCAGCGGCCGTATCATCAACGAAATCGAAGGCATCTCGCGCGTTACCTATGACGTGTCGAGCAAGCCGCCTGCCACCATCGAGTGGGAGTGAGTTGAACGAAGAGGGCGCCGCGAGGCGCCCTTTTTGCATTTATGATTCAAACCTCGACGTACGTTAAGCCGCGACGCGAAAGCAGGGCCTTTATCTGCGCCTGGCTCTCCAGTCGCCGGCCGCTGATCCACGGCCATTCAGGTCTGTCGATATAGAGGTACCTGGCGTCTCGTCGAAGGGGCGTGTACTTCAGTTGCCCGTCTTTGCTTCGGTGTATCAGGTTCATTTGCCCGTCGATCTCCTCGAACGTGAAGTTACCCGGAGGTGTCAATGCGCGCTCCAGGTCGCTTCCGGACAGTGGGCGACCGCCCACGGCATCCTGCGTGCGCAGGTTGCTTCCAAGGCGTGGGCGAGGCCTCACGGCAGCTTGCACGCGCAGGTCGCCTTTCACGCGTTGCGCCGTGGCGTTGTCCTGGGTGATCGAGAGCCCGGGATCTTCACCTATTCGATAGGGCTGGCCAGCGGGAACATCCTCGAAACGCAGCCCGATTGCCCCTTCGATCTCGCTCAGCCCTGGTACGCCTTCGAAGGTATTCGAATGCGAGTTGCCGACCAGCGCCACCCATCTGCTGGCACCCCGCGTTGCTTGGTCGGCCTCGATGATGCGGTGGGCGTAGAAATTCATCATTCGTTGGCGTGTCAGCGGTCCAGGCGAACGCATCCAGGCCTGGCGGTAGCTGGCCAGACAGTCGATTGCCTGGACGCGGATGCCGTTCTTCTGGGCGGTGGTCAGCACCTGCATGAAGGTGTAGCCGTTGGCGCGGTCGGTAGCGTGCCCGATGTCCTGGGCGCTGACATAAGTCTTCAGGTTTTCCGGCATTTCTCCTGTCTTGTGGAACAGATCCAGGTCCGCCTGGTGAAAGTCGGTCATGAAGTGCTCCATGTAGAGCACCCGCACCTTCTGTTTCTTCAACAACGCCATGCTGTCGATCAGGAAGCGCTTACTGCCTGTGTGAAAGTGGGACTCGCCAATGACCAGGCCGTTGCTGCGCTCGTAGACACTGGCGATTATCTGTTTCGGGCTGGCCTCGGCAGGCAGTTTGGGTATCTCTGGACGGGCAGGTAGTTCGGGGTCGATGAAGTATTCGTTGGTATCGGCCAGCAGCTGATCGCGAAGCTTTCTGAACTCGACGAACGCTGCCTCTTCGCTTGGGTTGAAGCTACCGAAGACACCGCTGAAGGCCCTGTCGTCGCTCGAAAGGATTGCCGGTGCCAGCGTCGAGCGCATATCGGGTGGTATCTCGTAGGGCGTTGCGGGCAGGGCTGGCAACTCGGTCGCTGTCGTGCGCCCCCACAGGCTGAGCAGCTTGCGCGGCATCCCTTCGCCTATCAGATCAGGGCGGGCCAGCGGCTGCCAGGAGCCTTCGGCGCTTTGCTCGATCGGCACGTTGCGGTAGAACGAGTAAGGGTTCTCCGGGTCGATCACCACCCAACTGCGCGTTTCCCCGACGTAGCGAACCTGATAGGGAATACCGTCGATCTCTGCATAGTAATTGCCCTCCTGCAGGAAGATGCCCGCCATCTCACCCGTGCCTGGCTCGCCATACAAGATCACGTTGGCCTCGAACGCGTTCAGTAGCTCTGGCTGCGCGATGGGCTTGAAGGGTTCCGGAACCCAGGTCCGCAGTTCTGCAGGGGTGGCGGGGGCATCCTCCGCTGATGGCAGTGGCTTCTCCGCGGGATGCCCTCCGCGGTTTCTCCCAACTCCGCGAGGGTACTGGGGGACTCACCCAGCAGGAAGGTTGCGTTGAACAGGGTGTCGATGGCGGCGACTACCGCTCCGAGCACGCCGGCCTGGCGCTCGGCCGTGGTGTGGCCGGTGATGGCCTGGTCGATGTTCAGGCCGGTTTCGGCGAGCCCAGCCCCGACGACAGCCAGGGTCACCGGCCAGTCCACGCCGGCCATCGGGCCGAAGGTTTGACCGAACGCCTTGAGGTAGCCGATCCACAGCTGCTTCCTCAGGTCGGCATTGGAGCGCAATGCGAAGTCGGCGTCATCGTGCATGCGCTGGCGTGCGGTGTCGCGCAGATGATCGAAGGCGTCGCCCGGCAGCGTCGTGTCCCGCTGGTCAAGGACAGCTGGGTATTGCCCGCCCCAGTGGTAGAACAGTAAATCGAGCAGGTGGTTCAGCCCGGCATCGCTGCCCTTTTCGGCGTGGCTGGCCATTGGGAAGTGCGTCATGAACCTGGCGCGATTATCGGCCTGGTTGGTGTTCATCAGCACCCACCAGTAGAGCGCCTGACGGTCTGGGAACAGGTGCAACGGCTGATCCTCGCCAGGGATGTACAACAGTTGTGCGCCATCGGCCATTTCCACCCGCAGGATATCACTGGCGACATGGCCACCGATGTCGAAGGTGCAAAGGCGGTAGCCGGTGGCGGGTGTCACGCGACGGTTCAGTTGTTCGAGTGTCGGTGGCCAGGTGTCGATGTCCGTCAGTGCCTTGGCGACTTCGAGGGCCCGCTTGGCCAGGGCAGGGTTGTCGCCGTCGAGGGTTTCGAAGACTTTCCCCAGGAAGTTGACCTTGGCCAGCAGACGAAAGCTGTCGGCATGCGCCTGCCAGAACGCATCGCACTTCTGCTTGAATGCTTGGCTGAAATCCAGCGCCCAGAAGGCTTCGAGTATGTCGCCGGGGGCGATAGGGACTTCATTGTGTTCGTCGAAGACGTCCTTTTCCATGCCGTCCTTGTAGAAACCCGTGAGGTAGCTGAGCAGGTCGGCGTTGTCTTGGTCGTGTACGTCGAAGCGCTGCATCACCAGTTGCGGGAGGGTCAGCGATTGGTAGGGGGTCTCGTAGTGCTGCCATCCGCTGAAGGTGCGTGGGCTGCTCTGCGCGGTATGGAAGCGATTGAGAAAGACATGATCGGGGTCCAGCGCGCTCTGGAGGTGTTGCGCCAGAAGCGACTGCGCGACATCGCGGGCCATCTGACGCATATCCGGGCAGTCGGGGACCAGGAGGTTGGCCTGCTGCTTCAGGTGCTGGCGAGTGGTCTGTTGGGCTTGGGGGAGGGCCATGAGGTTTCCTCGGGCTGGTGGAAACCTCAGGTTCCTCCGCAGCCAGGAGGATAGGGCGGTAGATAGCTAGTACCTGCCATGAGCCTATTGAGCGTGGAGTGCAAGTGAGTTGAGCTCAACGACAAGGGCGCCGAACGGCGCCTTCGCCGTGCTGGCATCTGGTTCAGGTGCGGCGATAGCGCAGCCCAGCTCGCTCGAGGGTCGCCCGCAGTTCCACGAGGTCACGCAGCGGCCTGCCACTGACCCATGGCCAGTCGGGTTTGTTGATCTGCAGGCGATCGCCCTGCTGCCTTATCGGTGTGTGCTTGAGTGTGCCGTCATGGCCACGGTGGATCAGGTTAGGCTGGCCAGCCACGCTCTTGAACGTGAAATCACCCGTATTGCGCAGGCACGTTTCCAGATCGCGCGCCGGCAGTTCGTCGTGGGTGATGGGCACCTGTAACCTAAGGTCGCCGCGCACGCTTTGCATGCTCAGGTCGCTTTCGATCACCGTCAGGCCGGGGTCGATGCCGATGCCACCTACCTGATCCACTGGAATGTCCTCGATACGCAGGCCGATGGCTCCTTGCAACTCGCTGATGCCTGCAACGCCCTCGAATGTGTTCGAATGCGTGTTGCCCACCAATGCCACCCATCTGGCCGGACCACGGTTGGCCTGATCGGCCTCGATGATCAGGTGGGCGAAATAGTTCATCATCTTCTGCCTTGCATGCGAGGGAGGCAGGTCGTTCCATGCTTGTCGATAACTGGCCAGGCAGTCGATGGCCTGCAGGCGGATGCCATACTCGCGAGCGCTGGCGAGTACCTTCTCGAAGGTGTAGCGGCAGCCCGCGTCGGTGGCGTGGCCGAAATCCTGGGCTTGCACATAGGTGCGCAGGTTCGCTGGCATTTGCCCGGTGCGGTTGAAGGCGTCCAGGTCGGCCTGATTGAACTCGGTCATGAAGTGCTCGAGGTACAGCACCTTGACCCGTGCTTTGCTCAGTTGCGCCATGTTGTCGATCAGAAAGCGCTTGCTGCCCAACTGTGAATGGCTTTCTCCGATGACCAGGCCGTCGGCCTGAGCGTAGGCGGCGCGAATGATCTGCTTTGGGCTGGCCTGGGGAAGCAGCTCTGGCAGCGTTGGCCGGGCGCGGGGTGTGTGGGTGGCGAGGTAGCCGCTGGCCTCGGCGGCGAGCTTGTCACGCAATCTGCGAAAGGTTTCGAACGCGGCCTCGGCGCCGGGGATGAGGTCGACATGGGCGCCGGACAACGCGTGCAAGTTTCCTGACAGGGCCGCATTCTCGAGTGCAGGGCGTAATTCGACAGGTACCTCATAAGGGGATGGCGGTAGCTCCGCCAGCGCCGGGTTGGGCGCTGTTCTGCCCCAGAGGTTGAGCCATTTACGAGCCAGCATGCCGCCCTTCAAGCCCGGGCGCGGGTAGGGATGCCATTGCCCGGCGTCGAATCGTACAGGCACGTTGCGGTAGAAAGAGTACGGGTTGGCGGGGTCGACGATGATCCAGCTTTGCATTTGTCCGACCCACCGTACCTGGTAGGGGGCCTGGTCGATCAGCACATAGTGGTTCCCTGCTTGGGTGTAGATGTTTTCGAGCGCGCCGCTGCCCGCTTCTCCCTCGATGACGATGTTTGCCATGAACGGTTCGAGTAGGGTGGATTGCTCCGTTTGCCTGGCGCTGGCGGGCACCCAGGTCTGGATTTCGGTGGCTGTCGCTGGCGCGAGTTCATCCTCTGGCTCGACGGGAGCGTTTTCGCCGACGCCCAGGGCCTCGAGGTCCTGGCCGGCGGCTTTGAGCAGGCTGGCTAAGGCAACGGCATCGAACAGGGTGGCAATCGCTCCGATCACTGCAGCAATGACACCGGCCTGGCGTTCGGCGGTGGTTCGCCCGGTGATCGCCTGGTCGATATGCAGGCCGACCTGCATGAGGCCTGCGCCCACCACGGCCAAGGCTATGGGCCAGTCCACCGCGGACATCGGGCTTGCTATCTGGCTGAATGCACTGAGATAGCCTATCCACAACTGTTTGCGTAATTCGGCGTTGGAGCGCAGGGCGATATGGGCGTCATCGAACATGCGTTGTCGGGCATTGTCGCGCAGCGTGTTGAAGGCGTCTGTGGTGATCACGCTGTCGAGTTGGTTGAGGCAGGCATGGCGTTCGCTTCCCCAGTTGTAGAACAGCAGGTCGAGCATGTGGTTGAGCCCGACGCTGTCGTGTTTGTCTGTCTGAGACGCGAGCGGAAAGTGGCTCATGAAACGGCTTCGGTTGTCGGCGTGGTTGCTGGTGTTCAGTACCCACCAATACAGGTCGCGCTCAGTTGCAAACAACTGCAAGGGCTCTACCTCGCCGGGGATGTACAGCAGTTGATAGCCATCCTGCATGCGTACCCGCAGGATATCGCTGGCCAGGTGGCCGCCGATGTCGAAGCTGCAGAGCCGATATTCCGGCACTGGCAAGATTTCCTGATGCAACTGCTCCAGCGTGGGTGGCCAGGAGATGGGGCCGACCAATGCTCGTGCCACTTGTAGCGCGCGTCTGGCCAGTTCGCTTTTGGCGTCGGCTTCGCAAGCCTCGAGCACTGCGCCGAGAAAGTGCACCTTGGCCAGGATCCGGTAGGTGCCGGCATGCTGTTGCCAGAACGCTTCGATCCGCTGCTGGAACTGGGTGCTGAAATCGATTGCCCAGAAGTCCGTGAGCACGTCACTGGGGGCGAGGGGGATTTCGTTGCGCTCATCGAACACGCTTGCGCCGCTACCCTCGCTATAAAAGCCAGCGCGGTAGTTGAGCAGGTCAGCGTTGTCCTGGTCATTCACGTCGAACCGATGCATCACCAGCTGCGGCAGGGTAAAGGACTGCACCGGTGCATCGTGGTGCGCCCAGCCTGAAAAGGTATGTGGGCTGGACTGGGCCGTCTCGAAGCGGTTGAGATAGACCTGATCGGGGTCCAGGTGCGGATGCCCGTATTTGGCCAGAATGGTCAGGGCTGTTTCCCGGGCCATCTGACGCATATCGGGGCAGTCTAAAACCAAAGGCCTGGCAAGTTGCTGAAGTTGTGCGTATGTCTGTTGCTGTCGATCGGAAGAAACCATGCGCAAATGCTCGGCAGTTTAGGAAGCTGGAGTGTGATGCCGGCTTTTCGAGGGATGCGGTTGATATGTCTGTACGTAGCGCTGTAGCACCCTGCGGCAAGACTTCACTTAATCTTTCGCAAATGCAGGTGTATCGTATTCGCCCTTCATTGCCGGCCATGCTGGCAGCTTGATTGCGCAGAAAGAGGTACCCGCAGCGATGTCCTTTACCCGTCGACAAATGCTCCAAGGCCTGACCGGTCTGGTGGTGGTAGGCCTGGGCGCCGGTGGTGCAGCGCGTTACTGGCTGGGCAAGGTCGAGGACGAGAACGCCGGGCATGACTACCAGCTCATCGCAGCGCCCCTGGACGTCGAACTGGTGCCAGGGTTCAAGACCGAGGCCTGGGCCTTTGGCCCGTCGGCGCCAGGCACCGAGCTGCGCGTGCGCCAGGGCACCTGGCTGCGGGTGCGCTTCATCAACCAGCTACCGGTCGAAACGACCATCCACTGGCATGGCATCCGCCTGCCGTTGGAAATGGACGGGGTGCCGTATGTTTCGCAGTTGCCGGTCAAGCCAGGCGAGTATTTCGACTACAAGTTCCGCGTGCCCGATGCCGGCAGCTATTGGTATCACCCCCATGTCAGCAGTTCCGAGGAGCTCGGCCGTGGCCTGGTCGGCCCGCTGATCGTCGAGGAGCGCGAGCCCACCGGCTTCAAGCACGAACGCACGCTCAGCCTGAAGAACTGGCACGTCGACGAGCAGGGCGCCTGGCTGCCGTTCAGCATCCCCCGCGAAGCTGCGCGCAACGGCACCGCCGGGCGCCTGATCACCATCAACGGCCAGGCCGAATCGGTCACCGAGCTGCCGGCTGACCAGGTGGTGCGGGTGCGATTGCTCAACCTGGACAACACCTGGACCTACCGCATCAACCTCAAGGGCAACTGCGAGGCGATGATCTATGCCCTCGACGGCAACCCGGTGACGCCGCGCAAGCTCGACGACGACTACTGGCTCGGCCCTGGCATGCGCATCTGCCTGGCTATTCGTATTCCACAGGCGGGCGAGGAGATCTCCCTGCGCGACGGTTTCGTGCGCCTCGGCACACTGCGCTCCGTGGCGCATGACGAGGCGCCCGGTGAGTGGCCGCCAGCACTGCCGCCCAACCCCATCGCCGAGCCGGACCTGGCCAACGCCGAGAAGCTCAACTTCAATTTCGAATGGGTCGGCAAAGTTTCGGTCAATACCGACAACGGCAAGCCGCCGAGCCTGTGGCAGATCAACGGGCAAGCTTGGGACATCACCGACAAGACCTGCGCCGATCGCCCCATTGCCACTTTGCAGAAGGGCAAGAGCTACATCTTCGAGCTGAAGAACATGACCCAGTACCAGCATCCGATCCACCTGCACGGCATGAGCTTCAAGGTGATCGCCTCGAACCGCCACGACATCAAGGAGCCGTGGTTCACCGACACCTACCTGCTGGGCAAGAACGAGCGGGCCCAGGTGGCGTTGGTGGCGGATAACCCCGGCACCTGGATGTTCCACTGCCACGTCATCGACCACATGGAAACCGGCCTGATGGCCGCGATCGCGGTGGTCTGATGCGCCCACAGATCATCGATCGCAGCCGCGACCAGGAATTCATGCGCATGGCCCTGGCCCTGGCCGCCGAGGGCGCAGCCATGGGCGAGGTGCCGGTGGGGGCGGTGCTGGTGCAGCATGGCCAGGTGATCGGCCAGGGCTTCAACCGGCCGATCTTCGACAGCGACCCCAGCGCCCATGCCGAGATGGTGGCCATTCGAGCGGCAGCCAAGGCTGCCAGCAACTACCGGCTGCCGGGTAGCACCCTGTACGTGACCCTGGAGCCCTGCAGCATGTGCGCCGGGCTGATCGTGCATTCGCGGGTGGCGCGGGTGGTGTACGGGGCCCTGGAGCCCAAGGCGGGCATCGTGCAGAGCCAGGGACAGTTTTTCGGGCAGGCTTTTCTCAACCATCGGGTGATGGTGGAAGGTGGGGTGCTGGCGCAGGAGTGTGGACAGATCCTGAGCGAGTTCTTCAAGGCCCGACGGGCGAAAGCCTGAATCACATCGGTGGCGACTGGTCTGCCGGCTTGTCCTTGTTCACCCCTGGCACGTGCAGGTTGCCTTCGGCCACCTGGCCTTCGAGCTGTGGCTGGGTCACCCAGGTGAGGATGTCGTAATAGCGGCGGATGTTGGCCACGAAGTGCACTGGCTCGCCGCCTCGGGCATAGCCGTAGCGGGTCTGCCGGTACCACTGTTTCTGCGACAGGCGTGGCAGCATCTTCTTCACGTCCAGCCACTTGTTCGGGTCGAGCTTTTCCCGCTTGGCCAGGGTGCGGGCGTCTTCCAGATGGCCGCTGCCGACGTTGTAGGCGGCCAGGGCGAACCAGGTGCGGTCCGGTTCCTTGATGCTGTCGTCGAGCTCGGCCTTGATCTTCATGAAGTACTTGGCCCCGCCCTGGATGCTCTGCTTGGGGTCCAGTCGGTTGGAGACGCCCATGGCCTGCGCGGTGCGCTGGGTCAGCATCATCAACCCGCGCACGCCGGTCTTGGAGGTGACCTCTGGCTGCCACATCGATTCCTGGTAGCCGATGGCCGCCAGCAGGCGCCAGTCGACCTGCTCGACCTTGGCGTAGCTCTTGAAGTGCTTCTCGTACTTGGGCAGGCGTTGTTGCAGGTGCTGGGCGAAGGTGTACGCGCCGACGTAGCCGAGCACGTCGACATGGCCGTAATAGCGTTCTTTCAGGCGCTGCAGGGTGCCGTTCTTCTGCGCCTTGTCGAGGAACTCGTTGACCTCGTTGAGCAGGCTGTTGTCGTCGCCAGTGGCCAATGCCCAGCGCTGCTCGCGGCTGTCGCCCAGGTCGAAGGCGACCCGCACGTTGGGGAAGTACACCTGGTTCATCGCCAGCTCATTGGAATCGACCAGGGTCAGGTCGATCTGCCCCTCGTCGACCATGCGCAGCAGGTCGACCACTTCGACGGCGTCGGATTCTTCGTATTCCAGGCCCGGATAGCGCTTTTTCAGCTCGGCCAGCTGGTCGGCGTGGCTGCTGCCCTTGAGCACCATGATCTTCTTGCCGATCAGATCCTTTGGCTCGGTGGGGCGGGAGCGGCCATTGCGGTAGATGACCTGCGGCGTCACTTCCAGGTACGGATGGGAGAATTTGGCCTGGGCCTGGCGCCGTTCATTGCTGACCAGGCCGGCCGCCGCCAGCACCGGGCCGGAGGGCTTGCCCAACTGATCGAACAGTTCGTCGAGGTTGTCGGCGGTTTCGATCTCCAGCTTCACGCCGAGATCGTCGGCGAAACGCTTGACAAGTTCGTACTCGAAGCCGGTTTCGCCGTTGCGGTCCTGGAAGTAGGTGGCCGGGCTGTTGCGGGTGATCACGCGCAGCACGCCGTCCTCCTTCACACGCTCGAGGGTGCTGGGTTTTTCAACACAGGCACCGAGCATCAGAAAGAGACCGGTTGCGAAGAGCCATCTGGCGCAGCGCTGGCGCAAAGCAGTACGGGCGAACATAGCTTGCAGTATACGCAAAGGACCGGCAGCGCCATATCTCGACAATGGGCGGGTTGTCTGGTATCGGCCCGGTAATCGTTGCATCTATTGGAACAGCGGAAAACATCGGAATTTTCTGACCTCCGGGTCCGGTTAAGCCGCCCGGCAGGCTTGGCTTAGAGCGGGTGCCGAAAGCCATCGATTTAGGCTAGAATGCACGGCCTCTAAGCACACCCCTTCCTGAGGCTGTCCCGACGATGTTGATCCTGCGCGGCGCTCCTGCCCTTTCTGCCTTTCGCCACGGTAAATTACTCGAGCAACTGAGCCAGAAAGTCCCCGCTGTTACTGGTTTGTATGCCGAATTTGCCCACTTCGCCGACGTTGACGGCGAGCTGACCGCCGACCAGCAGCAGGTGCTGGGCCGTCTGCTCAAGTACGGCCCGAGCGTGCCGGTGCAGGAGCCAAGCGGCCGCCTGTTCCTGGTCGTGCCGCGGCTGGGCACCATCTCGCCCTGGGCCAGCAAGGCCAGCGACATCGCTCACAACTGTGGCCTGCAGTCGATCCAGCGCCTGGAGCGTGGTATCGCCTACTACGTCGCAGGTTCGCTGAGCGACGCCGACGCCGAGCTCATCGCCGCCGAGCTGCATGACCGCATGACCCAGCGCGTGCTGGCCAAGCTGGAGCAGGCCGCCGATCTGTTCAGCCACGCCCAGCCCAAGCCGATGACCTCGGTCGATATTCTTGCCGGCGGCCGCCAAGCCCTGGCCCAGGCCAACATCGACCTGGGCCTGGCCCTGGCCGAAGACGAGATCGACTACCTGGTCAACGCCTTCCAGAACCTGGCGCGCAACCCGAACGACATCGAGCTGATGATGTTCGCCCAGGCCAACTCCGAACACTGCCGTCACAAGATCTTCAACGCCAGTTGGGACATCGACGGCCAGGCTCAGGAAAAGAGCCTGTTCGGCATGATCAAGAACACCTACCAGATGCACAACGAAGGTGTGCTCTCGGCCTACAAGGACAACGCCTCGGTCATCGTCGGCAATGTCGCCGGGCGCTTCTTCCCGAACCCTGAGACCCGCCAGTACGGCGCGGTGCAGGAGCCGGTGCACATCCTGATGAAGGTCGAGACGCACAACCACCCGACCGCCATCGCCCCGTTCTCCGGCGCCTCCACCGGCTCCGGCGGCGAGATCCGCGACGAAGGTGCCACCGGCCGAGGCGCCAAGCCAAAGGCCGGCCTGACCGGCTTCACCGTGTCCAACCTGCGCATCCCCGGCTTCGAACAGCCATGGGAAAAGGCCTACGGCAAGCCGGACCGTATCGTCGATGCCCTCGACATCATGATCGAAGGCCCGCTGGGCGGCGCCGCGTTCAACAACGAATTCGGTCGTCCGGCGCTGACCGGTTACTTCCGTACCTTCGAGCAGGCCATCAATACCCCGCACGGTGAAGAAGTGCGCGGCTACCACAAGCCGATCATGCTCGCCGGCGGCATGGGCAACATCCGTGAAGACCACGTGCAGAAGGGCGAGATCACCGTCGGCGCCAAGCTGATCGTGCTCGGCGGCCCGGCCATGCTGATCGGCCTGGGCGGCGGCGCTGCTTCGTCGGTCGCCACCGGTGCCAGCTCCGCCGATCTCGATTTCGCCTCGGTACAGCGCGAAAACCCGGAAATGGAGCGCCGCTGCCAGGAGGTCATCGACCGGTGCTGGCAGCTGGGCGACGACAACCCGATCGCCTTCATCCACGACGTCGGCGCCGGTGGTATCTCCAACGCCTTCCCCGAACTGGTCAACGACGGTGGCCGCGGGGGCCGCTTCGAGCTGCGCAACGTGCCCAACGACGAGCCGGGCATGGCCCCGCACGAGATCTGGAGCAACGAATCGCAGGAACGTTACGTGCTGGCCGTCAGCGCCAAGGATTTCGAGCGCTTCCAGGCCATCTGCGAACGCGAGCGCTGCCCCTTCGCCGTAGTGGGTGAAGCGACCGAAGAGCCGCACCTGACCGTGACCGACAGCCACTTCAACAACACCCCGGTGGACATGCCGCTCGACGTGTTGCTGGGCAAGCCGCCGCGCATGCACCGTTCGGTGACCCGCGAAGCGGAGCTGGGTGACGACTTCGACCCGAGCGAGCTGGACCTGGACAGCGCCGTGCAGCGTGTGCTCAACCACCCGGCCGTGGCCAGCAAGAGCTTCCTGATCACCATCGGCGACCGTACCATCACAGGCCTGGTGTCCCGTGACCAGATGGTCGGCCCATGGCAGGTGCCGGTTGCCGACTGCGCCGTTACCGCCACCAGCTTCGACGTCTATACCGGTGAAGCCATGGCCATGGGCGAGCGTACGCCGCTGGCGCTGCTGGACGCCCCGGCGTCCGGCCGCATGGCGATCGGCGAGACCCTGACCAACCTGGCTGCCGCGCAAATCGAAAAGCTGTCCGATATCAAGCTGTCGGCCAACTGGATGTCCGCCGCCGGCCATCCCGGTGAAGACGCCCGTCTGTACGACACCGTCAAGGCAGTCGGCATGGAGCTGTGCCCGGAGCTGGGCATCACCATCCCTGTCGGCAAAGACTCGATGTCGATGAAGACCAAGTGGAGCGAAGCGGGCGAGGAGAAGAGCGTGACCTCGCCGATGTCGCTGATCATCACCGGCTTCGCCCCGGTCACCGACATTCGCAAGACCCTGACCCCGCAACTGCGCATGGACAAGGGCGAGACCGACCTGATCCTGATCGACCTGGGCCGTGGCAAGAACCGCATGGGTGCCTCGATCCTGGCGCAGACCTACGGCAAGATCGCGGCCCAGGCACCGGACGTCGACGACGCCGAAGACCTCAAGGCGTTCTTCGCCGTGATCCAGGGTCTGAACGCCGACGGCCACCTGCTGGCCTACCACGACCGTTCCGACGGCGGCCTGCTGACCACCGTGGTGGAAATGGCCTTTGCCGGCCATTGCGGCCTGGACCTGCAACTCGACCCGCTGACCGATAACAGCAAGGACGTGCCGGCCATCCTCTTCAACGAAGAGCTGGGAGCGGTGATCCAGGTTCGCCAGGATGCCACCCCGGACGTGCTGGCGCAGTTCAGCGCTGCAGGCCTCGGTGAAGAATGCGTTGCAGTGATCGGCAAGCCGGTCAACAACGGTGAAGTGTCCATCAGCCTCAATGGCGAAGTGCTGTTCGACGACGACCGTCGCATGCTGCAGCGCCAGTGGGCCGAGACCAGCTACCAGGTCCAGCGCCTGCGCGACAACGCCGACTGCGCCGACCAGGAATTCGACGCGCTGCTCGAAGAAGACAACCCAGGCCTGTCGGTGAAACTGGGCTATGACGTCAACGA
The DNA here is from genome assembly GCF_005080685.1 of Pseudomonas putida. NCBI lineage: Bacteria > Pseudomonadati > Pseudomonadota > Gammaproteobacteria > Pseudomonadales > Pseudomonadaceae > Pseudomonas > Pseudomonas putida. The sequence continues at coordinate 5,326,896 of NZ_CP039371.1, read as the reverse complement.
CGACATCGCCGCGCCGTACATCAAGAAGGGCGTGCGTCCGCAAGTGGCGATCCTGCGCGAGCAGGGTGTCAACGGCCAGGTCGAGATGGCAGCCGCCTTCGACCGCGCAGGCTTTGCCGCCATTGACGTGCACATGAGCGACATCCTCGCTGGCCGTGTCGATTTCGCCGAGTTCAAGGGGCTGGTGGCCTGCGGTGGCTTCTCCTACGGTGACGTGCTGGGCGCCGGTGAAGGCTGGGCCAAGTCGGCGCTGTTCAACAGCCGTGCCCGCGATGCCTTCCAAGGCTTCTTCGAGCGCAGCGACAGCTTCGCCCTGGGCGTGTGCAACGGTTGCCAGATGATGTCCAACCTGCACGAGCTGATTCCGGGCACCGAGCACTGGCCGCACTTCGTGCGCAACCGTTCGGAGCAGTTCGAGGCGCGCGTGGCCATGGTCGAAGTGCAGAAGTCGAACTCGATCTTCCTGCAGGGCATGGCCGGTTCGCGCATGCCGATCGCCATCGCCCACGGCGAAGGCCATGCCGAGTTCGCCAGTGAAGAAGCACTGCTGGCAGCAGACATGTCCGGTTGCGTGGCCCTGCGTTACGTCGACAACCACGGCAAGGTCACCGAAGCCTACCCGGCCAACCCGAACGGCTCGCCGCGCGGGATTACCGGCCTGACCAACCGCGATGGCCGCGTCACCATCATGATGCCGCACCCCGAGCGTATGTTCCGCGCCGTGCAGAACTCCTGGCGCCCGGACGAGTGGCAGGAAGACGCCGCGCTGATGCGCATGTTCCGCAATGCGCGGGTGTGGGTGAACTAAGGCGTGTACAAGCTCGCCTTCTTCGTCCCGGCCAGCCATGTGGACGTGGTCAAGGAAGCCGTGTTCGCCGCTGGCGGCGGACGCATTGGCGACTACGACCACTGCGCCTGGCAGACCTTGGGCCAGGGCCAGTTTCGCCCGTTGGACGGCAGCCAGCCGTTCATCGGGCAGGCAGGCCAGGTCGAGGTGGTCGAGGAGTGGAAGGTGGAGCTTGTGGTGGCTGACGATCTGATCACCCAGGTCGTCGCGGCGCTCAAGCAGAGCCACCCGTACGAGACGCCAGCCTATGAGGTCTGGCGGCTCGCCGAGTTCTAGAGCGCAGTGGCTCCATCGCGGGCAAGCCCGCTCCCACAGGTACAGCACAGTTCTTGGTCGCTGTGCTGTACCTGTCGGAGCGGGCTTGCCCGCGAATAGCCTCACATCGCCGTATCAGATTGTTCCAATCTCCCCGCCATCGATCCGTTGAATCACCACCGTCGCCGCCCGCGGTCGCACTCGCGTGCCCGCTGGTGTGGCATCGGTCGCCTTGTCGGTATACGGCCAATTGGCCGGGTGCTGCACGTTGATGAACAGCGTCTTGTTGTCCGGAGTAAAGGTGATACCCGTCATTTCGCAGCCGTTCGGACCAACGAAAAAGCGGCGTAGATCTGCCTGGTTCTGCGCATCGACCGGTACCTGCTTGCCATCGGCGCCCACCAGTTGCGTAGGAATCACCGCCAGCAACTGATCGTTGGTGTAGTCGGCAACGCTCTTCTCGCTGTTGTCGGTCTCGAACCACAACACACCACGGCTATCGAAACTCATGCCATCGGGGCTGGCGAACTGGTTCAGTTCGCTCAGGCCCGAGCGGTTGATTTCGGCGCCACCACCGGCGTTTGCGCCGTACACGAAGATATCCCAGGCAAAGCTCAGCTGATCGTCGCTGTCGTGCCAGCGGATGATATGGCCATGCAGGTTGGGCCCGCGTGGGTTGGCGGCATCGGTCTTGTCGGCGCTGCGCACGCTATTGTTGGTCAAGGTCAGGTAGGCGTCGCCATTGAGTGGGTTGACGGCGGTCCACTCCGGCCGGTCCATGGGGGTCGCGCCTACGGCGTCGGCGGCGCCGCGGGTGTTGACGATGATGCCCGGCAAGTCGCCATACAGCGCGCCCAGGGTGCCACCAGCGGCGGTCTTGCTGGCGACGTCCAGCAATAGCCAGACACCCGTGCCATCGGCATCGAAGCGGGCCACGTAGAGCTTGCCGTGGTCCAGGTACTTGGCGCCTGTGGCCAGGCGGTCGCGGGGGGTGGCATCCGCCGCGTCCCACACCGCGTCGGAGACGAACTTGTACAGGTACTCGTTGTTGGAGTCGTCGCCCATGTACCAGACCAGCGGCTTGCCTGCCACCGCCAGGCCCGGGCAACAGCCTTCATGGCGCAAACGCCCCAGCGCGGTGCGCTTGGTGGCGCGGGTGCTGGCATCGAAGGGGTCGATCTCGACGATGTAGCCGAAGGTGCTGGCTTCGTTGCGGTAATCGTCGGTGGCGCTCTCGCCGCGAGGGGTCACGTCGAAACGGGTGAATTCATCGTCTACCTCGCTGCTATCGCCAGCGGCGCTTTCCCACTTGTACAGGCCGCTGGAGGTGACGACGCCGATGCGCGACTGGTCGGCGGGCAGGGTGCCTTTGTTGACGAAGATCCCCGGCCAGTTCTCTTCGCAGGTGAGGTAGGTGCCCCACGGCGTGTAGCCGTTGCCGCAGTTGTTGTTGGTGCCGCGGCAACGGGTGCCGTCGGGCGAGAAGCGGGTCTTGACGTGGTCGCTGCCTCGCAAGGGACCGCTGATGTCCATCTGCGAGGCGGTGGTGAAGCGGCGGTTGAGCGGGTCGTTGTCGACCACCTGCCAGCGCCCGTCGAGCTTTTTCAGGCGGACCACGCCGGCACCATGGGCGTTGATCTCCTTGCGCACCTCCTCGGCCGGGCGCTTGCCGCTGGCATCGAGCGTCGGGCCGGCAGGGTGCAGTGCCTGCTGATCGATGTATTCGAAGTTGATGGCCAACAGACCCTCTTCGGAACTGCCTTCGATGGGGAAGAAGTGCATGCCGTCGTGGTGCATGCCCATGGCGTTGGCCTGGTCGGCGGCGCTGTTGCTGCCGTCGGCTTTCCAGGCGTTGCCGGCACTGTTCAATGGCGTCCCCCAAGGGGCCAGGACGTAGGCGCTGTAACCGCTGGCGAGGGTGCAGGCATCGGTGCGCGAGCCGGGGATGGACTGGAAGCCCAGCGACAGCTGCGTGGGCTTCGTGGGCTGCGGGCCGGGCGAGGTGGCGCCATCGTCCTTGCCGGGGTTGCTGTCGAAGCAACCTGCCAGGCCCCCACCGGCGATCATGGCAATGGCGGCACCCAGGCTGCCACGCATTACGCTGCGCCGGCTCAGGTACAGGTCCATGACGCTGGTCATCGGTGCATTGCCGCTGTGGTTGCGGTCCAGGTTGTCGCCGCTGTCTCGGCTCATCGAGCTGTCCTTGTAGTGACTGAGTTGGCAGAACCCGCGACTGTAAGTCGCAAGTATGATGATCAGTTGACAGAAATGTGATGGGCGGGAAATTCCTGTGTGCGCATGTTGCCCAGCGCCGCCGCCGGAGGACCGTCAGGCGGCGCTGGGCGTGCGGCGTTTAGTCAGCCTTGCCTTGGATGTGCGAAGACCACTGCTCACTGCGGTTGTGCCCGCTGGTGCGCAACAGCCCCAGGTCCAGCGCGTTGTCGCCGTCAGCAGCCCCCTTGCCCTTGGCCATATCGGCGATGGCGGTACCCAGGTCGACGGGAGAGTTGGAGGCGTCGATCGACAGATCGCGGCGCCAATCGGTGCCGCTCAGCGTTTCTCGGGTCACGCTCGCCGCGTCGAGCGCTACCTCGCCCTTGGCCGACTGCATCCGCGCACCTACCAGGTGCGCCTCGCCGGCCACGTTCAGGTCGATGCCCGCGCTACCTTTGAGGGTGGCTTGGTGGGCCACCGTGTCACGCTGCTGCTTGGACATCTCGAGTTTGAAGGTCGGGGAAAGGCCAGGTTCGACCTTGCTCAGCGTCGGGCCGGCCTTTTCGCCCACCTTGCCGCCGAAGGGGCCTGCCACGGCTCTGGCTGCGTTGGTGTAGCCCTGCGGGTTCTTCTCGTGGCTCAAGCGGGCGTCCACCTTGACGCTCAGGCTGTCGATGCTGTCCTTGCGGCTGGCGACACGCAGGTCGCCGCCGATGTTGCCAGTGATCTGGCCAGCCTCCAGGCTGACGCCCTCCAGACGCGTGTCGCCGAGGCTTTGCACGTCGATGTGATCGGCGCGCAGGGTGTCGGCGTTCCAGGTGTGGTTGTTGCGTTGGTCCAGGTTGACCTGCACGCGCCCATGTATACCGCGGGTATCGGTTGCGCCCTTGGACTGGTTGAAGCCGGCTCCGGCGGTGATGTCGAGGTTGTCGCGGCGTTCCTGGTTGGACGACGCCTCGATCAGCATGCCGCCGTTGCTCGCGTACAGCTCGATCTGCTCGGCAGAAGCCTGCAGGCCTTGCAGATGCAGGGCGAGGTCTTCGCGGGCGCGGCTGTCCAGGCTGAGCTTGCTGGCGCTGGCGAACTGGGCGTCGATCGCCTGGCGAGCCTCCTCGTCCTGCCTGCCATGGTTGAAGTGGCCACCGACTGCGCCGCCCTTGGTACCGCCGGTCTTCAAGCCGAGCTCCAGGCCGCCGCCAAGGCCGCTACCGCTGGCCTGCTGGGTATCGCTGGCGGCCTTGATGGTCAACAGGCCATCGCTCTTCAGGTGCAGGTCGGCCACCTTGGCCTCGCGCTTGCCGATACGAGTGCCTTCGAGCAGCAGGTCGCCGCCACTGCCCAGGCGTACCTCGCCCCTGGCATCGATCTGGGCCACCTGGGCCTTGGTCTGGCTGGCCTGGCGCTGACCGTGGTCCAGGTAGCCGCGACCATCGACACCGGTGCTGCCCGGGCGATTGCCCACCTTGGCCCAGGCGTTGCCGTCGAGTTTGCCCGACGTCTGGCTGGCCTTGTCGGTGGCTTGGAGCAGGGAAAGGTTGCCGCCACTCTGCATCACCACGCCACCTTCGCCGCCATCGATGCGTGTCCCCTCGTAGCGACCATCGCTGCCTAACTGAACCTGGATACCGCTCTTGCCCTGGAGGCTACCCGGCACGGCAGTACTGGCCTGCTCCTGGGTCGCCAACGAGCCGCCCTTGCCGGCGACGCGCACGTTCAAGTCTTGTCCGGTGCTGGTGTCGACCCGCAGATCGCCGCCATAGGCCAGGTGCTGTACCTCGTGCGCCTGGGTGTTGTGGGCGGCGCGCATGTGGTGTTGCTGGGCGTCGATCTGCAGCTTGCCAGCGTCGGCACGCCAGGCAGTGCCTTCGTCGTCGATACGCTCGGCCTTCACCGCAACCTGCGCCCCGGACAGTTCGCTGACCTGGGCGAAGCCGCGGCGCTGGTTTTCCAGGCGCTTGAGGTGCTCGACGGTCATGTCGCCTCCCACGCTGGGGGCGACCATCGCATCCTCGGGGGAGGCCTGCTGGAAGCGCGCGGCTTCCTCACCCTGGACCAGGCGTTCGATTGGCCGGGTGAGGTCGCGGTATTCGAGGCTGGCGCCAAGGCTGCCAGCCCATTTTTCCTGGCGTTTCTCCCGTTCGTGGATGTCTTCTACGGCGCGGTTGTCGATGTGCTTGGCGGCCACCTCGAGGGTACCGCCGGCATTGACCCGCGCCGCTTCGCTGACCAGCTCGTCAGCCTTCAGGCGCAGGTCGCCGCTGGCCCGCAGCTCGCTGCGTTGCACTGTGCTGTCACGCTCGACGGTGCTGTCGATTTGGTGATGGCCTTCGAACAGCGAGCCCAGCCGGTCGATGCCGCCGGTCAGCGTCAGGCCACCACCGCTGCGCGTCTGCTCGGTGCTCGACTGCGTTTCGTTGCGCCTGGCGCCAAGGGTCACCTGTTTGGCTTGCACGTCGAGGTCTCCCGCCGAGGCCTCGACCCTGGCGCCATTGACTTGCAGGTGCGCATCGCTGCTCAGTGCCACCGAAGCGCCTTTGAGCTGGCTGCCCTCATGGGTGACCTGGCGTTGCGAGCTGGTGCGAGTGCTCACGTCATAGCCGACACTTGCCGTGTATTGACGCGACCCAGGCTTACCGTCCTGGGCCTCTTGGGTCTGCCCGACGCTGGCGCTGAAGCCGCGTTGCTGGCTGCGAGTCTCGCGTTCATTGATCGCTTGCGCGCCATCGATCAGCACATCGCCCTTCGCCGCGACCTGCAAGTGGCCGCCCGCTTCGACCTTGGCGCCCTGGATGCGCAGCTCCTCGGCGCTGGCCAGGCGCAGGTTGGTGCTCGAGCCGACGTCGCTGCGCAGCACCTGTTGGCTGCGGGTGGTGCTGTCGTCGTTGTTGGCGAACAGGCCGAACAGCTTGCTGTTGCGCTGGTGGTCGGAGGAGGTCAGGTTGCCGTGGTCGGCCTCGATGACCAACGAGCCTTTGCTGCCATACAGCAACGCATCCTGCTCGCCATGCACGCGGCTGCCCTTGATGTCGACCTGCTCGGCGGTGACCTGCAACTTGCCGTCGGCGGTGATGTTGCTGCCGGTGACTGCCCGGCCCTGGGTATCGTTACCCTTGCGGTCGCCAAAGAATGCACCGGACACCAGATCGCCACGGTAATTGCGTCGAGTGCCGTGTTGTTCCAGTGCGGTGGTGCCGACCTCGACCTTCTTCGCGGCGATGTCGAGGTCGCCACGGCTGTGCAGGTTGCTGCCCGCGACCTTCAGCCGCTCCTTGGCGGTGACGTTCAGGTGCCCGCCATCGAGTGTGCTGGCGCGGGCGCTTTCGCGATACTGGTCGGTGTCCGTATCGCCGCGCCACAAGTGCTTGCGGTGGCGGACCTGTTCCTCGATGCGCTGGCTGTCGATACCGGCGACGATGTCGAGATTGGCCCCGCTGTCCACTGCAAGTTTGCCGCCAGCGCGGATATCGGCAGCCGCCAGGCGCATATCGGCGCCGGACTCCAGCCGTATGCTGTCAGTGGCCCGCAGTTCGGTGCCCTGCTGCTGGCGGTCGGTGGTGGTGCGCTTGCGCTCGTAGGTTTCGTGGGTGACGAACCAGAACTTCTTGTTCCAGCGCTTTTGGTCCTTGGCGATGCTCTCGGCGGTTTTCGCGTCCAGGGTCAGCTTGTTGCCGGCCTTGATCTCGATGCGCTCGGCATGGCCTTTGGCGGCGCGCATGTCGAGGTCGTCGGCGGCCGTCAGCTTCAAGTCGCCACGTTCGCTATGCAGTTGGCTCGGGAGATCGGCCTCGCCAGCGATCTCGAGCGCGCCGGCGGAATGAATGGCGATACCTTGGTCAGCCCAGACCTTCACCGGCCCGACACGCACGCCAGCGCCTTCGGCAGTGCTGACCACGCGAATGCGCCCGGCGCGCATCGCGCCGAACAGGTTGGCGTCGATGTTCGACGGCGTGCCGGGTAAATGCTGCAGCACTTCGCCAGTGGCGTAGTCGATGCGATTGCGCCCCAGGGTGAGGTTGAGGTCGCTCTTGGCCTGGAGCAGGCCTTTGCTGTCGATACGTGGCGCGATCAGGTCCAGGGCACCTTCGGCATTGCTCCCTCCGCCGCCGAGCACGTGCAGGCTGCCCTGGGCATCGAGCGTGCTGAGGTGGTTGAGCCGTGCGTCCTGCAGCTCGGGGCTGCCGACCAGCAAGCCAGCCCGGGTGGTGTTGATGAAGCTGCCGCCATTGATCGTGATGCCATTGGGGTTGGCCAGGATGTAGTCGGCGCGCCGACCGAAGATCTCCTGCGGGCCTTCGATCAACGACGTATTGCGGCTGATCACCTCGTTGAGGATGGTCGACGCCGCCTGCCCCTGGAACTGCGAATTGGCCTGCAGCGCCCCGGCCAACTGCGACTGCCCGGCCTGGGTGGCGTTGTTGAGCACCACGCCAGGCTTGCCGACGTTGTAGTCGAGGAACTGGTTGTGCGAGAGGCCGCTGGCATTCGGTGCGACGATATCGATCACCGGCACGCCGTGGCCGCTGCCGATCAGCGGGGTGCCACCAGGCCCCCGTGCTGGCGTCAGTGCCGGTTGTGCCAGGGTTGGTGTCGACGCCAGCAACGCAAGGGAAATGGCCCAGCGCAAGGTGTCGGGACGCAAGGGAGGTAGCTGCGAGATTGTCTGCATGTTCTCGTTCTCTTTGTTGTTGAATCAAAGGCTGAAGGTCCACTCCATCACCCAGAAGCCCGATTCCAGGCGTGGGCGAGGGGTGTCGTTGGCATGCAAGGCGCGCTGGTAGTCCAGGCGCAGGCGACTGCTGGGAAGGCTCAGCTCCACGCCGGCGGCGGCGCCGACCAGGTGCTGGGTGTGCTTGGCCTGAAGTGGCCGGGTCCAGCCCATGTCCAGGCCGATGTAAGGCCGCACCTGCAGTGGCTGGGCCTGAGGCAGTGTCAGGGCTTGGCTGAAGGTGTTGCGCCAGACCGCACCGCTGGAGCCGGAATAGCTGCTCAGGCGGAACCCGCGCACGGTCGAGTCGTCACTGAGCAGCAACTGCTCGGCGGCTGGCAGTGGGTCGCGGCTGTACTGCAGGCTCAGCTCGCTCTGCCAGCGCCAGGGGCGGTTCGCTGGCCCTTGGCGCAGGTGCAGCAGGTTGGCGCGGTATTTGAGGAAGTCGGGGCGTGGGGCATCTTCGTGCAGGGGGGACTGGTCGGCGCCGAACCAGTCCACGCCGCGGGCAACGCCGACAAAACCGTGCCACAGGCCGTGTTCGAGCCACAGCAGGTTGATACCCGCTTCCAGGCTGGTGAGGGTAGGGCTTTGCAGTTTGATTTCGGTCTTGCCGATGCGGTTGAGCAGTTGCTTGCGGTCGAGTCGGGCGCTGGCGCTGAGCATGCCTTGCTGGTTGCGCCAGATCACGCGTTCGGCACTCACGCCCTGGAAGCTGCTGCTGCCGTGACTCATCCGGTGTTTTTGGGGGATGGGCGCCTGGTAACTCAACTGGCTGGCGCTGACGGCGAAAGTCCAGAAGCCGTAGGGGAGGCTGTAGTAAAGGGACAGCCCCTGGCTGCGCCCAGGGGCATCGAGCACGGTCGACGACAGGCCCAGGCGCAAGTCGTCGTTCAAGCCCAGCGGGCTGTCCAGACCGAGGCCGAGATTCAGGCGATGGCGGCCGGTCAGGCTACTGCCGCGGTTGTCGAAACGGCTGTCGAGGTGCCAGCGCGAGGCCACCTGCTGCGCCTGTACGCTTACGCGAGTGGCGCCGGTTAGCGTGCCTGGCAGCAGGTCGGCAGACAGCTCGAAGGCGCGCAGGCGATTGAGTTGGTCCAGGCCCTGCTCGAGGGCGGGCAGGTACAGGGGCTGACCGAGCAGGTCAGGGAACGCGCCCTGCAGCCACAACGGCAGTTCGGCGCCCATCTCGATCGATTCGACGAAGCCCTCGACCACCACGATGTCGAGTGGTTGGTCATCCTGCGGGGGTTGGCTCAGGTAGGGGCGACTGGTGGGGTAGCCGGCCTCTACGTAGAGGCGGGTGATGGCCTTCAGCAGTTGGTTGAGGTCGTCGACGCCCAGGCAAGGGCGCAGCTGGCTGCGGATGCCTGATTCCAGCACACGGGCCGTGAGCCGATGGTTGCCGGCCAGGCGTACGCCGGTGACGGCCCAGCAGTGGCCGGTGATGGGCATTTGCGCTGGCGGCTGGTCGGGGGGCTGCTGCGTGGGGGCGCGCTGCCAGCGCTGCAGGCGCAACTGCTGCTCCAGCTGCTGTTGACTGTGTTGCTGGTCGCGCAGTTGCTGGCTGGCGGGATCGTCGCCCAGTGCCGCCGGCACCGGCAGCAAGGCGGCCAGGCAGCAGGCAAGCAGGCTGCTGGCAAATCGACAGAATCGGGACGGCATGGACTACCCCGCAAATGGCGTACGCTTCGCGTACTCGTTTGCGGGGATGCTATGAATTCAGCCCATCGTTTGGATGCAGTACAGCCCCTAGGCGCTCGTAGGGCGCAGGAGTGTTTTAGGTAGGAAGCTGCCTACAGCCTCAGCGTGCGACAGGAGCTGTCAGGGGCGAATCTCGATCAGCGTGCCATCGCGTACCAGGTCCCAGACCTCGCGCATGTCCGAATTGCGCATGGCGATGCAGCCGTCGGTCCAGTCCAGCGTGTGGAAGTACCACTCCGGATAATCGTCGTTGAGCGGCGTGCCGTGGATCATGATCATGCTGCCGGGGCTGACGCCCTCGCGGGTCGCCTGGGCGGCATCGCGAATGTTGGGGTAGGTGATGTGCATGGCCAGGTTGAAACGATCGCTTTCCTTGCGCCAGTCGAGCCAGTACAGGCCTTCAGGGGTCTTCTTGTCGCCTTCGCGCTGCTTGGCGCCCTTGGGCTGCTTGCCCAGGGAGATGCGGTAGGTCTTCAGCGGTTCGCCACGGCTGATCAATTGCAGGCGACGTTCGGACTTGATCACCAGCACCTTGTCGATCAGCGGCTGCATGGCCGCCTGCGACTGCGATTGCGCTGCCACCGGCGGCTGTGGCTTGCGAATGATGGTCTCGGTGAAGGCCGCCTGGGACACCGAGGTAACGCAAAGGCAGAAGAGGGCGAACAACCAACGCATGGAACGGTATCCTGAAATGCTAGGAAGTGGACGAGACGTTCATCGGCGGCAGGTACTCATGGCCAATGGGGTAATGCTGCTCGATGCGGTCGCGATAATAGCATTCTAGTGTGCGCGCGACGGTGCGGAAAGCCAGCTCGTCCCATGGCACCTCATGCTCCTCGAACAACCGCACTTCCAGGCTTTCGACACCCACATCGATGTCCAGGTCGGCCAGTTCGGCGCGGAAGAACACATGTACCTGGTTGATGTGCGGCAAGTCGAACAGTTGGTACAGGCTCATGGCGCCGACCCGCGCACAGGCTTCTTCCACGGTTTCGCGACGGGCGGCCTGGTCGAGGGTCTCGCCGTTCTCCATGAAACCGGCCGGCAAGGTCCAGTAGCCGCGGCGCGGTTCGATGGCGCGGCGGCACAGCAGCACCTGGCTGCCCCAGGTGGGGAGAATCCCGGCGACGATATTGGGGTTCTGGTAGTGGATGGTGTGGCAGGACTCGCAGACATACCGCAGGCGGCTGTCGCCCTCGGGGATCCGCTGAATGACCGGTTGGCCGCACGCGCTGCAGAATTTCATGCTCGGGTTCCTTGTGCTCGGCCTTATCTTGGCGCGCCTGCCGGGTCGGGGGCAAGCGCAGGGGGCAAGCGCGCGGGGCTTGGGTGTGTCGCGGCTTTTGGTGCATCATGCAAGGCAGGCCTTGGAAACGAGAGTGCGCAATGCTGGACGAGCTACTTCGCCGAATGAGCAACCATGTACCCACGTCGCTGGAAACCGACCGACGGTTCCCCGAAGCGGCGGTACTCTTGCCCATCACTCGAAGCGAAGCGCCTGAGCTGGTCCTCACCCTGCGTGCCAAGGGCTTGTCCACCCATGGTGGCGAGGTCGCCTTCCCCGGTGGCCGTCGCGACCCCGAAGACCCCGACCTGGTGTTCACCGCCCTGCGCGAGGCAGAAGAAGAAATCGGCCTGCCGCCTGGCCTGGTGGAGGTGGTCGGCCCGCTGAGCCCGTTGATTTCCCTGCACGGCCTGAAGGTGACGCCATTCGTCGGGCTGATCCCGGACTACGTCGAATACCGTGCCAACGATGCCGAAATCGCGGCAGTATTCAGCGTGCCGCTGGAATTCTTCCGCCAGGATCCGCGTGACCATACCCATCGCATCGATTACCAGGGGCGCAGTTGGTATGTGCCCAGCTATCGCTTTGGCGAGTACAAGATCTGGGGCTTGTCGGCGATCATGATCGTCGAGCTGGTCAACCTGTTGTTCGACGCCGGCATCAGCCTGCACGAGCCGCCTGCGCAGTATATTGAAACCTGAATTCGAAACCCGAGCGGGGTCCACCCCGCCGATTGTCACTAGCCGCCGATGAGTCAAGGAAAGCCTATGAAATATCGCCTGGGCGACCTGCGGGTCGAAACCCACCCCACCAGTTGGGCCGCGCCTACTGCCACCCTGATCGGCAAGGTACGCCTGCAGGCCCATGCCAGTGTGTGGTTCGGTGCAGTGCTGCGTGGCGATAACGAACTGATCGACATCGGCGAGGGCAGCAACGTCCAGGACGGTACCGTGATGCACACCGACATGGGTTCACCGCTGACCCTGGGCAAGGGCGTGACCGTGGGTCATAACGCCATGCTGCATGGCTGCAGCGTCGGCGACTACAGCCTGATTGGCATCAATGCCGTCATTCTCAATGGCGCGCGTATCGGCAAGCACTGCATCATCGGCGCCAACGCCTTGATCGCCGAGGGCAAGGACATCCCCGATGGTTCGCTGGTGATGGGCTCGCCGGGCAAGGTGGTACGTGAGCTCACCGAACAGCAAAAGCGCATGCTCGAAGCCAGCGCCGCGCACTATGTGCACAACGCCGAGCGCTACGCCCGCGAGCTGGTGGCCGATGATGAGTGAGGTTGCCGTGGAACGCCCTGTAGCGTCGCCATGCGTGAGCATCTGTGCACTGGACGAGGAGGACGTCTGCACCGGTTGCCAGCGGACCGTGGCCGAGATCGGTCGTTGGGGGAAGATGGACAATGCCGAGCGTCGGGCGGTGCTCAAGCGCTGTCATGAACGGGCGGTGGCGGCTGGATTGATCATTGGCGCGTGACGCCGCGTCCGCTTGGTCGCGGGTTTACCCGCGGACAAGCCAGAGGTAATCTGTCGGGCTTGCCAACAGACAACCACCCCATGTTCTATCTCATTGCCTATATCAGCAGCGTAGTGCTGATCAACTACGCCTTTTCCAGTGCCCCGCACCTGGATGTCATCTGGTCCGCCTGGGGCGGCCTGGTGTTCATCCTGCGTGACATGGTGCAGACCCGCTTCGGCCATGGCGCGTTGGTCGCGATGCTGCTGGCGCTTGTGCTGTCCTATGTCACCTCGGAGCCGGCCATCGCCCTGGCCAGCGCTACCGCGTTCTTCATTTCCGAGCTGATCGACTGGCTGGTGTTCAGCATCACCCGCCGGCCGTTGCGTGATCGCCTGTGGCTGAGCTCGGCGCTGAGCATCCCGGTCGACACGCTGATCTTCTTCGGCATGATCGGCGCCCTCACGCCGGTGGTGATCGGTACAGCCCTGGCCTCGAAATTCGCAGGCGTCACTGCCGTCTGGCTGGCCATGGCATTTCGTGCCCGGCGCGCCGCCGTGGCGGGTTGATGGTGTAGAATACCGGTCCTTTTTCAGTGGGTCGCGCCTTCGCCTGATGCGGCCCCGGACGCCTTCGAGGACCTGAAATGACCCGTATCGGAACCCCATTGTCGCCCACCGCGACCCGTGTACTGCTCTGCGGCTGCGGCGAGCTGGGCAAGGAAGTGGTGATCGAGCTGCAGCGCCTGGGCGTCGAAGTGATCGCCGTGGACCGCTACGCCAATGCCCCGGCGATGCAAGTCGCGCACCGCAGCCACGTGGTCAACATGCTCGATGGCGTTGCCCTGCGGGCGGTCATCGAGGCCGAGAAGCCGCATTACATCGTGCCCGAGATCGAAGCCATCGCCACCGCCACCCTGGTCGAGCTGGAGAGCGAAGGTTTCACCGTGGTGCCGACCGCCCGCGCCACTCAATTGACCATGAACCGCGAAGGCATCCGTCGCCTGGCCGCCGAAGAGCTGGACCTGCCGACCTCGCCCTACCACTTCGCCGACACCTTCGAGGACTATGCCAAGGCCGTCGCCGACCTGGGTTACCCATGCGTGGTCAAGCCGGTGATGAGCTCCTCCGGCAAGGGCCAGAGCCTGCTGCGCAGCGACGCCGACCTGCAGCAAGCCTGGGACTACGCCCAGGAGGGCGGCCGTGCCGGCAAGGGCCGGGTGATCATCGAAGGCTTCATCGATTTCGATTACGAGATCACCTTGCTGACCGTGCGTCATGTCGGTGGCACCACCTTCCTCGAGCCGGTTGGCCATCGTCAGGAGAAGGGCGACTACCAGGAGTCCTGGCAGCCTCAGGCCATGAGCCCGAAGGCGCTGGCCGAATCGCAGCGGGTGGCCAAGGCGGTGACCGACGCACTGGGCGGCCGTGGCCTGTTCGGCGTGGAGTTGTTCGTCAAGGGCGACCAGGTCTGGTTCAGCGAAGTCTCGCCGCGTCCGCATGACACCGGCTTGGTGACCCTGATTTCCCAGGACCTGTCGCAGTTCGCCCTGCATGCCCGCGCCATCCTCGGCCTGCCGATCCCGGTGGTGCGCCAGTTCGGGCCTTCGGCTTCGGCGGTGATCCTGCCCGAGGGGCAGTCGCAGCAGACCAGCTTCGCCAACCTCGGCGCCGCCCTGAGCGAGCCGGACACCGCGATTCGCCTGTTCGGCAAGCCGGAAATCAACGGCACCCGCCGCATGGGCGTATGCCTGGCGCGTGACGAGTCGATCGAAGCCGCGCGGGCCAAGGCGACCCGGGCTTCGCAGGCGGTCAAGGTCGAGTTCTGATGCAAGAGGGGCCGCGCTGCGGCCCATTCGCGGGACAAGCCCGCTCCCACAGGATAACTACCGCCCTCAAGCCCAGCGCTGTACCTGTGGGAGCGGGCTTGTCCCGCGAATGGGCTGCAAAGCAGCCCCAATCACTTAAAGCTCGGTATTACGGGTTTCCTTCAGGCACAGCACGGCAATCAGGCTGATCACCGCCGCAGCCGACACATAGCCGCCCACCCAGCTCAACCCACCCATGCTTACCAGCTTCTGAGCGAAGAACGGTGCCGCCGAGGCGCCAACGATACCGCCCAGGTTGTACGCCGCCGACGCGCCGGTGTAGCGCACGTGGGTCGGGAACAGTTCAGGCAGCAAGGCACCCATTGGCGCGAAGGTCACCCCCATCAGGAACAACTCGATGCTCAGGAACAGGGTCACGCCTGCGGTCGAGCCCGAGGTCAGCAACGGTTCCATGGTGAAGCCCGAGGCCACTGCCAGCAGGGCGCCGACGATCAGCACCGGCTTGCGCCCGTAGCGGTCGCTGAGCCAGGCCGACAGCGGCGTGGCCAAGGCCATGAAGACCACGGCGAAGCACAGCATGCCGAGGAACGATTCGCGGGTGTAGCCCAGGGTCGATACGCCATAGCTCAGCGAGAACACCGTGGAGATGTAGAACAGCGCGTAGCACACCACCATTGCCGCTGCGCCCAGCAGGGTCGGCAGCCAGTATTTGGCGAACAGGTCGACCACCGGCATCTTCACCCGCTCGTGGCGAGCCACTGCCTTGGCGAATACCGGGCTTTCCTCCAGTTTCAGGCGCACGTACAGGCCCACCATCACCAGCGCGGCGCTGAGCAGGAACGGAATGCGCCAGCCCCAGTCGCGGAACTGCTCGTCGCTCAGAACCAGAGCCAGGGTCAGGAACAGGCCGTTGGCGGCCAGAAAGCCGATCGAAGGGCCCAACTGCGGGAACATGCCGAACCAGGCGCGCTTGCCTTCCGGCGCGTTCTCGGTGGCCAGCAATGCCGCGCCACCCCATTCGCCCCCCAGGCCCAGGCCCTGGCCGAAGCGCAGCAGGCAGAGCAGCGCAGGCGCCCACATGCCGATGCTGTCGTAGCCCGGCAGCACGCCAATCAGGGTGGTCGACACGCCCATCAGCAGCAGCGAGGCGACCAAGGTGGATTTGCGCCCGATGCGGTCGCCAAAGTGGCCGAACAGCGCCGAGCCCAGCGGGCGGGCGAGGAAGGCGATGCCAAAGGTGATGAAGGCCGCCAGCATCTGCGCGGTGCCCGACCCGGAGGGGAAGAACACCGGGCCGATCACCAGCGCAGCCGCCGTGGCATACACGTAGAAGTCATAGAACTCGATGGCGGTGCCGATGAAGCTGGCAGTGGCCACCCGGGCAGGGGAGTTGGCCGGCGCGGCAGGCGCTTGGGCGTAGGTGGTGCTGGTTGTCATCTAATAGGTCCCTAACAGTCTGGTGCAGCTCCTGGGCATGATCCGCATCGGCCAGGCAGGCACGGGGTCGCGGACGCCGGAGCGTATTGTTCTTTTGCGCGCCTACTGACGAGAGCCCGAGGGGGATAGGGGCGGGTGCGGGTACTGTTCGGGGTGTTGAAGCAGGACCACGGGGCGTGTCAGTGGAGCGGACTGGCCGTGGGGCGCCGGGTGCGGGTAGCAGGCGGGACGGCGGGGCTGGGTAAGCGTGACCGAAGTATAGCTATCGGGTCACGGTCCACACCAGTACCTTGCTGGCGCAATTGTCCTCGGTTTCGAGAATTTCCAGGCGATAGCGGCCTATTTTCAGGCAGACGGCGCTTTCCGGAATGCTTTCCAGTGCTTCGGTGACCAGGCCGTTGAGGGTTTTCGGGCCGCCGTCGCAGGGCAGGTGCCAGCCCAGGGTGCGGTTGATCTCGCGTAGCGATGCTGCGCCGTCGATGACGAAGGTGCCGTCGGACTGGGGGTGGACGTGGGGGTTGTCCAGGCTCTGTTCGTCCTCGAACTCGCCGACGATCTCCTCGAGGATGTCCTCCAGGGTCACGATGCCCAGTACCTCGCCATACTCGTCGACCACCACGCCGAGGCGGCGCTGCTGCTTGTGGAAGTTCAGCAACTGCATTTGCAGCGGTGTGCTTTCCGGCACGAAGTATGGATCGTAGCAGGCGCCTTGCAGGGCTTCGAAGGTCAGTTCGGCCTTGGGGAGCAGGTGACTGATCAGTTTGGTGTTGAGGATCGCCTCGACCTGGTTGATATCGCTGTGAAAGACCGGCAAGCGGGTATGGCGGCTGACGATCAGCTGTTCGATGATCTGCTCGATCGGGTCGTCCAGGTTGACGCCGTCCACCTCGTTGCGAGGCACCAGGATGTCATTGACGGTGATCTTGTCCAGCGATTGCAGGCCATCGAGCAGGCCGTGGTGGGCGGCTTGCTCGTCGTCTTCGTCAGCGAAATGCTCTTCCTGCTGCGGATGCAGCGCCACGGCCGTGGGCTGTACGCGGAACGGACGCAGAATCAGCTTGGCCAGGCCGTCGAGCAGGCAGGCCAGCGGCTGCAGCAGCGCCAGCGGCCATTTCAGGCTGGCGCCCAGGCTGACGAATGCCTGGGGGCTGCGCCGTGCCAGGCGTCGGGGTAGGAACTCGGCGAACACCAGCAGGACCAGGCTGGCGCTCAGCCCAGCCAGCCAGAAACCCTGGTCGCCATAGTGACGCTGGCCGGCCAGGCAGGCCAGACCGAGCACCAGTAGCTTGCCCAGGCAAGCGCACAGTACCAGGGCCTGGGCCGGCACTTTGGTCGGGGCGCCGTTGCCGTTGCGTTGGTGGCCATTGAGCTGCTGGCGCGCGGCGTCCACGGCAGTGAACAAGGCCGACCAGAGCAGGGCCAGTGCGAGGATGCCGAGAAGCGGTGCGTACGGCAGCGTGTCCATGGGCTATCAGATATGCAGGATGAATTCGCGGACCAGCTTGCTGCCGAAATAGGCCAGCATCAGCAGGCAGAAACCGGCCAGGGTCCAGCGGATCGCCTTGTGCCCGCGCCAGCCAAGGCGCGTGCGGCCCCACAGCAGCACGCTGAACACCACCCAGGCGACGCAGGCCAGCAGGGTCTTGTGCACCAGGTGCTGGGCGAACAGGTTCTCGAGGAACAGCCAGCCGGAGATCAGTGACAGCGACAGCAGGCACCAGCCGGCCCAGAGGAAGCCGAACAGCAGGCTTTCCATGGTTTGCAGGGGCGGGAAGTTGCGGATCAGGCCTGACGGGTGCTTGTTCTTCAGCTGGTGGTCCTGCAGCAGCAGGAGCAGCGACTGGAACACGGCAATGGTGAATAGTCCGTAGGCGAGGATCGACAGCAGGATGTGGGCGAGAATGCCGGGCTCTTCGTTGATCAGCGGAACGGTGCCGGGTGGGGCGAACTGGGCCAGCAGCGCCGTGACGGCGCCGAGCGGGAACAGCAGCACGAGGAGGTTTTCCACCGGTATGCGCAGGCAGGCCAGCAGGGTCAGGGTGATGACCGCCACGGCGATCAGGCTGGCGGCGCTGAAGAAGTCCAGGCTCAGGCCCAGCGGGGTGATCAACTGGAAGAACAGGGCACCGCCCTGGGCGACCACGGCGAGGGCGCCGAGCAGGACGAGCAGCCGTTTGTCGGCTTTGCGGCCCTTGGCCAGGTAGGAGCCCTGGTAGATGGCCGCGGCTATATAAAGGCCGGCGGCGATCAGATTGGGGATGAGGCTGGGTGAGGAGACCATAAGTCCTGGAAGGCGAGCCTTAAAGGGACGGAGTTTGGCATAGATCGCCGCTGCCAAGGAAGACCAGGAAGGCCCCTATCGCCGGCAAGCCGGCTCCTACAGGATGTGAGTCGCCGTGGACCCTGTAGGAGCCGGCTTGCCGGCGATGCGGCCACCGACTATCCAGAGCCATCAGCACAAGGTGTCCGCCGCCGCCGCTCTTCGCTATAATCGCCGCCTTGCTGTGCCCCGCGCCTGCGCGTGACCACCAGGGCACCTGACAACTCCCGGCTTTTCTGGGCCTGAAAGGATCACCATGTTCGAAAACCTGACCGACCGCCTGTCACAGACGCTGCGCCATGTCACCGGCAAGGCCAAGCTGACCGAAGACAACATCAAGGACACCTTGCGCGAAGTGCGCATGGCCCTGCTCGAGGCCGACGTCGCGCTGCCGGTGGTCAAGGATTTTGTCAACAGCGTCAAGGAACGTGCGGTCGGCACCGAGGTGTCGCGCAGCCTGACCCCGGGCCAGGCGTTCGTGAAGATCGTCCAGGCCGAGCTCGAAAGCCTGATGGGCGCGGCCAACGAAGACCTCGCGCTCAATGCCGCGCCACCCGCCGTGGTGCTGATGGCCGGCTTGCAGGGCGCCGGTAAGACCACCACCGCCGGCAAGCTGGCGCGCTTCCTCAAGGAGCGCAAGAAGAAGAGCGTGATGGTGGTCTCGGCCGACGTCTACCGCCCGGCGGCGATCAAGCAGCTGGAAACCCTGGCCAACGACATCGGCGTGACCTTCTTCCCGTCCGACATCAGCCAGAAGCCGGTAGCCATCGCCGAAGCGGCCATCCGCGAGGCCAAGCTCAAGTTCATCGACGTGGTCATCGTCGACACCGCCGGCCGCCTGCACATCGATGCCGACATGATGGACGAGATCAAGGCGCTGCATGCCGCGGTCAAGCCGATCGAGACCCTGTTCGTGGTCGATGCCATGACCGGCCAGGACGCCGCCAACACCGCCAAGGCCTTCGGCGAAGCCCTGCCGCTGACCGGCGTGGTGCTGACCAAGGTCGACGGTGACGCCCGTGGCGGTGCCGCGCTGTCGGTGCGTGCCATCACCGGCAAGCCGATCAAGTTCATCGGCATGGGCGAGAAGACCGAGGCGCTCGAGCCGTTCCACCCCGACCGCGTCGCATCGCGCATCCTCGGCATGGGCGACGTCCTCAGCCTGATCGAGCAGGCCGAGCAGACCATCGACAAGGCCAAGGCCGACAAGCTGGCCAAGAAGCTCAAGAAGGGCAAGGGCTTCGACCTCGAAGACTTCCGCGACCAACTGCAGCAAATGAAGAACATGGGCGGCCTGGGCGGCCTGATGGACAAGCTGCCAAGCATCGGTGGGGTCAACCTGTCGCAGATGGGCAACGCCCAGGGCGCGGCCGAGAAGCAGTTCAAGCAGATGGAAGCGATCATCAACTCGATGACCCCGGCCGAGCGCCGCGACCCTGACCTGATCAGCGGCTCGCGCAAGCGCCGGATCGCCCTCGGTTCCGGTACCCAGGTGCAGGATATCGGCCGTTTGATCAAGCAGCACAAGCAAATGCAGAAGATGATGAAGAAGTTTTCTGCCAAAGGCGGCATGGCCAAGATGATGCGCGGCCTGGGCGGTATGATGCCTGGCGGCGGCATGCCGAAGATGTGACCCATTTCAGGGCGCCGGCCTTTGCCGGCGGGCGCCCGGAACCCCGCTTCGGCGGGTTAACGGCCGCGTGTTTGCGCGGCGCAACCGGCAGAGCTGAACGCCAGGGCCTGGCCCCGGCGAAAAAGTCATTTGCAAATGTCCGTGTATTCCCCGAGAATATGCGGCCTTTTGGGCACGCGTGTGCCTATTTGGCATTCAGTTTTGCAGCACCGACTATAGGAACGATGTTCACATGGTAACCATTCGTCTGGCCCGTGGCGGCTCGAAAAAGCGCCCTTTCTACCACCTGACCGTGACCAACTCGCGTAACGCCCGTGACGGCCGTTTCGTTGAGCGCGTAGGTTTCTTCAACCCGATCGCTGCTGGCGCCGAAGTCAAGCTGTCGGTCAACCAGGAACGCGTCAACTACTGGCTGAGCCAGGGCGCGCAGCCGTCTGAGCGTGTTGCTCAGCTGCTGAAGGACGCTGCCAAGGCTGCCGCCTGAGCAATATGAACGCGACGCCAGAAAAGGCTGACGACCTCATCGTCGTTGGCAAGATTTTTTCGGTTCACGGCGTTCGCGGCGAGGTGAAGGTGTATTCCTTTACCGATCCGATTGAAAACCTGTTGGATTATCCACGCTGGACGCTTCGGCACGAAGGCACGGTAAAGCAGGTAGAGCTGGTCAACGGTCGTGGTTCCCAAAAGGGCCTGGTCGTTAAACTGAAAGGCCTCGACGATCGCGATGAAGCCCGTCTTCTGAGCGGTTACGAAATCTGCATCCCGCGGAGCCTTTTGCCCAACCTGGCCGCTGACGAGTACTACTGGTACCAGTTGGTGGGTCTGAAGGTCATCAACCAGGACGAACAGCTGTTCGGCAGGGTCGATCACCTGTTGGAGACCGGCGCGAACGATGTAATGGTGGTCAAGCCCTGCGCAGGCAGCCTGGATGATCGCGAGCGTCTGTTGCCCTATACGGAGCAATGCGTGCTGGCAGTCGACCTGGAAGCAGGCGTGATGCGGGTTGAGTGGGACGCGGACTTCTAATCGATGGGTAACCTTCGCGTAGACGTCATCACGTTGTTCCCCGAGATGTTCTCGGCCATCACGGAGTACGGCATTACCAGCCGCGCGGTGAAACAGGGGTTGCTTCAAGTGACTTGCTGGAACCCGCGGGACTACACCACAGATCGCCACCATACCGTGGATGATCGGCCGTTTGGCGGTGGTCCGGGCATGGTGATGAAAATCAAGCCTCTGGAAGATGCACTGGTTAGCGCCAGGCAAGCGACCGGAGCTGCGGCGAAGGTGATCTACCTCTCCCCGCAAGGCCGCAAGCTGACTCAGCAAGCGGTCAAAGGCCTGGCCGAGCAGGAATCGTTGATCCTGATCGCCGGTCGTTATGAAGGCATCGACGAGCGCTTTATCGAGGCTCATGTCGATGAGGAGTGGTCGATTGGCGACTATGTGCTATCCGGTGGCGAGCTGCCGGCCATGGTACTGATCGATGCGGTTACGCGGCTGCTGCCCGGAGCTTTAGGGCATGTGGACTCGGCGGAGGAAGATTCCTTCACCGACGGTCTGCTCGATTGCCCGCACTACACCCGACCCGAGGTGTATGCGGATCAGCGTGTTCCCGACGTGTTGCTAAGTGGCAACCATGCACACATCCGGCGTTGGAGGATGAAGCAGTCCCTTGGTAGGACCTTCGAACGACGCGCCGATCTTCTGGAAAGTCGCTCACTTTCTGGAGAAGAGAAGAAGCTGCTCGAGGAATATCTCCGCGAGCGGGACGATAGTTAAACGTATCGATGGTGGATCACGTATCCATCTTAGGAGCACAGCATGACCAACAAGATCATCCAGCAGCTCGAAGCCGAGCAGATGAGCAAGGAAATCCCGACCTTCGCACCAGGCGACACCATCGTCGTCCAGGTTAAAGTGAAGGAAGGTGAGCGTTCCCGTCTGCAGGCGTTCGAAGGCGTCGTTATCGCCAAGCGTAACCGCGGTCTGAACAGCGCCTTCACCGTGCGCAAGATCTCCAGCGGCGTTGGCGTAGAGCGTACCTTCCAGACCTACAGCCCGCAGATCGACAGCCTGGCCGTGAAACGTCGTGGTGACGTGCGTAAAGCCAAGCTGTACTACCTGCGCGACCTGTCCGGCAAAGCCGCTCGCATCAAGGAAAAACTGTCCTGAGTACAGTTTGCCCGGTGGCCAAGGCCGCCTAGCGAGAAAAAAGCAGCCTTCGGGCTGCTTTTTTGCGTTTTGAAATCCTTGTAGATGTGAGTGTCATGACTACCCGAGACCAGGAAATCCAGCGCCGCACCGAACTTTCGGTGACCCGCGTGACCAAGGCGGTGTTCCCCAACACCACCAACCACCACAACACCTTGTTCGGCGGCACCGCCCTGGCCTGGATGGACGAAGTCTCGTTCATCGCCGCCACGCGCTTCTGCCGCCTGCCGCTGGTGACCGTGTCCACCGACCGGATCGACTTCAAGCACCCAATCCCGGCGGGCTCGATCGTCGAGCTGGTGGGCACGGTGATCAAGGTCGGCAATACCAGCCTGCAGGTCCAGGTGGACGTGTTCGTCGAGAACATGTACCTCGATGGCTGCGAGCGGGCGATCCATGGTGTGTTCAGCTTCGTCGCCATCGACGAGGACAAGCGCCCGGTGCCGGTGTTGCCCGAGGCCTGACCCTCATCGCCCGGTACTGCCGGTAGCGTCGGCCGGCGCCGGCTCGATCAGCGCCACCAAGGTCCAGCCGGGCTGAGGACGCAGTGGCGCGTCAGGGGTCGATACATGCACCCAGCCATGGCTGTCGCGGGCGAACAGCAAGTGTGCCCGCTGGCCATGCAGTGCCTGGTAGGCCTCCCAGTCGAACCCGTCGGTCAAGGTGGTGCTGTACAGCTCGGCGCCCTGATGCAGGTGATTGGCCAGTTGTTGGTAGGTCATCGGTTGGCTGCCCAGCAGGTGGCCGCGGTGTTCCTGGCTGGCCCGGTGCTTGTCGCTGCGCTTTTTCTCCAGGCCGCTGGCCAGCACGAACAGCCGCCCCGGGCCGAAATCATGGCGAAATCGCGCGCAGGCCAGGGCATTGATTTCACCGGCCGGCGACAGGCCCAGCAAGTGCCCCAAGCCGACCAGGTCGAGGTGGGCGTCGGCATGCTGCGAAGCGGGGTTGCCAAAGTACGTCGGCAATCCTTCCATGCGCGCCGCACGGATGTTCTCCCAGCTCGAATCGGTCAGCAGAACGCGGCAGCCCAGCTGCTGCAAGGCTTTGCCGAGGGTGCGCGCCGGCCCGTTGGCACCGACGATCAGAAAGCCGCTCGGCGCAGGCTCCGCCACCTTCAGCAAGCGCGCCAAGGGCCGGGCCGTGGCGCTTTGCAGGACCACGGTGCCGATGATCACGGCGAAGGTCAGGGGCACCAGCAACAGCGCATCTTCATGGCCGGCCTCATGCAGGCGGATGGCGAAGATCGCCGACACTGCCGCAGCCACGATGCCCCGTGGAGCGATCCAGGCCAGTAGCGCACGTTCACGCCAGTTCAACGACGAACCCAGGGTCGACAGCACGACATTGAGCGGCCTGGCCAGCAGCTGGATGACCAGCAGCAGCGCCAGTACGGCGGGGCCCAGTTCGAACATGGCATGCAGGTCGAGGCGCGCGGCCAGCAGGATGAACAGCCCGGAAATCAGCAATACGCTGAGGTTTTCCTTGAAGTGCAGGATCTGCCGAACGTCGACGCCCGGCATGTTGGCCAGCCACATGCCCATGATCGTGACCGCCAGCAGGCCGGATTCGTGGACGATCTGGTTGGCCGCGATGAAGATCCCCAGCACCGCTGCCAGCGAGGCCAGGTTGTGCAGGTATTCGGGCAGCCATTGCTCGCGCATGATCTGCCCGAGCAGCCAGCCACCCGCCGCGCCGAGGGCGCAGCCGGCGACGATGACGCCGGCGAACGTGCCCAGGCTCTGGCTCAGGCCGTCGCCGCTGGCGATGATGAAGCTGTAGACCACCACGGCGAGCAGTGCGCCGATCGGGTCGATCATGATGCCTTCCCAACGCAGGATGTTGGCGATGGTCGCCTTGGGCCTTACCACACGCAGCATCGGCACGATCACCGTAGGGCCGGTGACCAGGGTCAGGGTGCCGAAGAGTATCGCCAGGGGCCAGTCGAAGCCCAGCAGCCAGCGGGTGGCCAGGGCGATCACCACCCAGGTGACCAGCGCCCCGAGGGTGACCATGCGGTGCACCACGCTGCCGATTTCACGCCACTGCGACAGGTGCAGGGTCAGGCTGCCTTCGAACAGGATCAGCGCCACTGCAAGCGATACCAGGGGCATCAGCAGCGGGCCGAACAGTGCTTGCGGGTCGAGCCAGCCCAGGGCCGGGCCGGCGACGATACCCGCCAGCAGCAGGAACAGGATCGCCGGTAGCTTCAGGCGCCAGGCCAGCCACTGGCAGACGAGGGCGGCGGCGCCGATGCCGCCTACGCTCAGGAGAATCTGCTGTTCGCTCATATGGGCTCCCTATGCCGATGATGTTATGAAAGACTAAGCGCCAATCCGATGTTTGCCACCGAGTTTCCATGCCCGCCCTCGACCACCCCCTCATCGACCAGTTCCTCGACGCCCAGTGGCTTGAAAAGGGCCTCTCCGACAACACCCGGGCCTCCTACCGCAGCGACCTCGCGTTGTTCAACGGCTGGTTGCAGGAGCATGCCGTGGCGCTGCCCGACGCTGGGCGCGAACTGATCCTCGACCACCTGGCCTGGCGCGTCGACCAAGGCTATAAACCGCGCTCGACCGCACGTTTCATCTCCGGCTTGCGTGGCTTTTTTCGTTACTTGCTGCGTGAAAAGCTGATCGGAGTCGACCCGACCCTGCTGGTGGACATGCCGCAACTGGGGCGCCCGTTGCCCAAGTCCCTGTCCGAAGCCGATGTCGAGGCGCTGCTGCAGGCCCCGGACCTGGCCGAGGCCATCGGCCAGCGCGACCGCGCCATGCTCGAAGTGCTGTACGCCTGCGGCCTGCGCGTGACCGAGCTGGTCAGCCTGACCCTGGACCAGGTCAACTTGCGCCAGGGCGTGCTGCGGGTGATGGGCAAGGGCAGCAAGGAGCGCCTGGTGCCGATGGGCGAGGAGGCGGTGACCTGGGTCGAGCGCTACCTGCGTGACGGCCGGGCAGAGTTGCTCAATGGTCGCCCCAGCGATGTGCTGTTCCCCAGCCAGCGCGGCGAGCAGATGACCCGGCAGACCTTCTGGCACCGCATCAAGCACCAGGCCCGGGTCGCCGGCATCGACAAGCCGCTGTCGCCGCACACGTTGCGTCATGCTTTCGCCACCCACCTGCTCAACCATGGCGCCGACCTGCGTGTGGTGCAGATGCTGCTGGGTCACAGCGACCTGTCGACGACGCAGATCTATACCCATGTGGCCAAGGCGCGCCTGCAGCAACTCCACGCTCAGCACCATCCGCGTGGATGAATCATTTTCATGTTCCGCCGACCGGTACCTGCAAGCCCCTTCAACCCCGGCCCGATGTGGTAGGCTTGGGCGGTTTGCACCAAGGGCCGCACGGTCGCCACGGTTCGTTAGCCGGCGACACCCTCCGGCCCCTGTCCGCCCTCAGGAGTTCCCCATGCGCGTGACCCAGTTTTTCGCCGCCGCCGCCATGGCGCTGGCCAGTACCTTTGCCGTTGCCGCGGCTACCGACGCCAACAGTGGCGCGGAGCAGGCGATTCGCAAGTCGTTGCAAAACCTCGAGCTCGAAGTCCCGGTGGAAAGCGTCGGCAGCAGCCCGGTCAGTGGCCTGTACGAAGTCAAGCTGCAGGGTGGTCGCGTGCTGTACGCCAGCGCCGACGGCCAGTTCGTGATGCAGGGCTACCTGTTCCAGATCCAGGACGGCAAGCCGGTCAACCTCACCGAAAAAACCGAACGCCAAGGCATCGCCAAGCTCATCAACGGCATTCCAGCGGCCGAGATGGTGGTTTATCCTGCCAAGGGTGAAACCAAGTCGCACATCACCGTCTTCACCGACACCACCTGCCCCTACTGCCACAAGCTGCACGCCGAAGTGCCCGAGCTCAACCGCCGCGGTATCGAAGTGCGCTACGTCGCCTTCCCGCGCCAGGGCCTCGGCTCGCCGGGTGACGAGCAGTTGCAGGCGGTGTGGTGCTCCAGCGACCGCCGCGCGGCGCTGGACAAGATGATCGACGGCAAGGAAATCAAGGCCGCCAAGTGCGCCAACCCGGTCGATAAACAGTTCCAGCTGGGCCAGTCGATCGGCGTCAACGGCACGCCGGCGATCGTCCTCGAAAGCGGCCAGGTGATTCCGGGCTACCAGCCGGCGCCGCAAGTGGCCAAGCTGGCCCTGGCTGGCCAGGCGCAAGCCGCCAAGTAATCAATTCAGTACGCCGTCGTCATGGGGTGACGGCATGTTTCACGGTCGGCGAAGGCGCCGGCCGTACAATGGGGAGTTCACAGTGAAACCGGTCAAAGTAGGCATCTGTGGGTTGGGGACCGTCGGTGGCGGAACCTTCAATGTACTTCAGCGCAACGCCGAGGAGATTGCCCGCCGTGCCGGGCGCGGTATTGAAGTGGCACAGATTGCCATGCGCTCGCAGAACCCGAACTGCCAGATTACCGGTACCCCCATTACCGCTGATGTGTTCGAAGTCGCGAGCAACCCGGAAATCGACATCGTCATCGAGCTGATCGGTGGCTACACCATCGCCCGCGACCTGGTGCTCAAGGCCATCGAAAACGGCAAGCACGTGGTCACCGCCAACAAGGCGCTGATCGCCGTCCACGGCAACGAGATCTTCGCCAAGGCCCGCGAGAAGGGCGTCATCGTCGCCTTCGAGGCCGCCGTGGCCGGTGGCATCCCGGTGATCAAGGCGATCCGCGAGGGCCTCTCGGCCAACCGCATCAACTGGCTGGCCGGCATCATCAACGGCACTGGCAACTTCATCCTGACCGAGATGCGCGAAAAAGGCCGTGCCTTCCCCGATGTGCTGGCCGAAGCCCAGGCGCTGGGGTATGCCGAAGCCGATCCGACCTTCGACGTCGAAGGTATCGATGCTGCGCACAAGCTGACCATCCTGGCGTCGATCGCCTTCGGTATTCCGCTGCAGTTCGAAAAAGCCTACACCGAAGGCATCACCCAGCTGACTACCGCTGACGTGAACTACGCCGAAGCGCTGGGCTACCGCATCAAGCACCTGGGCGTGGCGCGTCGCACCGCCGAGGGTATCGAGCTGCGCGTGCACCCGACCCTGATCCCGAGCGATCGCCTGATCGCCAACGTCAACGGCGTGATGAACGCCGTGATGGTCAATGGCGATGCCGCAGGTTCCACCCTGTACTACGGTGCCGGTGCCGGCATGGAGCCGACCGCGTCGTCGGTGGTGGCCGACCTGGTCGACGTGGTGCGTGCCATGACCTCCGACCCGGAAAACCGCGTGCCGCACCTGGCCTTCCAGCCCGATTCGCTGTCGGCGCATCCGATCCTGCCGATCGAGGCCTGCGAAAGCGCCTACTACCTGCGTATCCAGGCCAAGGACCATCCCGGCGTGCTGGCCCAGGTGGCGAGCATCCTGTCCGAACGTGGCATCAACATCGAGTCGATCATGCAGAAGGAAGCCGAGGAACAGGACGGCCTGGTGCCGATGATCCTGCTGACCCACCGCGTGGTCGAGCAGGGCATCGACGACGCCATCGTCGCCCTGGAAGCCCTGCAGGACGTGGTCGGCAAGGTCGTGCGCATTCGCGTCGAACAGCTCAATTAACGAATCGTGCCGTCGGGCCGCCAGCGCGGCCCGGCCTCAGCATCGAAGGTTTGCACCCATGCGCTATATCAGTACCCGCGGCCAGGCTCCGGCCCTGAATTTCGAAGACGTCCTGCTGGCCGGCCTCGCCAGCGATGGCGGCCTGTACGTGCCTGAAAACCTGCCACGCTTCACCCAGGAAGAAATCGCTTCCTGGGCCGGCCTGCCCTATCACGAGCTGGCGTTCCGCGTGATGCGCCCATTCGTCGAAGGCAGCATCGCCGACGCCGACTTCAAGAAGATCCTCGAGGAGACCTACGGCGAGTTCGCCCATGCCGCCGTGGCGCCGCTGCGCCAGCTCAACGGCAACGAATGGGTCATGGAGCTGTTCCACGGCCCGACCCTGGCGTTCAAGGACTTCGCCCTGCAACTGCTCGGCCGCCTGCTCGACCACGTGCTGGCCAAGCGCAACGAGCGTGTGGTGATCATCGGCGCCACCAGTGGTGATACCGGCTCGGCGGCCATCGAAGGTTGCCGCCGTTGCGACAACGTCGACATCTTCATCCTGCACCCGCACCAGCGCGTGTCGGAAGTGCAGCGCCGCCAGATGACCACCATCTTCGGCGACAACATCCACAACATCGCCATCGAAGGCAACTTCGACGACTGCCAGGAAATGGTCAAGGCCAGCTTCGCCGACCAGTCATTCCTCAAGGGCACCCGCCTGGTGGCCGTGAACTCGATCAACTGGGCGCGGATCATGGCCCAGATCGTCTACTACTTCCATGCTGCGCTGCAGCTCGGTGGCCCGGCCCGCTCGGTGGCGTTCTCGGTGCCGACCGGCAACTTCGGCGACATCTTCGCCGGCTACCTGGCGCGCAACATGGGCCTGCCGATCAGCCAGCTGGTGGTCGCGACCAATCGCAACGACATCCTCCACCGCTTCATGAGCGGCAACCAGTACGTCAAGGAAACCCTGCACGCGACCCTGTCGCCGTCGATGGACATCATGGTCTCGTCCAACTTCGAGCGCCTGCTGTTCGACCTGCACGGCCGCAATGGCGCCGCACTGGCCGAACTGATGGCGACCTTCAAGCAAGGTGGCGGCTTCAGCGTTGAGCAGGACCGTTGGACCGAAGCACGCAAGCTGTTCGATTCCCTGGCCGTCAGCGACGAGCAGACCTGCGAGACCATCGCCGAAGTCTTTGCCAGCACCGGCGAAGTGCTCGACCCGCACACCGCGATCGGCGTCAAGGCCGCCCGCGAGTGCCGCCGCAGCCTGGACACGCCGATGGTAGTACTGGGTACCGCGCATCCGGTCAAGTTCCCCGAAGCGGTGGAGAAGGCCGGTGTCGGCAAGGCGCTGGAGCTGCCTGTGCACATGAGCGACCTGTTCAGCCGCGAGGAACGTTGCACTGTCCTGGCCAACGACCTCAAGGCCGTCCAGGCCTTCGTCAGCCAGCACGGCAACCGCGGCAAGCCGTTGTAAGCCTCTTGGTCACGGGGCCGGCGCGCAATGCGCCGGCTCCGTTGTCGGCCGCGCAGCACTTTCAGAATTTTCCGATTCAAGGCCCTGGCCGCCTCGCTTAGTGTGACGTCGATCCTTCCTACCGGGAGCGGCTCATGCTCAGGCCCTACGTGTTGCTTCATCAAGCCCGTCCTTCGCACCAGATCCTCCTGCACCAGGCCTGCAATGCCCTGGGCATCTTCGACGTGCGCGTCACGCGCGACCTCGCCGATCTTCAGGCTTGTTTGGTGCGAGAGCGTGTCGCCGATCTGCTGATCCTCGATCCGGACATGGCCCCTGCCGGTGCCCTGGCATTGTTCGAGCGGCTTGCCGAAAGTGGGCAGACGCCGGCTCTGCTGTTCGTCGGCAGCCCAGCCGACGAGAGCGCCATGTCCCTGGCGGGGGCGGCTCGCGAGCGTGGTTTCAAGGTATTGGCAGAGCTGTCCTGGCCACTGCCGATGCGGCGTTGGCAGCAGGCGCTGGAGCGTATTCGAACTGTCATGTCGGCCCGCATGCTCACTGAAACAGGCGCAGCCTGACGAACTTTCCGCTGCGCTTGCTGGTCAGTGCCTATATAGCCCACCACGCAGCGAGTGATCCGGATGGAAAGAATCTGCAGACTGCTCAACGAAGCCCTGAGCCCTTATCAGACCCAGCTTGGCCCCGTGGACGCCGGCGGTAATCGCCAGCTGACCGTATTCGATAGCCTTGGCGGCACCACATTGCGGCGCACCGTCAGCCTGCGTCAGTTGCAGGAACAGCGCCTGCTGGTCGACCTGGTCGATGGCTTGCACCGTGACCTGCAAATTGCCGATGGGCGTTTGCAGCCTTGCGTGATCGCGGCAATGCGTCAGTGTCAGCAACCTCAGGGAACCTTTGCCTGAGTGCATCCTCAGAATCAGTAGAAGCCACCTGCCAGCGCACAGCTCCGGCGTCGGTAGGGGGCTTTGGGAAGCCCATGCAGGCTTTCGGTTGACCCCGGGCGTGTTTCCCCAGCGCCCGGGGTTTCTTTTTGGCTCTTCACGGATTGTCGGGGGGCTGGCTGGTTTGGCATTGAGATTGGGAACGATCCATTGTGTGTAGCGGCGCTACTGGCCCCTTCCGCCTTTACGGCGGGCTCCTTTGTTCTTGGACAAAGGAGCGCAAAACCGCTTGCTCCCACATACGGCCCCTACGCTGCGCTTCGGGGTTCCCTCGCTTCGGCGGCTTGCGGGCCCGCGCGGCCTACGACTTGCTCCGCAAGTCTACATCTCGCGCCTCCGGCTACGCCGGAGGGTGCTGCGCACCTGGCCCTCCAGCCGCCTACGCTCGGCCTCCTGAGGTCGCGGGTAGATCAAGATCAACAGCAAGATCAACAGCAAGATCAAAAGCCAGAGCAACGGCAGGCGAATCGCTGCGCTCTCGCTGTTTACCTATCGCTTCGTGTTGGAGCGGCCAGCGCGATCTGTCCTTCGAAGATAACGCCAGTGCAGGCGCCGCCGCTAACTTCGCGACGTCAGGAGGCCGAGCGTAGGCGCCTGTAGGGCCAGGTGCGCAGCACCCTTCGGCGTAGCCGAAGGCGCGAGATGTAGACTTGCGGAGCAAGTCGTAGGCCGCGCGGGCCCGGAAGGCGCCGTAGCGAGGGGACCCGTAGCGCAGCGGAGGGCCGGATGCAGGAGTGTACGGGTCACCCTCATGGGTTACACAAAAGTTCGTTCACATAGGTGACAACACCTGAAGTCTTACATAACCATCATCGGCTTCTCGCTCATCGACCCTGCCGAGAATGATTGGGCCGAAAATAACATCCCACACCCCATCCCCGACCCGCTCCAGCCCAATGGTCTGGTGCTTGAGCACATAACCTACATAGATCCTCAAACCCCGGCGGTTGACGATGCCACTACAATCAGCTTGCAGGCTCTCGATATGACTGGGGTAAGTCATTTCGGGTAGTTGCTCCGGAAACGGGCGTGGCGAAGGCTGATAACAGGACGCCGGCGTTTTCTGCTTCAGCGCTTCGTGCAATCGCTCGTAATTGTAGTGTTGCCGAAAGCGGTCGAAGTGCCGCTGTTGAGCCTCCCAAGCCACTGCAGGCGGGGATGGAAGCGTACTTTTGAGTGTCCGGTGCATACGCTCGTGCCGACCATTTTGCTCCGGCCTGCCAGGCGCAATACGTTCAGGAATGATGCCCAGGCGCAGCCACCAAATGGACAGCTGGGAGAGGCCTGCGCGTCCTTTACTCGCAAACGGCACGCCGTTATCGGTTCGGATACGTTCAGGTAGCCCGTTTTCGCGAAAGACCTCAGCGAACACAGCCTGTGTCTCCAGGAAGTTCGTGTTGGCCATGCTGTGGCACGCAAGCAAGAAGCGACTGGCGTGATCCATGATCGTCAACGGATAGCACCAGACCCCTGCTCCTGTCAGAAACTGGCCTTTGTAGTCCGCAGTGAATAGCTGATTGGGCGACTCCGCTTTCTCCAATGGCTTGGGATAGACCGCTACACGCTGACGCAGGCGTCGCGGTTTGATCAGCTCGGCCTTCTTGAGGATGTTGTAGATCGTGGTCTTGGAGGGAGGCGCCTGGTCGGGAAAACGCGCCTGCAATGCTGCCTGGATCTTCTTGGGTCCAGGCTCCGTCTGGCCTTGACCACGCAGCTCGATGATGGCCTCGCGAACGGCGACGGGTACAACCCAGTCTTGTGTCAGCCGGCGACGACTGCGCTCCTCCAGGCCCGCCGGGCCCTCTTTCTCGTACCGCTCGACCCATTTGTATCCGGTCTTTCGACTGATCTCGTAGGCCTCGCAGAGGGCGCTGAAGCTAGGCGGACCCTGCAGGTAATCCGCGATGAAAAGCGTTTTCATGTCCATAGGTTTCAGCTCTCGCCAAGGCATGGTCAGATCCTCGAAAAACCGACCCTGCCAGTTAAAAACTGTTACCTATGTGCGTGAACTGATTTGTAACCCATGTGGGTGAGTCATACCAGCAAGCGGTTTTGCGTCCCTTTTTCCAAGAAAAAAGGGACCCGCCGTAAAGGCCATCCCTTTCAAGGTCTTCGGTAGAATCCACTGAAATCCAGTCAGGAAGATCCGAGATGTGGGCTGATGTACTAGCGCGATTCGAGAAAAAAGCACCCGCCAGCGTAATGGCCAAACTTGCCTTGGAGCAGGCCATTGCGCCGGAGTGGATCGATCAGGTTTTCGAGGAGCACCGGCAACGGCAGTATTCTCGCGAGCTGCTGTTCTCGACCATCGTCAAGTTGATGTCGCTTGTTTCATTGGGTTTGAAGCCATCGCTGCATGCTGCGGCCAGACAACTGGACGACCTTCCCGTCAGCTTGGCAGCCCTGTACGACAAGATCAGTCGAACCGAACCTGCCCTGTTGCGTGCTCTGGTGACAGGCTGCGCGCGGCGCTTGGCGCCCACAATCCATGAATTGGGCTGTTCAGCCATGCTTCCTGGCTGGCAAGTTCGAGTGGTCGATGGAAGCCACTTGGCCTCTACCGAAAAGCGTCTTGGCGCGTTGCGCCAAGAGCGCGGGGCGGCTCGCCCCGGGTTCTCGGTGGTGGTTTACGACCCCGATCTGGATCAGGTAATTGACCTCCAGCCGTGCGAGGACGCCTACACAAGCGAACGAGTTTGTGTTTTGCCGTTGCTGGCTGAAGCAAAGGCCAATCAGGTTTGGATTGCTGACCGGCTCTACTGCACGCTGCCTGTAATGGAGGCATGCGAGCAGGTGAACACATCGTTTGTCATTCGCCAGCAGGCCAAGCATCCACGCTTGATCCAGGAGAGTGAGTGGCAGGCGCCAATGCCCGTAGCGACAGGCACAGTGCGCGAACAATCCATCGAAGTAAAAGGCGGGCACCGCTGGCGGCGTGTGGAACTGACACTTCATTCACCAAATGACTCAGGTGACAAAAGCTTGATGTTCTGGAGCAACCTGCCCGAGAGCATCAGTGCACAACAGATCGCAGATTTCTATCGGCGTCGCTGGAGCATTGAGGGGATGTTCCAGCGACTGGAAGCGATTCTGGAAAGTGAAATCGAAACCCTCGGCAGTCCGCGAGCGGCCTTGCTTGGATTCACCACTGCCGTGCTGGCATACAACGTTCTGGCCTTGCTCAAGCGAAGTGTTGAACAGGCTCACCGCGATGCCTTGCCCGAGAATTGGGAAGCTTCGATCTATCACTTGGCGGTGCAGATCAGAGGAGGTTACGAAGGCATGCAGATTGCCTTGCCAACCGAGTACATGCCGGTTGTCTCTATGGAAGACCTGGCCCGGCGGCTACTTGAACTGGCCAGAAACATCCAGCCCAAGCAAGTAGCTAAAAGCCCCCGAGGTCCCAAGGTGCCCAAGCCCAAAGCCTGGGTCCAAGGCACGGCAGTGCATGCACACGTTTCAACCGATCGGGTCATTAAGGCCGCCAAAACCAAAAGACCTTGAAAGGGATGGCCGTAAAGGCGGAAGGGGCCGGTAGCGCCGCTACACCCCTCGGATCAACCACCCAATTCCAAAGCCCCAAAGCCCCAAAGCCCCAAAGCCCCAAAGCCAGCCCCCACTATTCCGTAAAGAACCTGCTTTGCCCTTCAGCAATCAGGGCGCGGTGAAGAACTGCTGGCTCTGCTCCAGGTAATCCTCACGCAGGGCCGGATCCAGCCAGTGTGCATAAAGCGCCGGCAAGGTGTCCCGGCGCAGTGCTGGCAACAGCTGATCGATATGCGCGATAGCGGCACGTCCCAACGGCGTATTGGCACAGCCCACATGAAGGAACTGGTAGCGATTGACGCCCTGGATCGGGTGGAACCGATAGTCGTCCGGCGAGCCGCCGTGCTCCTGGATCAGGTAACGCATCTCCGGCCAATAACCCAGTACCAGTTGCAGGCGCCCCAGTTGCTGCATCTGCAACAGGCTGGCGGTGGCGTCGTTGCCATAGTGGCGATTGAACGCTGTGTCGGGCAGGCCGCGGAGCATATCGTCGATCTGCGTGCCATAGCTACGCTCGGCAACGATACCGAGCTTGAGCGGCGTTTGCGTGAGCAGGCCGGTGAGGTCGATGTCGGCGCCGTCGCTGAAGCCTGCCAGCCTGTGCTCGTTCTGCTTGTGCACCACCAGGCCGCTGCTCAGGGCTCCCAGGGCAGGCATGGAGTACTGCACGAAGCGCGCACGCTCGGCGGTCCAGATCAGCGTCGGGTCGCAAACGAAATGGCCGGCCTGCAGCATCTGCAAGCCTCGGGCACGGTTGACGCGAACGATGCGGTGGTCGTATTCGGGCATCTGCCGGATCAGCAGGGGCAGCATCTGGTCGATCACCCCCCGGCCTTTTTCGCTGCCGTCGAAGATGGTGAACGGCGGCAGGTCGCGGACCAGCCAGATCAACCGCTCCTTGGCCGCGGCTGGTTGCACGGCCAGGGCGAGCAGCAGCCCGCACAGCGCCAGTAGCGCCTGCCCCAATCGTGCGGTGGGGGTTGACGTGGTCAGACCGTGCCTGCTGCGCGAAGGTTGGCGATGGCGCTGGCGTCGTAGCCAAGGCCAGCCAGCAGCTGGTCGGTATGCTCGCCCAGGGTTGGCCCGACCCACTCGGCCGAACCCGGTGTGTCGGACAGCTTGGGTACGATGCCCGGCATCTTGAACGGCTTGCCATCGGGCAGCTTGGCCTGGAGGAACATCTCCCGGGCCAGGAACTGCGGATCATTGAACATGTCCTCGGCCGAGTAGATGCGGCTGGCTGGCACCTCGGCGTCGGTGAGCACTTGCATCACCTGCTGCAACGGCAGGCTGTTGGCCCAGCGGTCGATCACCCCATACAACTCGTCCCGTCGTGCATCGCGGCCGTCGTTGCTGGCCAGACTCGGGTCGTCGGCGAGGTCCGGGCGGCCGATGGCCTGCATGAAACGCTTGAAGATCGCATCGCCGTTGGCGCCGATCTGCACGTGCCTGCCATCGGCGCTGGTGTGGATGGAGGAGGGCGTGATGCCAGGCATGATGTTGCCGGTGCGCTCACGGATGAAGCCGAACACATCGAACTCGGGGACCATGCTCTCCATCATGGCGAAGATCGCCTCGTACAGGGCCACGTCCACCACCTGGCCCTGGCCGCCGTTGACCTCGCGATGACGCAACGCCATCAGCGCGCCGATCACGCCCCATAGCGCCGCGATCGAGTCGCCGATGGAGATGCCGGTACGCACCGGCGGGCGGTCCTCGAAGCCGGTGATGTAGCGCAAGCCGCCCATCGACTCGCCGACCGCGCCGAAGCCGGGCTGGTCCTTCATCGGGCCGGTCTGGCCGAAGCCCGACAGGCGCACCATGACCAGGCGCGGGTTGAGCGCGTGCAGCACGTCCCAGCCCAGGCCGAGCTTTTCCAGCACGCCGGGGCGGAAGTTCTCGATCAGGATGTCGGCCTCGGCCAGCAGGCGCTTGAGGATCTCGCGGCCTTCTGGGTGCTTGAGGTTGAGCGTCAGCGATTGCTTGTTGCGGGCCTGCACGAACCACCACAGCGACGTGCCCTCGTACAGCTTGCGCCATTTGCGCAGCGGGTCGCCGCCGTCGGGCGACTCGACCTTGACCACCTCGGCGCCGAATTCGGCGCAGATGCGCGAGGCAAACGGGCCGGCGATCAGGGTACCGAGTTCGACGACCTTGAGGCCGGCGAGGGGTTTGCTGGGGGTAGACATGAGGCATCCGTGGCAACTGGTCAGACCCGAGGTTTTATCATAGGTCCGGGGCGGCAGAAACTCCCTCGGCGCAACGAACGGCAGGATCGGTTAGACTGTGGCACATTTCTTTGTGCAAGAAGCCCGTCGACCATGGCCCAGCCGTCCACCACCTATAAATTCGAACTGAACCTGACCGATCTCGATCGCGGTGTGTACGAAAACGTTCGGCAGACCATTGCCCGCCACCCCTCGGAAACCGAAGAACGCATGGCCGTGCGGCTGCTGGCCTACGCCCTTTGGTACAACGAGAACCTGTCGTTCGGCCGCGGCCTGTCCGATGTCGACGAGGCTGCCCTGTGGGAAAAGAGCCTGGATGACCGCATCCTGCACTGGATCGAAGTCGGCCAGCCGGATGCCGAGCGCCTGACCTGGTGCTCGCGCCGCACCGAACGCACCAGCCTGCTGGCTTACGGCAGCCTGCGGGTGTGGGAGGGCAAGGTCGTGGGCGCGGTCAAGGGCCTGAAGAACCTGAGCATCGCTGCAGTCCCGCAGGAGGTGCTGGAAGTACTGGCCACCGACATGCCGCGCACCATCAAGTGGGACGTCATGATCAGCGAAGGCACGTTGTTCGTCACCGACGACCGTGGCCAGCACGAAGTGCAGCTCCAGTGGCTGCTCGGCGAGCGTGGCTGAACCGACCGATAGCCGACTGCCGAAGATCCCATGCGTATCGAACCCCGCCCACTGCCACCGACCCTGCCATCGCTGGGTAACCTGCCACCCTTGCTGACCCGCCTGTATGCTGCCCGTGGCGTGCAGTCCGAAGCCGAACTGGACAAGAGCCTGGCGCGGCTGCTGCCCTACCAGCAACTCAAAGGTATCGATGCTGCGGTCGACCTGCTGGTCGAGGCCCTCGATCAGCGCCAGCGCATCCTCATCGTCGGCGACTTCGACGCCGATGGTGCCACCGCCAGTACGGTCGGCGTGCTCGGCCTGCGCCTGTTGGGCGCGGCCCATGTCGATTACCTGGTGCCCAACCGTTTCGAGTACGGCTATGGCCTGACCCCGGAAATCGTCGAGGTGGCGCTACAGCGCCAGCCGCAGTTGCTGGTGACCGTGGATAACGGCATTTCCAGTGTCGAGGGTGTCGCGGCGGCCAAGGCTGCCGGGCTCAAGGTGCTGGTTACCGACCACCACCTGCCGGGCGCGCAACTTCCGGACGCCGACGCCATCGTCAACCCGAACCAACCGGGCTGTGCATTTGCGAGCAAGTCGCTGGCCGGGGTCGGGGTGATCTTCTACGTGCTCATGGCCCTGCGGGCGCGCCTGCGCAGCCTGGGGCGGTATGAAACGCAAGCGCAGCCGAACATCGGCGAGCTGCTCGACCTAGTCGCCCTGGGCAGCGTCGCCGACGTTGTGCCACTGGATGCCAACAACCGCATCCTCGTGCACCAGGGCCTCGAACGCATCCGTGCCGGCCGTGCACGGCCGGGGCTGAAGGCGATTCTCGAAGTGGCGCGTCGCGACCACCGCCGCATCACTTCGACCGACCTCGGGTTCATCCTCGGCCCGCGGCTGAATGCGGCCGGGCGCCTGGACGACATGAGCCTGGGGATCGAGTGCCTGCTGTGCGAGGATGCCGCCCTGGCCCAGGACATGGCCCAGCAACTGGATGACCTGAACCAGGACCGCAAGTCGATCGAGCAGGGCATGCAGCGCGAGGCATTGGCGCAGCTCAAGGACCTGCCGGTGGAGTCGATGCCCTACGGCCTGTGCCTGTTCGACGCCGACTGGCATCAAGGGGTGATCGGTATCCTGGCTTCGCGCCTGAAAGAGCGTTACCACCGCCCGACCATCGCCTTTGCCGACGCCGGCGACGGCATGCTCAAGGGCTCGGCGCGTTCGGTGCCGGGCTTTCATATTCGCGATGCCCTGGATGCGGTGGCCGCGCGTCACCCGCAACTGATCAGCAAGTTCGGCGGCCACGCCATGGCCGCCGGCCTGTCGCTGCCAGAGGGCAACTTCCCGGCGTTTGCCGAGGCCTTCGATGAGGAGGTCCGGCGTCAGCTGCGCGAAGAGGATCTCACTGGCCGCCTGCTGTCGGATGGCACCCTGGCAGTGGAGGAATTCCATCTCGACCTGGCCAAGGCCCTGCGCCATGCCGGGCCTTGGGGGCAGCACTTTCCCGAGCCGTTGTTCCATGGCGTGTTCCAGCTGGTCGAGCAGCGGGTGGTGGGGGAGCGGCACCTCAAGGTCGTGCTCAAGAGCGAGTGTGGCTCGGTGCGGCTGGATGGCATTGCCTTCGGCATCGACCGCGAGGTGTGGCCGAATCCGACGGTGCGTTGGGTGGAGCTTGCGTACAAGCTGGATGTGAACGAGTTTCGCGGGAATGAGAGTGTGCAGTTGATGATTGCGCATATTGAGGCGCGGTGAGGTGAGCGGTGTCAGTTTGCTTTACCGCCACAGGCAACCAGATAGCCCTGTCTGTATTTCGAGCGCCTGCGTCCTGTACCTCGATTTGCTGGATGGCCGGGGACGCCCCCCGGAAC
Organism: Pseudomonas putida; assembly: GCF_005080685.1. NCBI lineage: Bacteria > Pseudomonadati > Pseudomonadota > Gammaproteobacteria > Pseudomonadales > Pseudomonadaceae > Pseudomonas > Pseudomonas putida. The sequence continues at coordinate 5,288,756 of NZ_CP039371.1, read as the reverse complement.
TGGCCGACCACCTGAGGAATCGCTTGGAGACGCTATGGGCACTTGGTAATTCCTTCCTCTCTCCTGATAGATTTCTGGTTGCTGGGCCGGCCCTTTCGCGGGTAAACCCGCTCCTACAGGTACCCCGCCGTTCGCAATAGCGGCGCAATACCTGTAGGAGCGGGCTTGCCCGCGAAAGGGCCTTCAGCCGTAAGAAGATTCTGAACCTGAAACCAAGTGCCTCAGATCGGGTGGCGCGAGGAATTATCCTACGCACCGTGTCGAATGCCGTCTGATAGGCAGGCACATGCATCAGTAGTAACGTTTCTGATGTCTTTCGGTGTGGACATGTCGCTGAAATGGCATTTTGGTGACACGTTTAACGCATATGTCGCTGTCAGCGACACGACTGCGTAATGCGTCGCTAAAATTGAAAAATAACGACACGTCAGCCGCCCAGCTCTACAATTGAACGAGGAAAGTGACGTTTCCAAGACCGCCTTCGCCAGCAATTGGTCCAAGGACAGCCCCATACATGACTACACCCCATCTTCCCTGGCAAGCCAACAAGCCCTATAACCATCTTCCTCTTTTGCCGCCCGCCGCAGACCTGGAAACCCGTGCAGTACTAAAGCGCTGTATCGATGCGCGCACGGCCCTCGCCGAGTTGAAACAGATTGCCGAGTTGATCCCTAATCAGACGATGCTCATTAACACTATCCCCTTGCTGGAGGCCAAGGATAGCTCGGAAATCGAAAGCATCGTCACCACCACGGACCTACTCTTCCAGCATGCCCAGGCAGGTGACCAAAGCGCCGAACCCGCGACCAAGGAAGCCCTGCGCTACCGCAAGGCCTTGCATCGGGGTTACCATTCGCTGTCCGAGCGTCCGCTTTCGACCAGTACGGCAGTTGAAATTTGCCGCACGCTCAAGGGCGTGAACATGGATATACGCCGAGTGCCAGGGACCCAACTGTCTAATGAGCGCACTGGCGAAATAATCTATACCCCACCGGATGGTGAAGATCGTTTACGTAGCCTGCTCGCTAACTGGGAACGCTTCCTGCACAACGAGACTGACTTGGACCCACTCGTGCGGATGGCCGTGGCGCATTACCAGTTTGAAGCCATTCACCCATTTACTGATGGCAATGGCCGTACCGGGCGTGTGCTCAATAATCTGTATCTAATTCAACAAAATCTGCTAACCCTGCCGATTCTTTATCTTAGCCGTTACATTATCGCCCACCGAGCCGACTACTACCGCTTGTTACTCGAGGTTACCCGCGATCAGTCATGGGAGCCGTGGCTGCTATACATGCTCGGTGCCGTGGAGGAAACCGCACGTTGGACGAGTGCGAAAATTTCGACTATCCGCAGCCTGTCCGAGCACACCTCCCAGTACGTTCGCGAGCAGTTGCCGAAAATCTATTCACGCGAACTGGTTGACGTGATTTTCGAGCAGCCTTATTGCCGAATTAGCAATGTTGTCGATAAACAGATTGCGCAGCGACAGGCCGCGTCCCGGTACCTCAAAGAGTTGGTTGATATTGGCGTGCTGCGAGAAGTGCAGGTCGGTAAGGAAAAGCTCTTTATCCATCCCCAGTTGATGCAGTTGTTAACTCGCGACAGTAATGACTTCGAGCTCTACACCTGACTGCCATTATCTGGTCAGATCAGTGGCAAGCCTACAATTTCAGGTTGCTGGGCCGGCCCTTTCGCGGGTAAACCCGCTCCTACAGGTACCCCGCCGTTCTCAATAGCGGCGCAATACCTGTAGGAGCGGGCTTGCCCGCGAAAGGGCCATCAGCCGTAAGAAGATTCTGAACCTGAAACCAAGTGCTTCAGGCTGGGTGGCTCAAGGAATTATCCTACTGCTCGTGTCGAATGCCGTCTGATAGGCATGTTTCCATTCTCAAGGTTATCGTTCCGAAGTCGCCGCAAATGGCGATCGGGTGTGAGAAGCCCGCCGTTGTGGAATCGCATGTCAGTTATGGCAGCTGTGCGCGAGCAAGCTTTGGCTTGACCGTGCGTGATTCCAGCGCGGGCTTCTCACCTTGCGTACGGCTGCCACCCTAATCTGTGAGAAGGAGCAAGGTGGTCGCATTCCTAAAACTTTGGAATCGACTATGAAAAAAATCGTACCTGATCCACCGACTGACCAACCCACATTCTACGTCCTGACCACCCCACCACTCACTCGCGAACAAGCCATTGCCCGCGCTACCAGCCTCATGCACCGCCTCTCGAAAGCCGGTGAGGAGTACCTGAAAGCCGAGACCGACGAAGAAATCATCTTCGCACTCGACACCCTGGAGATCCTCAACGAAGTACTGGGTGGGCTGATAAGCCATATCAAGAGACTGGAGAGTGCGTCATGAAGACAGCGCTCGGCTCACATACCACCGCAGGCCAAACCAAATTCTCCGAGATGTACGCGATTCGCCCCGGTATCCCCCTCGATCATGCGTTCTCCGAACTCTCCACCTTGCTGGGTTGCATCGAGCACCTGACCGAAGAGGCCGAGATGGAGAGCAATCTGATCGCCGGCAGTGCGGCGCGTATGCTCAGTGCCATGGCCAAGGCGCTGATCAATGACATGGAGATTGGGATCAATTGTCGCAAGTGATGCGTTGGTCGACCTAGCAGGGGTGGGCGGTGCTCGATATCCGCCCACCGCAACCCTCCCCACCAATCCCATGGAACCTTCCCCCCACCCAATCTGGTCTAGTCTGAGTAATGACCGGAACCGGGCCAGGATCGCGCATGAGCCCGGCCGGATCACCATTGGAGTCCCTGGGAGGTGCCCTCATGAGCCTGCTGCTCGAGCCTTACACCCTGCGTCAGCTGACACTGCCCAACCGCATCGCCGTTTCGCCGATGTGCCAGTATTCCGCCGTCGATGGCCTGGCCAACGACTGGCATCTCGTTCACTTGGGTAGCCGCGCCGTCGGTGGCGCAGGCCTGGTCATCACCGAGGCGGTCGCGGTTACCGATGACGGGCGGATCACCGCCGAAGACCTCGGCCTGTGGAACGACGACCAGATCGCCCCGTTGCAACGCATCACCCGCTTCATCACCGCCCAGGGCGCCGTGCCCGGCATCCAGCTGGCCCATGCCGGCCGCAAGGCCAGTACCTATCGGCCCTGGCTGGGCAAGCACGGCAGCGTCAAGGTCGAGGAGGGCGGTTGGCAGCCGGTCGGGCCGTCGAAAATCGCCTTCGACCCACAACACACCCCGCCACGGGAACTGAGCAAGGACGAAATCCAGGATATCGTCGGATCATTCGTCGCAGCCACCGAGCGGGCCGTGCAGGCCGGCTTCAAGGTGGTCGAGATCCACGCCGCGCATGGCTACCTGCTGCACCAGTTCCTCTCGCCGCTGAGCAACCAGCGCCGCGACGAATACGGTAGCTGCTTCGAAAACCGCATCCGCCTGACCCTGGAGGTGACCGAGGCGGTGCGCAAGGTCTGGCCGCAGGAGCTACCGCTGTTGGTTCGCGTCTCGGCTACCGATTGGGTCGAGGATGGCTGGAACCCGGACGAAACCGTCGAGCTGGCGCGCCGGCTGCGTGTGCTTGGGGTCGATCTGATCGACGTATCGTCAGGCGGCACTTCGGTCAATGCCGAGATCCCCACCGGCCCCGGCTACCAGACCCGCTTCGCCGAACGTGTGCGCAAGGAATCGGAAATTGCCACCGGCACGGTGGGCATGATCACTGAACCGGCCCAGGCCGAACACATTCTGCGTACTGGCCAGGCAGATGTGATCTTCCTCGCCCGCGAGCTGCTTCGTGATCCTTACTGGCCGCTGCATGCCGATGACGACCTGGGTGGCAACAAGGCAACCTGGCCGGCGCAGTATCAGCGGGCGACCAGCCGGGCGAATCCGATTCATGAGTCGGATTTGCGGGACTGAACTGTTCCGGCTCGTGATGTCGGAGCGTGCCTGTGTTCAGCGTAGTCAGAACACAGGCACGGGCTCACGATTAACTCCTAAAAGTGCGCTGTACCTTTAACAAACTCCAAGTAATCATCCACTGCTTCCTTGAATGCGGCTGACAACCGACGGCGGGAAATTGCATGGAAACCAATTATGGCTTCCGTTATTGACACCCGCCCCACCCACGCCCGATCTTCCTTGCTATAGCTGACTGTTGCAGAGAATCCGCGATATTTCATTCCATTGCCCTGAAAGTCTCAATTGCAGCTTTTCAATCTAGTGGAACTGGCTTCGGATATGACCGAATACTTTGTAGGCCAGTTCTGGGATCGAGAGGTTAGAGCAACTCGATCCCCGTACTTCAATGCTTGATCATCACATGCCGCACACAGGTGTAATCTTCCAACCCATACATCGACATATCCTTCCCATACCCCGAATGCTTCTGCCCCCCATGGGGCATCTCGCTGACCAGCATGAAGTGGGTATTCACCCAGGTGCAGCCATACTGCAACCGCGCCGCCAACCGATGCGCGCGCCCGGTGTCGCGGGTCCATACCGACGAGGCCAGGCCGTACGCTGAGTCGTTGGCCCACTCCAGCGCCTGTGCTTCCTCGGTAAAGCGCGTCACCGACACCACCGGGCCGAATACCTCGTGGCGCACGATCTCGTCATCCTGCAAGGCATCGGCCAGCACCGTCGGCTCGAAGAAGAAACCATCCCCCGCCAGCGCCTTGCCCCCGGTGACCAGGCGGATGTGCGGCTGGGCAATGGCGCGCTGCACCAGGCCCGCCACCTTGTCGCGGTGCTGGGCGCTGATCAGCGGACCAAGCTCGGTCCCTTCGGCCTCCTGCAGGCCCGGTTTGAGGCTGGAAACCGCTTCGCCCAGGCGTTCGACGAAGCGTTCGTAGATGCCATCCTGCACATACAGGCGGCAGGCCGCCGTGCAGTCCTGGCCAGCGTTGTAGAAGCCAAAGGTACGGATGCCCTCGATGGCGGCATCGACGTCGGCATCGTCGAACACCAGCACCGGTGCCTTGCCGCCGAGCTCCATGTGCATGCGCTTCACGCTGTCGGCGGTGGCGCCGATGATGTGCGCGCCGGTGGGGATCGACCCGGTCAGCGAGACCATGCGCACCTTGGGGTGGGTGACCAGCGGGTTGCCGACCGTCTGGCCACGGCCGAACAGAATGTTCAGCACGCCGGCGGGCAGCACGTCCTTGGCCAGTTCGCCCAGGCGCAGGGCGGTGAGCGGGGTGAGCTCCGAGGGCTTGATCACCACCGTGTTGCCTGCCGCCAAGGCCGGAGCGATCTTCCACGCCAGCATCATCAGCGGGTAGTTCCAGGGCGCGATCGAGGCCACCACGCCCAGCGGGTCGCGGCGGATCATCGAGGTGTGGCCCGGCAGGTATTCTCCTGCCGCCGAGCCGCCCAGGCAGCGGGCGGCGCCCGCGAAGTAGCGGAACACGTCGGCAATGGCCGGCAGTTCGTCGTTGCGTGCGGCAGCGAGCGGCTTGCCGCAGTTCTGCGATTCCAGCCCGGCGAGTTCGTCGGCGTGTGCATCGACGACATCGGCCAGCGCCAGCAGGGCCAGCGAACGCTCGCGCGGGGAGGTCTGCGACCAGGTGTCGAAGGCCTGATCTGCAGCGCGCACCGCGGCGTCGACCTGCGCTTCGGTGGCTTCGTTGATTTGCGCCAGGGCCGCTCCGCGGGCCGGGTCGAGCACGGTCCAGGCCGGGCCTTGGCCCGCCACCAGGTGGCCGTTGATCAGCATTCGGGTTTGCATGGGGGACTCCTCCAAGGTCATTTGCCGCTGCCCGCGACGCTTTCGCCGCCCCGGGTCAGGTAATAGGCGCCGAGGATCGGCAGCATGGTCACCAGCATCACCAGCATGGCGACCACGTTGGTCACCGGCACGTCGCGCGGGCGGCTCAATTGGTTGAGGAGCCAGATGGGCAGGGTGCGTTCGTGGCCCGCGGTGAAGGTGGTGACGATGATCTCGTCGAACGACAGCGCGAAAGCCAGCATGCCGCCGGCCAGCAATGCCGAACCGAGGTTGGGCAGGATGATGTAGCGGAATGTCTGCCAGCCGTCGGCACCGAGGTCCATCGAGGCTTCGATGAGGCTCTGCGAGGTGCGGCGCAGGCGGGCGATGACGTTGTTGTAGACGATGACCACGCAGAAGGTGGCGTGGCCGACGACGATGGTGAAGACGCCCGGTTCGATCCCCAGACTCTTGAACGCCGAAAGCAGGGCGATGCCGGTGATGATGCCGGGCAGGGCGATCGGCAGGATCAGCATCAGCGAAATGCTCTCCTTGCCGAAGAAGCTGCGCTTGTACAGCGCCGCCGAGGCCAGGGTGCCGAGTACCAGGGCGATCAGCGTGGCCAGGCAGGCCACTTGCAGCGACAGCTTGATGGCTTCGAGCACATCGGCCCTGGCGAAGGCCACGGCGAACCAGTGCAGGGTGAAACCCTTGGGCGGGAAGCTGAACGCCGCATCTTCGGTATTGAAGGCATAGAGGAAGATGATCAGGATCGGGAAGTGCAGGAACACCAGCCCACCCCACGCCGCCAGGCGCAGGCCCACCGACGCTTTTTCAGAGTGCATCGAAGGCCCCCAGGCGCTTGACGATGGACAGGTAGAGAGCGATCAGCACGATCGGCACCAGGGTGAAGGCCGCCGCCATCGGCATGTTGCCGATCGCGCCTTGCTGGGCATAGACCATGCTGCCGATGAAGTACCCCGGCGGCCCGATCAGTTGCGGGACGATGAAATCGCCCAGGGTCAGCGAGAAGGTGAAGATCGAGCCGGCAGCGATGCCTGGAATCGACAGCGGCAGGATCACCTGCACGAAGGTTTGCCCGGGCCTGGCGCCGAGGTCTGCCGAGGCCTGCAGCAGCGAGGGCGGCAGGCGTTCGAGCGCCGCCTGGATCGGCAAGATCATGAACGGCAGCCAGATGTACACGAACACCATGAAGCGCCCCAGGTGCGAGGTCGACAGGGTGCTGCCGCCGACCCCCGGTATTACCAGCAGGGCCTGCAGCAGGCTGTCCAGGTGCAGCAGCTGGACGAACCATTGGGCCACGCCGCCCTTGGCCAGCAGCAGGGTCCAGGCGTAGGTCTTGACGATGTAGCTGGCCCACATCGGCATCATCACCGCGATATAGAAGAACGCCTTGGTCTTGCCGCTGGTGTAGCGGGCCATGTAGTAGGCGATGGGGAACGCCAGCACCGCGCTGGCCAGCGACACCGCCACGGCCATGGCCAGGGTGCGCAGGATGATGTCGAAGTTGGACGGGTTGAACAGGGCGGCGAAGTTGCCCAGGGTAAGGTCTGGCGTCACCGCCATGGTGAAGTCGTCGAAGGTGTAGAAGCCTTGCCACAACAGGTTCAGCAACGAGCCCAGGTAGATGGCGCCAAACCAGGTCAGCGGCGGCACCAGCAACAGCGCCAGGTACAGGTTCGGGCGCCGGTACAGCAGGTTGCTGGCGCCGCGCAGCGGGCCTGGGCGGGCATTGGCAGGGGTGTTCATCTCAAACGCCCTCGGCAGGCGTGCTGTCACGCAGCGCCGTCATCGCTTCGCGGGACCAGTGAGCCTGCACGCGCTGGCCCGGTTGCCAAGGCTGGGCGTGCTCCTGCCAACGGTCGTTGGCCTGGCTCACCGCCAGCAACTGGCCGTTGTCCAGTTGCAGTTCGTAGCGGGTCGCGCTGCCCTGGTACTGCACGTCGCGAAGAACGCCGCTGACCTTTATCGGGTCGCCAGCCATCGCGGGTTCGCCCAGGCGGATGTGCTCGGGGCGGATGGAAAAAGGCTGGGCGTTGCCGCTCAACTGCTCGGCGAGGGCTCCCCTCACCACGTTGGACGTACCGACGAACTCGGCGACGAACGTGGTGGCCGGCTTCATGTACAGGTTGCGCGGGGTGTCGACCTGCTCGATGCGGCCGCGATTGAACACCGCGACCCGGTCGGACATCGACAGGGCTTCGGTCTGGTCGTGGGTGACGAAGATGAAGGTGATGCCCAGCTGGCGCTGGAGTTTCTTCAACTCGCCCTGCATCTGCTCGCGCAACTTCAGGTCGAGGGCGCCCAGCGGCTCGTCGAGCAGCAATACCCGCGGGCGGTTGACCAATGCCCGGGCCAGGGCGACACGCTGGCGCTGGCCGCCGGACAACTGTGCCGGCTTGCGCTGGCCGAAGCCTGCCAGGGCGACCATGGCCAGCGCTTCCTCGGCGCGGCCCTGGCGTTCTGCCTTGGCCACGCCCTTGACCTTGAGGCCGTAGGCGATGTTGTCGAGCACGTTCATGTGCGGGAACAGCGCGTAGTCCTGGAACACGGTGTTGACGTCGCGCTCGTAGGGCGGCACCCCGGCGGCCTCTACGCCATGAATGCGAATCGAGCCGCTGCTGGGTTGCTCGAAGCCTGCGATCAGGCGCAGGCAGGTGGTCTTGCCCGAGCCCGAGGGGCCGAGCATGGAGAAGAACTCGCCGTCGTCGATGTCGATGCTGACCTGGTCGACGGCCTTGACCTCGCCGAAGGTGCGGGACACCTGGGTGAACTGGACTGCTAGGGGCATGGGCGGTACTCAGCTGTACTGGTGTTACCTCTAGTGGCCCATTCGCGGGACAAGCCCGCTCCTACAGGCGAATTTGTGGGAGCGGGCTTGTCCCGCGAAGGGGCCACCACAGGCTCAATGGACCTCAACGCCCTCCCATGATCGCAATGTAGTCCTGGGTCCAGCGGCTATAGGGCACGAACTTGCCGCCCTGGGCCTGCGGGGTCTTCCAGAAGGCGATCTTGTCGAAGTTGTCGAAGCCATTGGTCTTGCAACCCTCGGCCCCGAGCAGCTCGCTGTTGGTGCAGGCCGCCGGCACCGCTGGTAGCGAGCCGAACCAGGCCGCCACGTCGCCCTGTACCTTCGGTTGCAGCGACCAGTCCATCCACTTGTAGGCGCAGTTGGGGTGCTTGGCCTCGCTGTGCAGCATGGTGGTGTCGGCCCAGCCGGTGGCACCTTCCTTGGGTATGGTCGAGGAAACCGGCTGGTTCTCGGCCTTCAGGCCATTGACCATGTAGCCCCACGAACTCGAGGCGACCACGCCTTCGTTCTTGACGTCGCTCATCTGTACCGTGGCGTCATGCCAGTAGCGGTGCACCAACGGTTGCTGCTGGCGGAGCAGTTCGAGCACCGCTTTGTACTGGGCCTCGTTCAGCTCGTAGGGGTCCTGGATGCCCAGTTCCGGCTTGGCCGACTTCAGGTACAGGGCGGCATCGGCGATGTAGATCGGCCCGTCATAGGCCTGGACGCGGCCCTTGTTCGGCTTGCCGTCCGGCAGGTCCTGCGGCTCGAACACCACGTTCCAGCTGGTCGGCGGCTGTTTGAACACCGCGGTGTTGTACAGCAGCACGTTCGGCCCCCACTGGTAGGGCGTGCCATAGACCTGCTTGTCGACCACGTACCAGCCGCCGTTCTGCAGGCGAGGGTCGAGGTTCTTCCAGTTGGGGATCAGCGCGGTGTTGATCGGCTGCACGCGCTTGCCGACGATCAGGCGCAGCGAGGCATCGTCCGAGGCGGTGACCAGGTCGTAGCCGCCCTTGGTCATGAGGCTGACCATTTCGTCGGAGGTGGCGGCAGTCTTGACGCTGACCTTGCAGCCGGTTTCTTTCTCGAACCCCGTGACCCAGTCGTAGGCCTTGTCGCTTTCACCGCGTTCGATATAGCCGGGCCAGGCGACGATATCCAGGCGCCCTTCGCCTTCGCCCAAGGCTTTGGGCAACTCGGCGGCCTGCAGGCTGGCACCGGCCAGCAGCGCGCCGGTCACGGCGCCGAGCAATGCGGTCTTGTGCACTGACATGGTGTTCCCTCTTCTTGGAGATTTTGGTCGGGGCAGTCATCAAGAAAGCGGTGCAGCGATTGTTATAAGCGTAGTGCGGATATGCGGGATGTTGGCGAAAACGAGTCTAGTTGGCTTTTTGCCAGTTGATGCAACATCCCGAAGCAAATCCATCGCTGGTTCCTGGCCAGGCAGGGCTTACCCTGGGCCTTTACCTGTGCCCCCTGGAGATGCGTGACATGAACACCCGTGGACTGCTCGACCAACTGCTCAAATCCGGCCAGGCGCTGCTCGACAAGCAGGCCGGCGGCACCGCCAGCAAGCCCGGTGCGGCCGGTGGCCTTGGCAGCCTGTTGTCCGGGGCCGGTGGCGGCGCCCTGGCCGCTGGTGCCATGGGCCTGTTGCTGGGCAACAAGAAGGCCCGCAAGTATGGCGGCAAGGCCTTGACCTACGGCGGCCTGGCGGCGCTCGGGGTGCTGGCCTACAAGGCCTACGGCAACTGGCAGGCGCGCCAGGGCAATACCCAGGCCAGCGAGCCACAGACCCTCGACCGCGTGCCGCCGGCCCAGGTCGAGCAGCACAGCCAAGCGGTGTTGCGGGCACTGGTGGCGGCGGCCAAGGCCGATGGCCATATCGATGCCCGCGAACGCGAGCTGATCGAAGGCGAATTCACCCGTCTGGACAACGACCAGCAACTGCAGCACTGGCTGCATACCGAGCTGAACAAGCCGCTCGACCCCGCTGAAGTGGCGCGCGCCGCGCAAACCCCGGAGATGGCTGCCGAGATGTACCTGGCCAGTGTCATGATGGTCGACGAAGAGCACTTCATGGAGCGCGCCTATCTCGACGAACTGGCCCGCCAACTCGGCCTGGACCCGGCCCTGCGTCAGGCGCTCGAGGAACAGGTGCGCCAGGCTGGGGTGACGGGTTAAAGGCAAATGGCCATTTTTCTGGCAGGGATGCCTATTTAACCCTCATTTCAGCCGTAAAAGCGTAGGAACCCTGGGCTATACTTCGGCGATTTTTCCCGCTCGTAGTGAATTCCTGAGGGCTGAATGTGAAGAACTGGACCTTGCGCCAACGGATCCTGGCAAGTTTCGCCGTGATCATCGCCGTCATGTTGCTGATGATCGTGGCGGCCTACTCGCGGCTGGTGGCGATCGAAAAAGCCGAGCAAGCCGTAGGCACCGACAGCATCCCAGGCCTTTACTACAGCTCGATGATCCGCAGTGCCTGGGTCGACATGTACACCACCAGCCAGCAGTTGGTGGGCCTTTCCAACCGTCGCGACCTCACCCCGGCCGACGTGGAATTGTTCAAGGGCTTCGATGAGCGCCTGAAACAGCACATGGCCAGTTACCAGGGCACCATCCAGGACACCGACGACCAGGAGCGTTTCGACCAGTTCGTCAAGCAGGAGGCCACCTACGTCAAGCTTGTCGACCAGGTGTTGGAGACCTACCGGCAGCGCAATTTCAGTGAAGCCGAGCGACTGGTCACCGACGAACTGGCGCCGGCCTGGATGGAAGGGCGCAAGCACCTCAACGCAGTCATCGAGCACAACCGCGAGTCCACCGACGCCGCTTCCGACCAGATCGTCAGCGCCGTGGCGACGGCCAAGGGCAGCATGGTGGTTTCGCTGCTGCTGGCGATCATCGCCGCTGGCGTCTGCGGCCTGTTGCTGATGCGCGCCATCACTGCCCCCGTGCAGCGCGTGGTCCATGCCCTCGACAAGCTGCGCTCGGGCGACCTGAGCATGCGCCTGAGCCTGGAGCGCAAGGATGAATTCGGCGCCATCGAGAGTGGCTTCAACGAAATGGCCGAAGCCTTGGCCAACCTCGTCGCCCAGGCCCAGCGCTCGTCGGTGCAGGTCACCACTTCGGTGACCGAGATCGCCGCCACCTCCAAGCAGCAGCAGGCGACCGCCACCGAGACCGCCGCCACCACCACCGAAATCGGCGCGACCTCGCGGGAAATCGCCGCCACTTCGCGTGACCTGGTGCGTACCATGACCGAGGTCACCAGCGCCGCCGACCAGGCCTCCAGCCTGGCGGGTTCCGGCCAGCAGGGCCTGGCGCGCATGGAAGACACCATGCACCAGGTGATGGGCGCCGCCGACCTGGTCAACGCCAAGCTGGCGATCCTCAACGAAAAAGCCAGCAACATCACCCAGGTGGTGGTGACCATCGTCAAGGTCGCCGACCAGACCAACCTGTTGTCGCTTAACGCCGCCATCGAAGCGGAAAAAGCCGGGGAGTACGGGCGCGGCTTCGCCGTGGTCGCCACCGAGGTGCGGCGCCTGGCCGACCAGACCGCCGTGGCCACCTACGACATCGAGCAGATGGTCCGCGAGATCCAGTCGGCGGTTTCGGCCGGGGTCATGGGCATGGACAAGTTTTCCGAGGAGGTGCGCCGCGGCATGGCCGAGGTGCAGCAGGTGGGCGAGCAGCTCAGCCAGATCATCCATCAGGTGCAGGCCCTGGCGCCGCGGGTGCTGATGGTCAACGAGGGCATGCAGGCCCAGGCCACCGGTGCCGAGCAGATCAACCAGGCGCTGGCCCAGCTCAGCGATGCCAGTACCCAGACCGTCGAGTCGCTGCGCCAGGCCAGTTTCGCCATCGACGAATTGAGCCAGGTTGCCGCGGGCCTGCGCGGTGGTGTATCGCGGTTCAAAGTCTGACGACGATGAACGACTTGCACCCCAAGACCGCGGCGGGCCCTGGCAAGGGCGCGTTGTACCTGCAGTTTCACCTGGGCGGGCAACGCTTTGCCCTGGATGTGCGCGAGGTGATCGAAGTGCTGCCTCGGCGCCCGCTCAAGCCGATCGCCCAGGCGCCGGCCTGGGTGAACGGCATCCTTGCCCATCGCGGCCAACTGGTACCTGTGATCGACTTGTGCGCCTTGAGCTTCGGTGAGCCCGCAGCGCAGCGCACCAGCCCCGCCTGGTGCTGGTGCGCTACCGTGGCGAGCATGTGCTGGGGCTGGTGCTGGAGCAGGCCACCGAGACCCTGCGTTGCCAGCCCGAGGAGTTCCAGCCCTATGGCCTGGACAACGGCGACGCCCGCTACCTGGGACCCGTGCGCCAGGATGCCCGGGCCTGCTGCAGCGCATCGAAGTGGACGACTTGCTCACCGATGCGGTGCGCCAGGTGTTGTTTCCTGCCGCCGAGGGCGAGGGCGTAGCATGAGCGAGCAGCGCTTCTTCCGTTTTCTGCAGGCGCGGATCGGCCTGGACGTCGACTCGGTCGGCGTGCCGATGGTGCAGAGGGCCTTGCGCCAACGCTGCGTGGCGACCGGGGCCTTCGACCTCGATGACTACTGGCTGCAGTTGCAACAGTCGGCGGATGAGCAGCAGGCGCTGATCGAGGCGGTCATCGTTCCCGAAACCTGGTTTTTCCGTTACCCCGAGTCCTTCACCGCCTTGGTCGGGTTGGCCCACAAGCGCCTCGCCGAATTGGCCGGGTCGCGCCCGCTGCGGTTGCTCAGCCTGCCATGCTCGACCGGGGAAGAACCCTATTCGCTGGCCATGGCGCTGCTCGACAGCGGCATGCCGGCGCAGGCATTTCGCATCGACGGCATGGACGTCAGCCCCAGCTCGGTGGCCAGGGCCGAGCAGGCGATCTACGGACGCAACGCGTTCCGCGGGAACGATCTGGCATTCCGTGATCGGCACTTCGACCCCCTCGAAGATGGCCATCGATTGCACGAGCGGGTTCGCCAGCAGGTCAACCTGCAGGTCGGCAATGTGCTCGACCCAGCGCTGGCCAGCCGCGAGGGGCTGTACGACTTCGTGTTTTGCCGCAACCTGCTGATCTATTTCGACTCGACTACCCAACAGCGGGTGTTCGAGGTGCTCAAGCGTCTGGCCCACGCCCAGGGCGTACTGTTCATCGGCCCGGCCGAGGGCGGCCTGCTGGCGCGCCTGGGCATGCGGTCGCTGGGCATTGCCCAGGCCTTCGCCTATACCCGCCAGGTGGATGATCGCGCAGCGCCAAAACTGCCACCAAGGCCGCCTGAATCACGGCCCCCTGTAGCATTTTCCGCGCGGCCCTTGCGCACTGCCCCTGGACTGGCCAGGGGGGTGACGCCGCCATCACCTTCGCCACCCTCCGAAAGCGCGGAGCAGTTGCTGGCCAGCATCGCCCGCCAGGCCAACGCCGGCGACAACGCCCAGGCCCGCGCCAGTTGCCAGCGCTACCTGCGCGCGTTCCAGCCCAACGCCCAGGTGTACTACTGGCTCGGGCTGCTCAGCGACACCGAAGGCGATGCCGCCCAGGCGCTGAGTCTCTACCGCAAGGCGTTGTACCTCCAGCCCCAGCACGCCGAGGCCTTGATTCACCTGGCCACGCTGCTGGCGGCCCAGGGCGATGAAGCCGGTGCCCGCCGCCTGCACGAGCGGGCCGCACGTATTGGTCGGGAGCCTGAACGATGAATGGCGAAGAGTTGTTGCAAACGCTCGCCCAACAAGACCTGCACATCGATGATTGCTGGAACCGCATCGGCGTGCAGGGTGACAAGCAGTGCCCATTGCTGGCGCGGCACATCCACTGCCGCAACTGCGAAGTCCACGCCGCGGCCGCGACCCGGTTGCTCGACCGCTATGCGCTGCTGGATGAGGACGAGCCCGCTCCAGCGTTCCCAGCTGAGCGTACCAGCGGGCATTCGTTGTTGCTGTTCCGTCTGGGCGAGGAGTGGCTGGCCCTGGCCACCGCCAGCCTGGCGGAGGTCGCGCCGATGCAACCGGTGCATTCGCTGCCTCACCAGCGCTCGCGGGTGCTGCAGGGCGTGGCCAATGTACGAGGCGCGCTGGTGCCCTGCGTGTCGCTGGCCGACCTGCTCGAGGTGCAGGGCGAGGGGATCGCCGAACGGGTCGGCCGAGCACTGCCACGCATGTTGATCCTGGCCGCCGAGGGCGGGCCGGTGGTCATCGCCGTGGACGAAATCGATGGCATCCACCGCCTTGACCCGGGCCTGTTGGGCCAGCATGCCGACGCCATGCCTTTTACCGCTGCCGTACTGCAGTGGCGTGGGCGCAGCGTGCGTGTGTTGGACCCACAACAATTACTGTCTGCCGTGCAGCGGAGCCTGTCCCGACCCCAGAGCAAATGCGCGACGCATCGTTGCTCGAACTGTTTGGCCTGGAGGCTGAAGCGCAGACCCAGGTGCTCAACGCCGGGCTGCTGGCGCTCGAGCGTGACCCGACCCAGGCCGACCAGCTCGAGGCCTGCATGCGCGCGGCCCATTCGCTCAAGGGCGCGGCGCGGATCGTTGGCATCGATGCCGGGGTCGGCGTGGCCCATGCCATGGAAGATTGCCTGGTGGCGGCGCAGGAGGGCCGTTTGCGCTTGCGCGCCGAGCATATCGATGCGTTGCTGCGCGGCACCGACATCCTGCTGCACATCGCAACGCCCGGCGACCCACAGGGCGAGGTCGCGGTCCCGGGCTTCCTGACGCACCTGGCCAGCCTGCTCGATGGCACGCCCGCGCTGCCCGCGCCAGCCGCCACGCAGCCGCCGGCTGGCGAAACGGTGGCGGCGCAGAGCGCAGCAGTGATGCCCGCTGCCGAGAGCGAGCCTCTGCCGCGCAAGGCTGCCAAGCGCACTGCCGAAGGCGGCGAACGGGTGCTGCGGGTCACCGCCGAGCGCCTCAATGGCCTGCTCGACCTGTCGAGCAAGGCGCTGGTCGAGACCCAGCGACTGAAACCCTACCTGGCCACCTTGCAACGGCTCAAACGCATGCATGGCCAGGGCATGCGCGCCCTGGATGGCCTGAAGGTGCAACTCGAGGGCAGTGGCCAGGGCCCCGACGTGCTCGATGCCTTGGCCCAGACCCAGCGGTTGCTGTTGGAAACCCAGCAGATCCTGCAGCAACAGGCTGCCGACCTGGATGAGTTCGGCTGGCAGGCCAGCCAGCGCGCCCAGTCGTTGTACGACACCGCCCTGGCCTGCCGCATGCGCCCGTTCGCCGACGTGCTCAGCGGCCAGAGCCGCATGGTTCGCGACCTCGGTCGTTCGCTGGGGAAACAGGTACGCCTGGACATCGAAGGCGAGAAGACCCAGGTCGACCGCGATGTGCTGGAGAAGCTCGAGGCGCCGCTGACGCACCTGCTGCGCAATGCCGTCGACCACGGTATCGAGCTGCCGGAGCAGCGGGCATTGTCGGGCAAGCCGGAAGAGGGTGTGATCCGCCTGCGCGCGTCGCATCAGGCAGGCCTGTTGGTGCTCGAGCTGATCGACGATGGTGCCGGCATCGACCTGGAGCGCCTGCGCCGCAGTATCGTCGAGCGCGGCCTGGCGCCGTTCGACAGCGTTTCGCTAATGAGCGAGGCGGAACTGCTGGCGTTCCTGTTCCTGCCCGGCTTCAGTTTGCGCGACCAGGTCACCGAGGTGTCAGGCCGAGGCGTCGGGCTCGATGCGGTGCAGCACATGGTGCGGGGCCTGCGCGGCTCGATCGAGCTGACCCAGGAAGCGGGCCAGGGTTGCCGGTTCCACCTCGAAGTGCCGTTGACCTTGTCGGTGGTGCGCAGCCTGGTAGCGACGGTGGGTGGCGAGGCCTATGCCTTCCCCCTGGCGCACATCGAGCGGACCCTTGAGGTCGACGCCCAGCAGATCGTGCAGATCGAGGGGCGCCAGCACTTCTGGCACGAGGGCCGGCACATCGGCCTGGTGGCGGCCAGCCAGTTGCTCAATCGCCCGGCGGGGCAGGATGAGCAGGCACGCCTGCCGGTGGTGGTGATCCGCGAGCGGGAGCAGTTGTATGGCGTGGCCGTCGAACGACTGGTCGGCGAGCGGGTGCTGGTGGTGATGCCGCTGGATGCCCGCCTGGGCAAGGTTCAGGACATTTCTGCAGGGGCGCTGCTCGATGACGGCTCGGTGGTGCTGATCGTCGATGTGGAGGATCTGCTGCGGTCGCTGGAGAAGCTGCTCAGCACCGGCCGCCTGGAGCGTGTCGAACGCGGCGGGCAAGGTGGCCGGGTGCAGGCGCGCAAGCGCATCCTGGTGGTCGATGATTCGCTGACCGTGCGTGAGCTGCAGCGCAAACTGTTGAGCAACCGCGGCTACGAGGTGGCGGTGGCGGTCGATGGCATGGACGGCTGGAACGCCCTGCGCGGCGACAACTTCGACCTGCTGATCACCGACATCGACATGCCGCGCATGGACGGCATCGAGCTGGTCACCCTGGTGCGCCGGGACCAGCGGCTGAAAGGCTTGCCGGTGATGGTGGTGTCGTACAAGGATCGCGAGGAAGACCGACGGCGTGGCCTGGACGCTGGCGCGGACTACTATTTGGCCAAGGCCAGCTTCCATGACGATGCGTTGCTGGACGCCGTAGGCGAACTGATCGGAGGTGCTCAGGGATGAAGATCGCCATCGTCAACGACATGCCCCTGGCTGTCGAGGTCCTGCGTCGAGCCTTGGCCTTCGAGCCCAGGTACCAGGTGGCCTGGGTGGCGCACGATGGTGCCGAGGCGGTGCGCCAGTGCGCCCAGGACCTGCCGGACCTGATTCTCATGGACCTGCTCATGCCGGTGATGGATGGCGTGGAGGCGACCCGGCGGATCATGGCCGAAACGCCATGCGCTATCGTCATCGTCACCGTCGACCGTACTCGCAACATGGACCGGGTGTTCCAGGCCATGGGCCATGGTGCCCTGGATGTGGTCGACACGCCTGCCGTGGGCGTCGGCGACCCGCGTGAAGCGGCGGCCCCGCTGCTGCGCAAGATCCTCAATATCAGCTGGTTGATCGGCCAGCAACGGCCTCGGGCCACCGCCGCGGTGGCCGCGCCGGTGCGTGACGTGGTGCAGCGCCACGGCCTGGTGGCCATCGGTTCGTCTGCCGGTGGGCCGGCGGCGCTGGAGGCGTTGCTCAAAGGGCTGCCGCGCAGTTTTCCGGCGGCGGTGGTGCTGGTCCAGCACGTCGACCAGGTCTTTGCCAGCGGTATGGCCCAATGGCTGGGCAGCGCCGCCGGGCTGCCGGTGCGTCTGGCCCGCGAAGGCGAGCCGCCACAGCCCGGCCAGGTATTGCTGGCGGGCACCAATCACCACATTCGCCTGCTGCAAAACGGCCAACTGGCCTACACTGCCGAGCCTGTGGATGCTATCTATCGGCCCTCGATCGATGTGTTCTTCGAGAGCGTGGCGTCGTACTGGCGTGGCGACGCGGTGGGCGTATTGCTCACCGGCATGGGCCGCGATGGCGCCCAAGGGCTTAAACTGATGCGTCAGCAGGGCTTCCTGACCATTGCCCAGGACCAGCACAGCAGCGCGGTGTATGGCATGCCCAAGGCCGCCGCGGCCATTGATGCGGCGGTGGAAATACGCCCCTTGGGAAGCATCGCCGGGCGCTTGCTGGAGGTGTTCGGCAAATGACTACACGTATGGAATCAGGCCGCCGGTGTGGCGCTGATCGGGTGAAAACAGGATGAACGATCTACCGCTCGACGGGCTCAGCGACACCAACGAAAACGCGGCGATGGTCTTGCTGGTCGACGACCAGGCGATGATCGGCGAAGCCGTGCGGCGGGGTCTGGCGCAGGAGGAGAACATCGATTTTCACTTTTGCGCCGACCCGCACCAGGCGGTGGCCCAGGCCATGCGGATCAAGCCTACGGTGATCCTCCAGGACCTGGTCATGCCGGGTCTTGACGGCCTGAGCCTGGTACGCGAGTACCGCAACAACCCGGTCACCCAGGACATCCCGATCATCGTCCTGTCGACCAAGGAAGACCCGCTGGTCAAGAGCGCGGCCTTCGCCGCCGGGGCCAATGACTACCTGGTGAAGTTGCCGGACACCATCGAGCTGGTAGCGCGCATTCGCTATCACTCGCGCTCCTACCTCACCCTGTTGCAGCGCGACGAGGCGTACCGGGCGCTGCGGGTGAGCCAGCAGCAACTGCTCGACACCAACCTGATGCTGCAGCGGCTGATGAACTCCGACGGGCTCACCGGCCTGTCCAACCGCCGCCACTTCGACGAGTACCTGGAGCTGGAGTGGCGCCGGGCCATGCGCGAACAGCAGCAGTTGTCGTTGCTGATGGTCGATGTCGACTACTTCAAGGTGTACAACGACAGTTTCGGCCACCTGGCCGGTGACGAGGCCCTGCGCCAGGTCGCCGAGGCCCTGCGTGGGGCCTGCGCGCGGCCGACCGACCTGCCGGCGCGCTATGGCGGCGAGGAGTTCGCCCTGGTGCTGCCCAATACCTCGCCGGGCGGGGCACGGTTGATCGCCGAGAAGCTGCGCCAGACGGTACTCGCCCTGGATATCCCGCACACCGCGCCCGAGGCCGGTTCGCGCCTGACCGTGAGCATCGGCCTGGCGACCCAGACGCCGCCGGTCGGCAGCCATTGCCGGCAGTTGATATCGGCGGCGGACAAGGGGCTGTACCAGGCCAAGCACAACGGCCGCAATCAGGTTGGGATCGCCTGACGTAGCCATGGCGTGCCACCGCCCGGCGGGTCTGCCGCCGGGCGCCAGACTCGGTTATACTCGCAGGCTTTTCACCGAATTCGTACGAGAGCCGCGCACCCATGGAAATCCAACCGATCCTGAACACCATCAAGGACCTCACCGAACGCTCCCAGTCCATTCGGGGGTATCTTTGACTACGATCACAAGCATGACCGCCTGATCGAAGTCAACCGCGAGCTGGAAGACGCAGCCGTCTGGAACAAGCCCGAGTACGCCCAGGCCCTGGGCCGCGAGCGGGCCATGCTGGCGCAGGTCGTCGAGACCCTGGACAAGATGTCCGGTGGCCTGGCCGACTGCCAGGACCTGCTCGACATGGCCGTCGAGGAAAATGACGAAGGCGCTGTAAGCGACGTCGTGACCGAGCTGCAGGCCCTGGAGGAATCCCTGGCCCAGCTTGAGTTCCGTCGCATGTTCAGTGGCGAGATGGACATGAACAACGCCTACCTGGACATCCAGGCCGGCTCCGGTGGTACCGAGGCGCAGGACTGGGCCAACATCCTGCTGCGCATGTACCTGCGCTGGGCCGACAAGCGTGGTTTCGACGCCACCATCATCGAGCTCTCCGAAGGTGAAGTCGCCGGCATCAAGGGCGCCACCGTGCACATCAAGGGCGAATACGCCTTCGGCTGGCTGCGTACCGAAATCGGCGTGCACCGCCTGGTGCGCAAGAGCCCGTTCGACTCCGGCGCCCGTCGCCACACCTCGTTCTCGGCAGTGTTCGTCTCGCCTGAAATCGACGACAAGGTCGAGATCGAGATCAACCCGTCCGACCTGCGTATCGACACCTACCGCTCCTCCGGCGCCGGTGGCCAGCACGTCAACACCACCGACTCGGCGGTCCGTATCACCCACGTGCCGACCAACACCGTGGTGGCTTGCCAGAACGAACGCTCCCAGCACGCCAACAAGGACACCGCCATGAAAATGCTGCGGGCCAAGTTGTACGAGCTGGAAATGCAAAAGCGCAACGCCGCCTCGCAGGCGCTGGAAGACAGCAAGTCGGACATCGGCTGGGGCCACCAGATCCGCTCCTACGTGCTGGATGACTCGCGTATCAAGGACCTGCGTACCGGCGTCGAGCGCAGCGACTGCCAGAAGGTCCTGGACGGCGATCTCGACCAGTACCTGGAAGCGAGCCTCAAGCAGGGGCTGTAAGCCGCACACCACTGCCGCGATGCCCGGCCACCCGCCGGGATCGCGTGCCCTGCCCGAAAAGGGCAACGAACACCTGATGGAAAGAATGACGACATGAGCGACCTCAAGACCGAATCGCAAGACCTGCAACAGGAAGAAAACGCCCTGATCGCCCTGCGCAAGGAAAAACTTGCCGCAGAGCGCGCCAAGGGCAATGCCTTCCCCAACGACTTCCGTCGCGACAGCTACTGCAACGACCTGCAGAAGCAATACGCGGACAAGACCAAGGAAGAGCTGGAAGCAGCCGCGATTCCGGTCAAGGTTGCCGGCCGCATCATGCTCAACCGTGGCTCGTTCATGGTCATCCAGGACATGACTGGCCGTATCCAGGTCTACGTCAACCGCAAGACCCTGCCGGAAGAAACCCTGGCGGCGGTCAAGACCTGGGACCTGGGCGACATCATCAGCGCCGAAGGCACCCTGGCCCGTTCCGGCAAGGGCGACCTGTACGTCGAGATGACCAACGTGCGCCTGCTGACCAAGTCGCTGCGCCCGCTGCCGGACAAGCACCACGGCCTGACCGACACCGAGCAGCGCTACCGCCAGCGCTACGTCGACCTGATGGTCAACGAGGAAACCCGCCACACCTTCCGCGTGCGTTCGCAGGTAATCTCGCACATCCGCAAGTTCCTCATCGAGCGCGACTTCCTCGAAGTCGAGACGCCGATGCTGCAGACCATCCCGGGCGGCGCCGCGGCCAAGCCGTTCGAAACCCACCACAACGCCCTGGACATGGCCATGTTCCTGCGTATCGCGCCGGAGCTGTACCTCAAGCGGCTGGTGGTCGGTGGTTTCGAGAAGGTGTTCGAGATCAACCGCAACTTCCGTAACGAAGGCGTCTCGACCCGGCACAACCCCGAGTTCACCATGCTCGAGTTCTACCAGGCGTACGCCGACTACCGCGACAACATGGACCTCACCGAGGAACTGTTCCGCGAGCTGGCGCAGCTGGTGCTGGGCAGCACCGACGTGCCGTATGGCGACAAGGTGTTCCACTTCGGCGAGCCGTTCGTGCGCCTGTCGGTGTTCGACTCGATCCTCAAGTACAACCCCGAGCTGACTGCCGCTGACCTGCAGGACGTCGACCGCGCCCGTGACATCGCCAAGAAAGCCGGTGCCAAGGTGCTCGGCCACGAGGGCCTGGGCAAGCTGCAGGTGATGATTTTCGAAGAGCTGGTCGAGCACAAGCTGGAGCAGCCACACTTCATCACCGAATACCCGTTCGAAGTTTCGCCGCTGGCGCGCCGCAACGACGACAACCCGGCCGTCACCGATCGCTTCGAGCTGTTCATCGGTGGCCGCGAGATCGCCAACGCCTACTCCGAGCTCAACGACGCCGAAGACCAGGCCGAGCGCTTCCTGGCCCAGGTGGCCGAGAAGGACGCCGGTGACGATGAAGCCATGCACTACGACGCCGACTTCGTACGCGCATTGGAATACGGCATGCCGCCAACGGCAGGTGAGGGTATCGGTATCGACCGCCTGGTGATGCTGCTGACCAACTCGCCGTCGATTCGCGACGTGATCCTGTTCCCGCACATGCGCCCGCAGGCCTGAGCGAAGTGAACAAGCCGCCTCTCGGGGCGGCTTTTTATTGCCTGAAGCCTTGTGTTGGCAGTGCTGGCCTCTTCGCGGGTAAACCCGCTCCTACAGGTTCGCTAACCCCTGTAGGAGCGGGTTTACCCGCGAAGAGGCCGACATTGACAACCACCGTCCATGAGGTACCCCCGTGACACCCGCAATGGCTCATCAAGGCGCCGCCGGCATTGCCACCGCCGTCGCCGAAAGCGTGCAGTACCAGGGTCGCAAGACCGCCCGCCCAGGCAGCGAGCAGCGCCGCCAGGCGATCCTCGACGCCGCCATGCGCATCGTGGTGCGCGATGGCGTGCGTGGCGTGCGGCACCGCGCGGTGGCTGCCGAGGCCGACGTGCCGCTGTCGGCGACCACCTATTACTTCAAGGACATCGAAGACCTGCTGACCGACACCTTTGCCCAGTACGTCGAACGCAGCGCCGCGTACATGGCCAAGCTGTGGGCCAACAGCGAGGTGGTGTTGCGTCAGTTGCTGGCCCAGGGCGACGGCAGCCCCCAGGCCCGCGCCCGGCTGGCCGACGATATCGCTCGGATGATGACCGACTACGTGTCGCGCCAGCTGCGTAGCCGGCGCGACTACCTCATGGCCGAACAGGCCTTCCGCCAGGAGGCCCTGTTGTGCCCGCGCTTGGCCGAGTTGGTGTGTGCCCACGAGCAGATCCTGCTGCACGGCGCGCGGCAGATGCTTCAAGTGGTCGGCTCGCAACAACCGGAACAGGACGCCCAGATGTTGACGGCGATAATCGAGCAGATGGAATATCAGGGCCTGCTCAAGGATGCCGACGCGCAAGCCGATGGGCAGATGCTCGCTATGCTTACCCGTTACCTGCACCTGGTGCTGGCAGCGGCCTGAGCCGAGATCGTATTTTCAAGGAGAACCGGATGAAAGCCTGGCGTGTGGTGTTGTTGACGTTGTCATTCCTGCTGCTGGGCGGTTGTTTGGTGACCTTCCATGAGCCGCTGCCGAGCAACCAGGCCGCGCCCAAGGCCCTGCTCGGCAAATGGAGCAGCAAGGACGCCTGGGGCGAGCCGCTGAAGCTGGTGATCAGCCGCAGTGGCGGCGATGCCTACAAGGCCGTTGCCACGGCCAAGGGCAAGGCCCCCGAGGAGTACGTGTTCACCGTCTCGCGCCACGGCAACCGCTGGTATCTCTCGGCCGGTGTGCCCAAGCGCCTGGGCGGCAACTTCCTGATCGGCGGCTTCGAGGTCGTCGATGGCAAGGAGTTGGTGGTCTACAACCTTGATGTCGACCAGGTCCAGCAGGCCGTGCAGCACAAGGAACTGACTGGCCGCAGCACCCAGGTAGCCGAGGACAATGGCGAGGGCGTGCTGATCGACAGCCCTGCCGCGCGGGTCCTGGCGTACCTGGACGACCCGGCCAATTCCGACCTGTTCGTCGAGGTGGCGCGGTTCCAGCGTTCCGGTAAGTAGCGAATTACGCGTGCGCCTTAACAAGGAGTCCCCAGTGGACGAATACCAGCAAACCATCCGCGCCCTGTCCGACCGTATCGTCGCGGCGCAGACGCCAATCCGTGTCCTCGATGCGGTGAAGTGGGATGACAGCATCCGCCAGGGCTTTCTCAAGGCCAAGGGCAAGGAGCCACCGGCGGTGGACCGGGCGTACTATCAGGCCCGTCCCCTGTCGTTCGACTCCAGTGCGGTGAAGGCGGAATTTCAAGGCATCGAGCGCGACATCATTCGCCAGCTTGGCCAGTTCAACCCGGTCGGCCAGATCATGAAGCGCATGTGCCGCGAGTACCGCATGGTGGTGCGCATGCTCGAGGCGCGCGGCACCGAGGATTTCGGCCTGATCTCCCAGGAGCTCTACGGCGCTGCCTCCGATGCCTTCCACGCGGGTGATCCGACCCTGGCCGACCTCGGCCTGATGCTGTCGGACTACCTGAACAACATCGACGGCCGTGGCGACCTCAAGGACGAACCGAAGAACCTCACCGCCAAGGAAGCCGTGGACATTCTCCAGCGCCGCCTGAACAAGGTGTTCGGCGAAGCCGAGGAGACCATCCGCGTGTTCGAGTCCGACGGTATCGTCGCCGACGCCGCGGCGGGCGCCGACTACATCAAGGTGCGTGCCGACGCCATGTTCAACAGCCGCGACGTGCGTGCGCTGGAAGTCCACGAAGGATTGGTGCATGTCGGCACCACACTCAACGGCCTCAATCAGCCGATCTGCACCTTCCTGGCCAAGGGCCCACCCTCGTCGACGGTGACCCAGGAAGGCCTGGCGATCCTCATGGAGGTGATCGCCTTCGCCTCCTATCCCAGTCGCCTGCGCAAGCTGACCAACCGTACCCGCGCCATCCACATGGTCGAGGAGGGCGCCGACTTCATGCAGGTCTATGAGTTCTTCCGCGCCCAGGGCTTCGAGATGGCGCAGAGCTACAGCAACGCCAGCCGGGTGTTCCGTGGCTCGGTGCCCAATGGCTTGCCATTCACCAAGGACTTGTCCTACCTCAAGGGCTTCATCATGGTTTACAACTACATTCAGTTGGCCGTGAAGAAGGGCAAGCTCGAGCAGATCCCGCTGCTGTTCTGCGGCAAGACCACCCTGGAAGACATGCGTACCTTGCGCCAGTTGGTGGAGGAGGGGCTGGTGGAGCCGCCCAAGTACCTGCCGGAGCAGTTCCGCGACCTCAACGCTCTCTCGGCGTGGATGTGTTTCTCCAACTTCCTCAATCACCTGAGCCTGGATCGCATTGAAGCCGACTACGCGAACATTCTCTGAACGCTGCCGCCTGCTGACGCTGGCGGTGGCCCTGCTCGCCATGGCCGGCTGCAGCAGCCTGCTGTTCTACCCCGAACCGGGGCAGCCGTTCACGCCAGAGCGGGCCAAGCTTGAATTCCGCGACGTCACCCTGACCACCGCCGATGGCATTCGCTTGCACGGTTGGTGGCTGCCGGCCAAGGCCGGTATCGAGGTCAAGGGCACGGTGCTGCACCTGCACGGCAACGGCGGTAACCTGCCCGGGCACCTGGGCGGCAGCTATTGGCTGCCGGAGCAGGGCTATCAGGTGCTGATGATCGACTACCGTGGCTATGGCCTGTCCGAAGGAAAGCCGAGCCTGCCCGAGGTGTACGAGGACATCGACGCGGCGATGACCTGGCTGGCCCAGGCCCCCGAGGTGCGGGGCAAGCCCCTGGTGCTGCTGGGCCAGAGCCTTGGCGGGGCGATGGCGATCCACTACCTGGCGGCGCACCCCGAGCAGAGCGCGCGCTTCCATGCCCTGGTGTTCGATGGCGTACCGGCGAGTTATCGCGCGGTCGGTCGCTATGCCTTGAGTACCTCGTGGATGACCTGGCCGCTGCAGGTGCCACTGTCGTGGCTGGTGCCGGACGGCGACAGCGCGATCCGCTCGATCGAGCGGCTGAGCAGCCCGCCGAAGCTGTTCTTCCACAGTATCGACGACAATCTGGTGCCGATGGACAACGGCATTCGCCTGTACCAGCACGCGCCACCCCCGCGGGTGCTGCAACTGACCCGTGGCGGCCATGTACAGACCTTCGCCGACCCGGTGTGGCGCCAGGTGATGCTGCGTTTCCTCGATGACCCCAGCCATTTCAACGGCCTGCGGCGGCTCGCCGAAGTGCCAAACTACCCTGACGAGAAGAACAAGCAATGAGTGAAGAACGCAACGCCATCCCGTTGATCCTGACCGGTGTCGGCAGCATCATCGTGACGGTGGGGGCTCTCTGGTACTACGGCTACCTGCATTTCGCCAAGCCCGAGGATGCCCTGTTGCTGCAGGACTACACCATGCTCAAGACGGTGCCTGGCGAAGACTACAAGGCATCCCTCGAGCCTGCGCCGCAGGTGGCGCAATGCGTCGATGGCGTGTTGGTGTTGTTCGATGTCCAGCAGAAGGGCCTGACCGGGGTGCTGGTGGACAACCGCAAGCGGGCGGTGCGCTGCATGGGCGAGGAAACGCCGCAGCAGGTGCAGTGAGGCGGGTTCTTCAGCAACTGCATCCTTCTCAGCCTTCGGCTTCGGCGATGAGCTCATCTATGTCCACTTTCACAGTGGGCTTTCCACGTCGTTGGCGAACCCGCTCGGCCAGTTGCATGTCGTCGATCAGTTCCATCATCGCTTCGTAGCGCTCCGGCGGTACCGCATAAAAGGCCGGCTCGTTGCGATTGAGGATGACCACGGTTTCACCAGCGGCTTCGCGGATAGTACCCATGGGGTCTCTCTTCAAGTCGGTGATGGATGCTGCCAGATCGGCGAGAACGGCGTAGGTCATAGTTGTATCAACTCATGAAGCGGGATTTTGAGTCTGGTAATCCTAGTGCTTTCAAGAGTGCTTTTAAAGGTGTCTTTTGGGTTCAAACATGAAAAACCCGCCATCAGGCGTAATGCTGTTCACTTAAGAATGCCGGGGCTGCTGCGCAGCCCATCGCGACACAAGGCCGCTCCCACATTGTCCGTGCTTGCCCTGTAGATAAGGGCTTACGCGGTCAGTGTGGGAGCGGCCTTGTGTCGCGATGGGCCGCAAAGCGGCCCCAATGCCGGCGATGTCGAGCTTAAGTGAACAGCATTACGCCATCAGGCGGGGTTTTTACTGTCAACCAGGCCGACTGCTTAGCGCTGGCTAACCGAGCGCGGTGCCACTGGCTGGTTGTCGTTGGAGATGGTCACTTCCACCCGACGGTTCTGCGCACGGCCCGAGTTGCTGGAGTTGTCCGCCACCGGGTACTCCTTGCCATAACCCTGGGCGACGATACGCGCCGGGTCCACGCCCGCACGCACCAGCGCCATGCGCACGCTGTTGGCGCGGCGTTCGGACAGGGTCTGGTTGTAGTTGGCCGAACCGACGCTGTCGGTGTAGCCCTCGACGATCACCTTGCGCTCCGGGTTTTCCTGGAGGAACTGGGCCAGCTTGGTGACGTTGGGCAGGGCGCTGCTCTTCAGGTCGGCCTTGTTGAAGTCGAACAGCACGTCACCGAAGGTCACCAGGGTGCCGCGATCGGTCTGCTTGGCGTTGAGGCTGTCCTGCAGCTTCTTGATCTGTGCGTCACGCGCATCGAGCTTGGCCTGGGCGCGTTGGGCCGAGGCGTTTTTCAGCTCGCCTTCGGCAGTGCGCAGGGCGATGGTCTGCTTGGCCACTTCGACACGCTGGTTGGTCAGGTAGGCCAACTGGTCGACTTTCTGGGTGTCCTCGCGTTCCATGAAGGCCTTGTCGGCTTTGTTCAGCCAGTCCTGGGCGTCCTTGGTTTCCAGCGCGGCGACCTTGCTCGACTGCGGGTCGCTTTGCAGCGCGGAGAAATTGGTACGGGCCGATTCCAGGTTCGGGTTCGGGTCGTGCGAGCAGGCAGCGAGACCGACACTCAGGGCCAGCAGGGCGGGAATCATTACGTAGTTGCGCATAGTGTTCATCCTTTGATCGTTGGCGAAGGCTTGAGTTGGCTGGGCAGGGCTCATTCGGCGCTGCGCAGGCCTTCCTCACGTACGTCCTGAACGCCCTGGCGGGCATCCTGCACGGCCTTCTGGGCCTTGGCCGCCTGGGCCTTGCGCTCGGCGACGCGAGCATCCCATTCAGCCTGCTCGGCCAGACGCTTGGCATCGTCGTACTTCTTGTCGTGCATGGCGATTTCGGCCTGCTTGAACTTGTCCTGCGCCGCCTTCATTTCGACGGCGGCGAACTCGGTACCGCCCGCGCTGACGGCGGAGTTCACGGCGGACTGGGTCACGGCGTACTGCTCGGTAGGTGGGTTCCCTGCACAGCCGGCCAGAACCAGGCTACTGCCCAGGGCCAGCGCGGCCAGCTTGAACCCGCGCACGTGAGTGGATGAGGATTGCGAAGTGCGGGTCTTCATGGTGGTCAGCTCCATTGGATCACTCCTGATAACGACGTTGTCCGTAGCACTCCATCGCTCAATCCCTGACATTCCGCGAGCTTCAGCCGAACTGTGCACAACGGCAGGTGTGCAGGGTTTTAGCGTGATGGCTATTGGCTGGGACTGGCGGGTTTTTCCAATGGTTCAGAAAAATTACACTTCGTGAGGGATTTTTTTCTGACTGATCAGTCAGTGAAATGGCCCCGGAGCGGTGGGCGCGAATGCGATTTCGCGAGCCTCTTCAGACTCGCGAATCCTTGCGGTTCGATCATTTCTGGTCGTCGGATGCCGTGTTGCTGAGCGCCTGCAGATGATGCCTTGAAAGGGCTAGAAAACGTGGGGTGGAACCGATGTCTTCATACAACGGGTCACCTTCTTCGTCGGTGGCGATCACCTGCCGGCCGGGCACATAGGGGAAGCTTGCTTCCACCTCTTCGAGGGCGGCGGCGACCAGTTCGCCGAGCAGTTCCTCGGCCGTGCGCTTGGGGTACATGTCGATCAGCGCGGCCAGGCGCGCTTCGGACTCCAGGTCCAGGTGCAACACGTGGCTGGTCGGGCTCATGCGCCCGGCGGCGTTCTGTTCCCAATGTTGCGCGAGTTCACGGATTTTCATGAAGACCTCTGTCTACGCCTCGAAAGGCTGCATTGCATGGGAGTGCTCTACATTCACTTTAGTTTGCTTTGCCTGATCGCGGCTTGCCACGGTGCCCCGGCTATGGGCACTCTTGGGGCAGCGCTGTTCACGACAAGTGCGCGGGCAAGCCGCGCCGAAGAGAGGGCCAATGACCGATATCGATGTGCGATTGCGTGAAGATGTCCATCTGTTGGGAGAACTGCTCGGCGAGACCATTCGCCAGCAGCACGGCGACACCTTCCTGGGCAAGATCGAGGACATCCGCCACAGTGCCAAGGCCGACCGCCGGGGCGCCGCCGAGCAGTTGAGTTCGACCTTGGCCAACCTCGGCGAAGATGACCTGTTGCCGGTGGCGCGGGCCTTCAACCAGTTTCTCAACCTGGCCAACATGGCCGAGCAATACCAGTTGATTCGCCGGCGCGACGCCGACCAGCCGGAGCCGTTCGAGGCGCGCGTGCTGCCCGAGTTACTGGCGCGCCTGAAACAGGCCGGCCATGGTGATGACGCCCTGGCCCGGCAACTGGCCAAGCTGGATATCCAGCTGGTGCTCACTGCGCATCCCACCGAAGTGGCGCGGCGCACGTTGATCCAGAAGTACGACGCCATCGCCGGGCAACTGGCCGCCCAGGACCATCGGGACCTGACCGCTGTCGAGCGCCAGCAGGTGCGTGAGCGCCTGCGCCGGCTGATCGCCGAGGCCTGGCACACCGAAGAGATTCGCCGCACGCGACCGACCCCGGTAGATGAAGCCAAATGGGGCTTCGCGGTCATCGAACACTCGCTGTGGCAGGCCGTGCCCAGCCACCTGCGCAAGGTCGACACGGCGCTGTTCGAGACCACCGGCCTGCGCTTGCCGCTGGAGGCCGCGCCGATCCGCTTCGCCTCGTGGATGGGCGGCGACCGTGATGGCAACCCCAACGTCACGGCGGCGGTGACCCGCGAAGTGCTGCTGCTGGCCCGTTGGATGGCGGCCGACCTGTTCCTGCGCGACATCGATGGCCTGGCCGCGGAGCTTTCCATGCAGCAGGCCAGCCGTGCCGTGCGCGAGCGCGTGGGCGACAGTGCCGAACCTTACCGAGCGCTGCTCAAGCAATTGCGCGACCGGCTGCGGGCGACCCGCAGCTGGGCCCACGCATCGTT
The DNA here is from genome assembly GCF_005080685.1 of Pseudomonas putida. NCBI lineage: Bacteria > Pseudomonadati > Pseudomonadota > Gammaproteobacteria > Pseudomonadales > Pseudomonadaceae > Pseudomonas > Pseudomonas putida. The sequence continues at coordinate 5,259,123 of NZ_CP039371.1, read as the reverse complement.
GGGTGGCAGCCAGCCGGCCAGTGCCGAGGTGCTGACCGACAACCGCGACCTGATAGCACCGCTCGAGCTCTGCTACCAGTCGCTGCATGAATGCGGCATGGGTGTGATCGCCGATGGGCCGTTGCTCGACACCCTGCGCCGCGCCGTGACCTTCGGTCTGTTCCTCGGGCGTCTGGATGTGCGCCAGGATGCCGCCCGGCACCGCGATGCCCTGTCGGAAATCACCGACTACCTGGGGCTTGGTCGCTACGCCGATTGGGACGAAGAACAGCGCATCGACTTCCTCCAGGCCGAGTTGAAAAACCGCCGCCCATTGCTGCCGGCGCACTTCAAGCCCCAGGCCGACACCGCCGAGGTGCTCGCCACCTGCCGCGAGATCGCTGCCGCCCCGGCAGCCTCGTTGGGCTCGTACGTGATCTCGATGGCCGGCGCGGCTTCGGACGTGCTGGCGGTGCAGTTGTTGCTCAAGGAAGCCGGGCTGACCCGGCCGATGCGGGTGGTGCCACTGTTCGAAACCCTCGCCGACCTGGACAACGCCGGGCCGGTGATGGAGCGCCTGCTCGGCCTGCCGGGCTACCGCGCCGGCCTGCGAGGCCCGCAGGAGGTGATGATCGGCTACTCCGACTCGGCCAAGGACGCCGGCACCACGGCCGCCGCGTGGGCCCAGTACCGGGCCCAGGAAAACCTGGTGCGCATCTGTCGCGAGCACCAGGTCGAGCTGCTGCTGTTCCATGGCCGCGGTGGCACCGTCGGTCGTGGCGGTGGTCCGGCCCACGCGGCGATCCTGTCGCAGCCGCCAGGTTCCGTGGCGGGGCGTTTCCGGACCACCGAGCAGGGCGAGATGATCCGCTTCAAGTTCGGCTTGCCCGGTATCGCCGAGCAAAACCTCAACCTCTACCTGGCTGCCGTGCTCGAAGCGACCTTGTTGCCGCCGCCCCCGCCGGAGCCGGCCTGGCGCGAGCTGATGGACCAGTTGGCCGCAGACGGCCTCAAGGCCTATCGCGGCGTAGTGCGTGAGAACCCCGATTTCGTCGAGTACTTCCGCCAGTCCACCCCCGAACAGGAGCTCGGCCGCCTGCCACTGGGCAGCCGGCCAGCCAAGCGCCGTGCTGGCGGCATCGAGAGCCTGCGGGCGATTCCATGGATTTTCGGTTGGACCCAGACGCGCCTGATGCTACCGGCGTGGCTGGGCTGGGAGACGGCCTTGAGCAACGCGTTGGCCCGTGGCCAAGGCGAGTTGCTGGCGCAGATGCGCCAGCAATGGCCTTTCTTCCGCACCCGTATCGACATGCTCGAGATGGTGCTGGCCAAGGCCGATGCACAGATCGCCGAAGCCTACGACGAACGTCTAGTGCAACCGGGGTTGCGTGCATTGGGTGTGCATCTGCGCGACCTATTGTCGCAGTCGTGCCAGGTAGTCCTGGGCCTGACCGGCCAGCCGGTGCTACTGGCGCACAGCCCGGAAACCCGGGAATTCATCAGCCTGCGCAATACCTACCTGGACCCGCTGCATCGCCTGCAGGCCGAACTGCTGGCGCGTTCGCGCAGCCGCGAAGCCGCTCTGGATGGCCCGTTGGAGCAGGCCTTGCTGGTGACCGTGGCTGGTATCGCCGCGGGTCTGCGCAACACCGGATGAGGCTGTTGCGGCACGCCCCCGGGTACTGCCGACAATGACGTTGCCCGCGTGGCAGGCGAGTGGTTGCGCTGGGCGCAACCACTCGCCGACGGGGGCGCGGATGGCACATTCCTGCAACTTTGTGGCGCTTGTCTGGCTGCCGAGCGCTGTGTATCTTGAGCAGCCTTTTGACCGATTTAGGGTCTTACCCGATTTTCCGGACTTGGCCCTGGTTGCCGAATCCATTGAATTTCATAAAAAAATTTGAGGAGCACAAGATGCGCGTAATTCTGCTGGGAGCTCCCGGGGCCGGTAAAGGTACTCAGGCAAAGTTCATCACCGAAAAATTCGGTATTCCGCAGATCTCCACCGGCGACATGCTGCGTGCCGCGGTCAAGGCCGGCACCCCGCTGGGCCTGGAACTGAAGAAAGTCATGGACGCCGGCCAACTGGTCTCGGACGAGCTGATCATCAGCCTGGTCAAGGAGCGCATCGCCCAGCCGGACTGCGCCAACGGCTGCCTGTTCGACGGTTTCCCTCGGACCATTCCCCAGGCTGAAGCCATGGTTGCCGCCGGTGTCGATATCGACGCCGTGGTCGAGATCGCCGTCGACGACGAAGAGATCGTCGGTCGCATGGCGGGCCGCCGCGTGCACCTGGCCTCGGGCCGTACCTACCACATTCAGTACAACCCGCCGAAAGTGGAAGGCAAGGACGACGTCACTGGCGAAGACCTGATCCAGCGCGACGACGACAAGGAAGAGACCGTGCGGCATCGCCTGTCGGTCTACCACAGCCAGACCAAGCCACTGGTCGACTTCTACCAGAAGCTGTCGGCCGCCAACGCCGGCAAGCCGAAGTACAGCCACATCGAAGGCGTCGGCTCGGTCGAAGCCATCACCGCCAAGGTGCTGGCAGCCCTGAGCTGATCAACGCCTGACGCACGGTCCGCTTTTTGTGGGAGCGGCCTTGCGTCGCGAAAGGGCCGCAAAGCGGCCCCAGGGTGTCAGCGACGTGGCGAAATTGATGGGGCCGCTATGCGGCCCTGTCGCGACGCAAGGCCGCTCCCACAGGGGCCGCTGCTGCTCTATACTGCCGCTCTTTTCCCTCACACCCCGGAAACTCGTTCGATGACCACCCTGCTGGCCCTGGATACCGCCACCGAAGCCTGTTCCGTCGCATTGCTGCATGACGGCAAGGTGACCAGCCATTACGAGGTGATCCCGCGCATGCATGCGCAGAAGCTGCTGCCGATGATCAAGCAGCTGCTGGCCGACTCTGGCGTCGCGCTCACTGCCCTGGATGCCATCGCCTTTGGCCGCGGCCCGGGCGCGTTCACCGGTGTGCGTATCGCCATTGGCGTGGTCCAGGGCCTGGCGTTTGCCCTGGAGCGCCCGGTGCTGCCGGTGTCCAACCTGGCCGCCTTGGCCCAGGGGGCTCTGCGCGAGCACGGCGTGCAACAGGTGGCTGCCGCTATCGATGCGCGGATGGACGAGGTGTATTGGGGCTGCTACCAAGACCAGGCCGGTGAAATGCGCCTGATCGGCCAGGAGGCGGTGCTGCCGCCCGAGCGCGTCACCCTGCCCGAAGACATCGGCGGTGACTGGTTCGGTACCGGGACCGGTTGGGGCTATGGCGAGCGCCTGGCGGTGGCAACCCGCGCGCAGAATGCCGCAGCCTTGCCGCACGCCCAGGATGTGCTCAGCCTGGCGCGTTTCGCCTGGGCGCGAGGCGAGGCGATTGCCGCCGAGCAGGCGCAACCGGTGTATCTGCGCGATAATGTAGCCACCCCCAAGGCGCGTTGAAGGTTGCTCGTCGGTTATTGCCGGTCACGATAAAACCTTTTTCCCGAACTGTGGTCCAGTTATCACGCGGGCATTAGCGAAGGATCCCTGGTGCTGCTAAATTGCCACTATTGGTCCTGAGTGCTCCTTCATGCGTATCGATGGCTTCTCATCGCAGTCCTACCCGATCAAGCGCACACCGCGCAAGGCAGCGGTGCGCGACGAGTCCATCGACGACGCCGAGCTGGTCGAGGACGTCGAGGCAGCCCAGGCCGCTCCGGTGCGCCCGCGCAGTGGCGGCTTGCCAGCCCGTCAGCAGGACCTGGTGTTCCCCCGTGCCAGCGACCGGCGAACGGCCAGGGCCTTGGCCAGCTACCTAAGTACGGCCGGCTTCAATGACTGGGACATGGAAGTACTGGGGCTCGACCTGTACATTTGACGGATGAATCCGTCCCCCCTGCCTTATTTTCTCGGTTGTCCGTCCTGGAGCGAAAACGCCTGGCGCGACTACCTGTATCCCGCCGATGCCCGCCCTGCCGAGTTCCTCGGGCTGTACAGCCAGGTGTTCAATGCAGTCGAGGGCAATACCACCTTCTACGCACGCCCGGCACCCGGGACCGTGGCCCGCTGGGCCCAGGTGATGCCCGGGCACTTTCGCTTCACTGCCAAGTTTCCGGGTGATGTCAGCCATGAAGGCGACCTGCGCGATCGGCTCGAGTCGGCGTTTGATTTCACGCGCTTGCTGGCGCCACTGGGCGAGCGGGTGGCGCCCTATTGGCTGCAGTTGCCCGCCCAGTTCGGCCCGGCACGCCTGGCCGAGTTGAGCCAGTTCCTCGACGAGATCGGCGTGCCGGTGGCCGTCGAGGTGCGCAACCAGGCGTTCTTCGCCAAAGGCGAGGAAGAACGCCTGCTCAATCGCCTGCTGCATGAGCGCCAGGTGGAGCGTATCTGTCTCGACCCTCGTGCGCTGTTCAGTTGCACGTCACGCGAGCCGGCGGTGTTGCATGCCCAGTCCAAGAAGCCGAAGGTGCCGCCGCGCCCGGCTGCGTTCAGCCAGCATCCACAAGTACGCTTCATCGGCCACCCGACGCTGGCGGCCAACGTCAGCTTTCTCACGCCTTGGGTGGCCAAGGTCGCCGAATGGATCGAGGAAGGGCGCAGCCCCTATGTGTTCCTCCATACGGCGGACAATCGCTTGGCAGCGGCGCTCGCCCAGCACTTCCACCAGCGCCTGATGGCACGTCTGCCGGGCCTCGCCGCTTTGTCTGAATTGCCGCGCGGCCCTGAGGTCGAACAATTGGGGCTACTCTGACGCCACCCCATTGCCCGATCGACCTGCTGGAGATGCCACCATGGATGTACAAACCCTGCGAGCCGAAGCCTTCAAGGCGCTGCACGAGCGTGACGGCGCCTTCGTCATCCCCAACCCGTGGGATGCCGGCTCGGCGAGGCTGCTGGCGAGCCTCGGCTTCGAGGCCCTGGCCACGACCAGTGCCGGGCTTGCCTTCAGCCTGGGGCGGCCGGATGCCGAGGCGGCCCTGAGCCTGGACGAGACGCTGGACAACGCCAAGGCGATCGTCGACGCCACGCCTTTGCCGGTTGCCGCAGACCTGGAAAACGGCTTCGGCGACCTGCCGCAGGACTGCGCGCAAGCGATCCTGCGTGCAGCCGAGGCGGGGCTGGTGGGGGGTTCGATCGAGGATGCCACTGGCCGCGGCGACGCGCCTATCTACGACCTGGCCCTGGCGGTAGAACGCGTGCGTGCAGCGGTGCAGGCTGCACGCAGCCTGCCGTTCCCCTTCACCCTGTGTGCCCGGGCCGAAAACCTCCTGCACGGCCGAATGGACCTGGACGATACCATCCTGCGCCTGCAGGCCTTCGCCGAAGCGGGAGCCGATGTGCTCTATGCGCCGGGGTTGCGCAGCGTCGATGAAATTCGCGCGGTGGTTCAGGCGGTGGCGCCGAAGCCGGTGAACGTGCTGATGGGACTGGCTGGCGTGCCCTTGAGCGTCAACCAGCTACAGGACCTGGGGGTAAAGCGTATCAGTGTAGGCTCCTCGATGGCCCGCGCCGCGCTGGGCGCCTTGCAGCGTGCGGCGCTGGAGATCCGCGAACAGGGCACCTTCGACTACGCCGAGCAGGCGCTGCCGTTCGCCCAGCTCAACGACCTGTTCCGCCGCTGAGCCATGCGCTGGCTGCTGGTGCTGCTACTCGGCCTGGCGCTGGTCGCCGGCCTTGCCTGGCAGCTGGGTTGGCGACCGCCTGCAGCGTGGAACCCTTGGGCGCCCCTGGATGTTCGCCAGCCTCCGAACCTGCTGACCTCATACAAACTGTCGCGTTTGGCCAGCGACCCAGCCTTGTGCCGGCAGGCCTTGCAACGCTCCGCCCTGCGCTATCGAGCCCAGGCCGACAGCCCGCCTTCGGCCAAGTGCCCTTTGCGTAATGTGTGGCGTGTCGAAGGGGGGCAGGCGCGCTTGTCCAGCAGCTTCCTGGCCAGTTGCCCATTGGCGGTGGCCTATGCGTTGTTCGAGGAGCATGGCCTGCAACCTGCGGCCCAGCGGGTGTTTGGCCAACCGGTGGTGCAGGTCGAGCACCTGGGTAGCTTTGCCTGTCGCAACGTTTACAACCGTGCCCAGGGCCGGCTCAGCCAGCATGCCACGGCCAATGCCCTGGATATCAGCGGTTTTCGGCTGAAGGACGGTCAGCGGGTGATGTTGGCGCGGGACTGGCAGGGCGAGGGGGAGAAGGCGACGTTCCTGCGCGAGGTGCGCCAAGCGGCGTGCGAGGTGTTCGGGACGGTGTTGGGGCCAGATTACAACGCCGCGCACCGCGACCACTTTCACCTGGACATGGGGCAGTGGCAGGTCTGCCGCTGACCTCAGGCGTAAGCGCGAACGTTGTTCAGCACCACCGGGCGCGCCCAGTGGGTGTCGAATTCCAGGTCCTGCTGTTGTTGCGCCAGGGTGACCTCATCGAATGGCTCGGGGGCGGGCGGTAGCAGGTCCATCTCGAATTCGGCGATCGGCAGGTGCAGCGGTCGGGTGGCCGGGGCTGCGCCGGGTTGCGGCAGCTCATGACCCTGGCTCATGACCACGGGGCGCAACCAGCTGTTGTTGACGTCGAGCTGGCGTTGCTGCTCGATCAGTTCGGCGGCGCTGTAGGGTTCGGCGGCCGGCGCGAGCAGGTGGGCTTCCAGTTCCGCCTTGGGCAGGAACAGCGGCTCGGGCGGGGCCACTTCGGTGTCCTGCACGTTGCAGGCGCGCTGCGCATCGATCAGCGCCAGCGCCCGGGCGCCACCGATGGGCTCGCCACTTTGCTTGTCGTATTGCTCGACCAGCGCCTGGCTGAAGGTGTCGGGTTCCGGCGCTTGCTGCTCGGCCATGGCGCGGGCGAAGAAATCCTGCCACAGGTGGCTGACGCCCCCCAGTGCCTGGGTATTCTGCCGACCGTAGTTGTCGACAGGCGACAGGTAGGTCAAGCCGATGGAAAGAGTTTCTGACATGGCAGTCGTGCGCGCTGTGCTCTGGCAGAATAGCGGGATATTGCCTGTATCGGCCGTGGCCGGTGATTCATTAAGGCTCGATCACAATTTTTGGGTGCGGTGCTGATGGTAGAGCAGGAACAGGGTGCGGGGATCAGGGTCGAGGCGCTGAGCCCGGAGTATGTCGGGCGGGCGAGCGAGTGGGCCGAGCGCCTCGGGCTGCCGCTGGTGGACGAGACCGCCGGGTTCGCCGTGCAGGTCGGCGCCGATGGCTTGCAGATCCAGCAGCTTGGGCCGCAGGCGCCAGGGCCGGTAAGGGTGGACTTCGTCGAAGGCCAGGCCGCGCACCGGCGCTTGTTCGGTGGTGGCAACGGGCAGATGATCGCCAAGGCCGTAGGCATCGCCCAAGGTGTGCGTCCGCAGGTGCTCGATGCCACTGCCGGGCTGGGCAAGGACGCCTTCGTACTGGCCAGCCTCGGTTGCCAGATGACCCTGATCGAGCGCCAGCCACTGATCGCGGCCTTGCTCGAGGATGGCCTGGCCCGCGCGGTCGGGGATGCCGAAGTGGGGCCGATCGTCGCGCGCATGCGCCTGCTCACCGGCAATGCCATCGAGCGCATGCGTGGCTGGGAAGGCGAGGCGCCCCAGGTGATCTACCTCGACCCAATGTTCCCGCACCGCGACAAGAGCGCGTTGGTGAAGAAGGAGATGCGCGTGTTCCGGCCGTTGGTAGGTGACGATCTGGACGCCCCGGCCTTGCTGGAGGCAGCACTGGCGCTGGCCAGTCACCGGGTGGTGGTGAAGCGCCCGCGCAAGGCGCCGATCATCGACGGGCCCAAGCCGAGCCATAGCCTGGAGGGCAAGTCGAGCCGGTATGACATTTATCCGAAGAAGGCGCTCAAGGCCTGATCAGGTAGGCCTGTGCCGGCCTCTGCGAAGAGGCCGGCGCAGACGCCATCAAGCGCTCAGGGCCGAAACGCCCGCAGGAACACCCCGACCACCTCGCGCACATGCGCCTCGGCCTCTTCCTCTTCGAGCGGCCCCGCACATCCCAGTAGCAAACGATAATCCGGCGCACCCTTGACCAGGCAGAAGAAGTGCTCCGCCGCGTGCAACGGATTGGCAATCCGGAGCAGCCCCCGCGCATCGATATCCCGCAGCAACGCTTCCATTCCAGCCAGCACGCGCTTGGGGCCTGCCTCGTAGAAGTACTCGCCAAAGCTTGGGTCCTGGCTGCCCTGGGCCATGATCAAGCGGCTCAGTTTCACCGCTTCGTCACTGCTGATGAGCGCTTGGAAACCCCGGGCAATGTTCAGCAGCACCTCGTCCACCGGCGCGCCGTCGGGGTATTCGAACAGCAGGTCTGGCAATTGGATCTGGCAGGTCGCCATCACCGCCGAGCAGAACAGTGTCTGCTTGTCGGTGAAGTGGCTGTACACCGTGAGCTTCGAAACCCCTGCCGCTGCAGCGACCGCATCCATGCTGGTATTGGCATAGCCGAGGCTGAGGAACAGCGACTTGGCTGCCTCGAGGATGGACTCGCGCTTGGCCAGGTCCTTGGGCCGCCCTGGGCCGTTGGGTGCATCGTTGGGCATTGGAATCCGCATGTGGATGAATGGACGCCTATCTTAGCCGCTCAATGGCGTTCGGGCTGCAACTGATGCCGCACGCTAATGTGGTTTTTCTTGCCAAGGCCGGCTTCCCGGCTTCGCTTGCCTGGCTTAATATACTCGCCAGTTTAGTTATTCGACATAGCTCTTCGCGAAAGGATTCATCATGTTGCGCCACGCCTTGTCCCTCGCTGTGCCGGCGCTTGCCGCCCTGTTGCTCGTTGCCTGCGGCCAGGAGGCCGCGCCGCCCACTGCGCCGCGCCCGGCGCTGGTGGTCCAGCCGCAACCGCTCGAAGCCGGGGCCGATAGCTACCCTGGCGAGGTGCACGCGCGCTTCGAGCCGGACCTGGCCTTCCGCATCGCCGGCAAGGTCAGCAAACGCCTGGTCGAAGAGGGGCAGCGGGTCAAGGCCGAACAGCCGTTGGCCGAGTTGGACCCGCAGGACGTCCGTCTGCAACTGGAAGCCAATCGCGCCCAGTTGGCAGCCGCCGAGGCCAACCTGTCGCTGGTGCGCGCCGAACGTGATCGCTACCAGAAACTGCTGGACCGGCAGATGGTCAGCCATTCCCAGTACGACAATGCCGAGAACCTCTACCGCGCCGGTTTGGCCCGCCTGAAACAGGCCAAGGCCGAATTCGACGTGGCCGGCAACCAGGCCGAGTACGCCGTGCTGCGCGCCCCCCAGGCCGGGGTCATCGCCAAGCGCCAGGTCGAGGTCGGCCAGGTGGTCGCCGCCGGGCAAACGGTGTTCACCCTGGCTGCCGACGGCGAGCGTGAAGTCGCCATCAGCTTCCCGGAGCAGCAGTTTTCCCGCTTTGCCGTGGGCCAGGCGGTCAGCGTCGAGCTATGGTCGCACCCCGGCGAGCGCTTCGAGGGGCGCATCCGCGAGCTTTCGCCGGCGGCCGATCCGCGCTCGCGTACCTTCGCTGCGCGCATCGCCTTCGCTTCGGCCAAGGCGCCGGCCGATCTGGGCCAGAGTGCCCGGGTCTATATCGCTCATGACGGCCTGGTGCCGCTGGCAGTGCCCTTGTCGGCTATCAGTGCGGAAAATGGCCAGGCCTACGTCTGGCGCATCGATCCGCAGCGCCGCCTGGAGCGCGTCACGGTACGCCTGGGGCCTTATGGCAGCGAGAGCGTGCCGGTGCTGGAGGGGCTCAACCCCGGTGATTGGATCGTCGCTGCCGGTGGTCATGTGTTGCGCGAAGGCCAGGAGGTGCGGCCGGTGGATCGCAGCAACCGGGTGATCGACCTGAAGGCCAAGGAGTAAGTCCCGATGGGTTTCAACCTTTCCGCCTGGGCGCTGCGCAATCGCCAGATCGTGTTGTTCCTGATGATCCTGCTGGCTGCAGTGGGCGTGATGTCCTACACCAAGCTGGGGCAGAGCGAAGATCCGCCGTTCACCTTCAAGGCCATGGTCATCCAGACCCTGTGGCCGGGCGCCACTGCCGAGGAGGTATCGCGCCAGGTCACCGAGCGCATCGAGAAGAAGCTGATGGAAACCGGCGAGTACGAGAAGATCGTCTCGTTCTCGCGTCCGGGCGAATCCCAGGTGACTTTCATGGCCCGCGACTCGATGCCTTCCAAGGACATCCCCGAGCTGTGGTATCAGATCCGCAAGAAGGTCGCGGACATTCGCCACACCCTGCCGCCGGAGATCCAGGGGCCGTTCTTCAACGACGAGTTCGGCACCACCTTCGGCAATATCTATGCGCTGACCGGCGAAGGCTTCGATTACGCGGTGCTCAAGGACTACGCCGATCGCATCCAGATCCAGCTGCAGCGGGTCAAGGACGTGGGCAAGGTCGAGCTGATCGGCCTGCAGGACGAGAAGGTCTGGATCGAACTCTCCAACCTCAAGCTGGCCACCCTCGGCGTGCCGCTGGAGGCCGTGCAACAGGCCCTGCGCGAGCAGAATGCGGTGAGCACGGCAGGCTTTTTCGAAACCCCCAGCGAGCGCCTGCAGTTGCGCGTGAGCGGGCGCTTCGACAGCGTCGAGCAGATCCGCCAGTTCCCCATCCGGGTCGGTGACCGCACCCTGCGCATCGGTGATGTCGCCGAGGTGCACCGCGGCTTCAACGACCCGCCCGCACCGCGCATGCGCTTCATGGGCGAAAATGCCATTGGCCTGGCCGTGGCGATGAAGGACGGCGGCGATATCCTGGTGCTGGGCAAGGCACTGGAAGGCGAGTTCGAACGCCTGGCGCGCAATCTGCCGGCGGGCATGGAGCTGCGCAAGGTCTCGGACCAGCCGGCGGCGGTCAAGGCCGGGGTCGGCGAGTTCGTCCAGGTGCTGGCCGAGGCGCTGATCATCGTGCTGCTGGTGAGCTTCTTCTCGCTGGGCTTGCGCACCGGCCTGGTGGTGGCCCTGGCCATTCCGCTGGTGCTGGCCATGACCTTCGCCGCGATGCATTACTTTGGCATCGGCCTGCACAAGATCTCGCTCGGCGCCCTGGTGCTGGCGCTGGGCCTGCTGGTGGACGATGCGATCATCGCCGTGGAAATGATGGCGATCAAGATGGAACAGGGCTTCGACCGCCTCAAGGCGGCCAGCTACGCCTGGACCAGCACTGCGTTCCCCATGCTCACGGGCACGCTGATCACCGCGGCGGGCTTCCTGCCTATCGCCACTGCAGCGTCGAGTACCGGTGAGTACACGCGCTCGATCTTCCAGGTGGTGACCATCGCGTTGTTGACCTCCTGGGTCGCGGCGGTACTGTTCGTTCCCTATCTTGGCGAGCGGCTGTTGCCGGACCTGGCCAAACTGCATGCTGCCCGGCACGGCAAGGATGGGCATGCCCCGGACCCGTACGCTACGCCGTTCTATCAGCGGGTGCGGCGCGTGGTGGAATGGTGCGTGCGGCGGCGCAAGACAGTGATCCTGCTGACCATCGCCGCGTTCGTCGGCAGCATCCTGTTGTTCCGCTTCGTGCCGCAACAGTTCTTCCCCGCTTCTGGGCGTCCCGAGCTGATGGTCGACCTCAAGCTCGCCGAAGGCGCTTCGCTGGCCAATACGGCCGAGCGGGTCAAGCAACTGGAGGCACTGCTCAAGCAGCAGGACGGCATCGACAACTACGTGGCCTATGTCGGCACCGGCTCGCCGCGTTTCTATCTGCCGCTGGACCAACAATTGCCTGCGGCAAGCTTTGCCCAGTTCGTGGTGCTGGCCAAGTCGCTTGAAGACCGCGAACACCTGCGTAGCTGGCTGATCGATACGCTGGACCAGCAGTTCCCCGACCTGCGCGGGCGCGTCACGCGCCTGGAGAACGGCCCACCGGTGGGCTACCCGGTGCAGTTCCGGGTGACCGGCGAGCACATCGAGCAGGTCCGTGCCCTGGCCCGTGAAGTGGCGGGCAAGGTGCGCGAGAACCCGCATGTGGTCAACGTGCACCTGGACTGGGAAGAGCCGAGCAAGGCGGTGTACCTGAACATCGACCAGGACCGGGCACGTGCGCTGGGCGTGAGCACCGCGCACCTGTCGAGCTTCCTGCAGAGTTCGCTGACCGGCACTTCGGTGAGCCAGTATCGCGAAGATAACGAGCTGATCGAGATCCTTCTGCGCGGAACCCCGCGTGAACGCGGCGAGCTGGGTAACCTCGGCAGCCTGGCGCTACCCACCGACAATGGCCAGAGCGTGGTGTTGTCGCAGGTGGCGACATTGGAGTACGGCTTCGAGGAGGGCATCATCTGGCACCGCAACCGCCTGCCCACGGTGACCGTGCGTGCCGATATCTACGATCAGGAACAGCCCGCCACCCTGGTGCGGCAGATCGAACCGACCCTGGCCGCGATCAAGGCCAAGCTGCCCGACGGCTACCTGCTCGAAGTGGGCGGCACCGTGGAGGATTCCGCACGCGGCCAGAAGTCGGTGAACGCCGGCATGCCGCTGTTCGTGGTGGTGGTGCTGAGCTTGTTGATGATCCAGCTGCGCAGCTTCTCGCGCACCGTGATGGTGTTCCTCACCGCGCCGCTTGGGCTGATCGGCGTGACCCTGTTCCTGTTGGTGTTCCGCCAGCCTTTCGGCTTCGTCGCCATGCTCGGGACCATTGCCCTGGCGGGGATGATCATGCGTAACTCGGTGATCCTGGTCGATCAGATCGAGCAGGACATCGCGGCCGGGCTAGACCGCTGGCAGGCGATCATCGAGGCCACCGTGCGGCGATTCCGGCCCATCGTGCTGACCGCGCTGGCGGCGGTGCTGGCGATGATTCCGTTGTCGCGCAGTGTGTTCTACGGGCCGATGGCAGTGGCGATCATGGGCGGGTTGATCGTGGCCACGGCGTTGACGCTGCTGTTCCTGCCGGCGCTGTATGCGGCGTGGTTCAGGGTGAAGAAGGGCTGACGAGCAGCCGGCTTGCCGGCGATGGGGCTGCAACGCAGCCCCAGGTGCCTCAGATGGCGCCGAAGACCTTCTTGGCCAGGCTGGTAGCCGCTTGCGCCGGGTTCTGGCGAATGCTCTGTTCTTCCTTGGCGATCATCTCGAACAGACCGTCCAGGGCCTTCTCGGTCACGTAGTTCTCGATGTTGGCGTCTTCCTTGATCAGGCCCAGGCCTTTGGCCTGGCCGGCGAAGGCGTTGTACTGCTGGGCGACGCCGACCTTGTCGGTGGCTTGCTTGACGATTGGCAGGAACTTGGCGCGGATCTGTTCGCGGCTGCTCTTGTCCAGGTACTCGGTGGCCGAGTCGTCACCGCCGCTGAGGATACCCTTGGCGTCGGCCACGCTCATCTTCTTCACCGCGTCGACGAGGATCGCCTGGGCCTGTGGCACGGCGGCCTCGGCAGCGGCGTTCATGCTGTTTTCCAGGGCTTCGACCTTGTCGCCCTGGCCGAACATCTTCATGGCCTTGGCCGCCTTGCCGAGCTTGCCGGGCAGTTCGATGCGCACATCCGGGTTGTCGTTGAAGCCGCCTGGGGTGCTCAGTTGCTTGACGGCAAGCTGCGCGCCCTGGGTCAGGGCATCCTTGACGCCGGCGCTGGCGTCGGTCTGCGACAGGTCGCCCAGCGACAGGGCCATGGCACTGGCCGAGAGCACCAGGCCGGTGCAGAGGGAGGTGAAGCGCAGGGTGGAGCGAATCATGTGTACTTCCTTATCGACGAATGGGTGCGGCGTTCAGCGAACCGGGTCGACCTTGACCCGTACCGGTTGCGGGTCGCTGCCGTCGAGCAGCACGCCGTGGTGTTCGGTGTTGATGAACAGCAGCTTGCCGTCCAGTTCGATACGGGCGCTCAGCGCGTAGCGGTGGCCGGGCTTGACCTGGGTGGGGTCGTAGGTGAGGTGGAACGGCAGCGGCACGTTGCCTTTGACCGGGCCTGCCTGGCGGGCCAGGGTCATGGCCGGGGCGTCCATCAGCGACACGTCCTGCAACTGCACGCTGAGGGTGGCGGCAGGCGGCAGGGCGATGCGTTGCAGATAGAAGACTTCGCCGTCGAGCTGCGCTTGCTGGGCGGGCTCGTGGCTGGAGCAGGCCGCGAGCAGGGCGGCGCAGAACAGCATCAAGGGTTTTTTCATGGAGTCTCCGGTGTTGTGGGAGCAGGCTCGTCGTGGTGCAACGCGACCTGGCGGATCGACAGGCGAAGTTCGGCTGAAAGCACGCGCTTGGCCACCCCTTCGGTGAGTTCGCCGAGCTTGTCGTGGTAGCCCAGCTTGCCGTTGCCGTCCGGGCGCAGCACGCCTTGTTCGAGCAAGGTCTGGATGAAGTGGCGGAACAAGGTCTTGTCGAAGAATTCGGGCGCGTTGAGGCCATGCAGAATCGACAGGCGCTGCGCCATCATCACGCACAGGTCTTCGAGCGCTTCGGCGCTGAGCGTGTGCTGGCCGCTGTTGAGCAGCAGCGAGGTCGCCATGTAGAAACGTTGCAGGGTCTGGGTGATGGCGCGGGCCAGCAGGGTCAGCAGGACGAACTGCCGTGAGCTTGGTGCCGGGCGCATGAATACGTCGCCTTCGCGGCGCAGCAAGCCTTGCTCGACCAGCACGGCCAGCCATTGGTCGATCGCCTCGTCCAGTTGCTCGGGTGCCCAGCGCAGGAACAGCTCGGCCTGCAGGTAGGGATACAGCGCGTGCACATACTGGCCGAGCAGTTCGCGGCTCATCCGCGAGCTGCTGAGGAAGAAGCTCGCCAGCAAGCCTGGCAGGGCGAAGATATGCAGCACGTTGTTGCGGTAGTAGGTCATCAGCACCGCATTGGCTTCATCCAGGTAGAGGATTCGGCCCATGGCATCTTTCTGCTCGGACAGCAGGTCCATGCCCCTGACATGTTCGATCAGCGCCTGCCCATCGCCCTCGGGCAGGGTGGTGTGCCTGGAGTACGGCACTTGGCGCAACAGCGCCAGGTACAGGTCGAGCACGCGGACCAGGGCGCGTTCGTCGAGGGCCAGGCGGCTGGTGGAAAGCAGCGCCAGGGCGACCAGGTTGACCGGGTTGACCGCTGCCGCCTCGTTGAGGTGACGGGCCACGGTTTCGCCCAGGCGGCTGGTGGTTTCGTTGAGCCAGGCTGGACGGAACTGCGGGCCGAGGTCCTGCTCGCGCCATCCAGGTTGCTGCTGGTCGAGGAAACCCGCCAGGCGGATCGGCTCGCCGAAATTGACATAGACCTGGCCAAAGCGCTGTTTCAGTGCGCCGATGACCTTGAAGATATCGAAGATCGACTCTTTCTTCTTGCTCGCGCCACGCAGTTCGCCCAGGTAGGTACGGCCTTCGAGCACCCGCTCATAGCCGATGTACACCGGCACGAAGACGATCGGCGTGCGCGAGGAGCGCAGGAAGCTGCGCAGGGTGATCGCCAGCATGCCGGTACGCGGTTGCAACATGCGCCCGGTGCGCGAGCGGCCGCCCTCGACGAAGTACTCCACCGGGAAACCCTTGGTGAACAAGGTGTGCAGGTACTCGTTGAACACGGCCGTGTACAGCGGGTTGCCCTTGAAGGTGCGGCGCATGAAGAACGCGCCGCCACGGCGCAGCAGGCTGCCGATCACCGGCATGTTGAGGTTGATCCCGGCAGCGATGTGCGGCGGGGTCAGGCCATTGCGAAACAGCAGGTAGGACAGCAGCAGGTAGTCGATGTGGCTGCGGTGGCAGGGAACGTAGATGACTTCGTGGCCGGGAGCGATGCCTTGCACCTGCTCGATGTGGTTGACCTTGATGCCATCGTAGATCTTGTTCCAGAACCAGCTGAGCACCACTTCGAGGAAGCGGATGGCGGTGTAGGTATAGTCCGAGGCGATCTCGTTGCCGTAGCGCAGGGCCAGGGCCTCTGCCTTGGCCACCGGGATGTTCTCGCGGGCCGCTTCCTCGCCGATGGCCTGGCGCACCAGTGGGGCATGGACCAGGCCTTTGACCAGGTTGCGCCGGTGCGAGATGTCCGGGCCGATGACCGCGGTCTTGAGGTTGCGAAAGTGCACGCGCATCAGGCGTTGGGCCATGCGCACCGTGCGTTCGTGCCCCTTGTTGTGCGCCACCAGTTCGCGCAGGTGAATGGGCGCGGAGAATTGCACGCGGGTCTTGCGGCCGAGTATGAGAACGGTCAGCAGCCGGCGCAGGCGCCCGGTGACGGCCCAGCTGTCGGCGAACAGCAGCTTCCACGGGCTCGACTCGCTGGCCGGGGTCTGCCCCCAGAACACGCTCACCGGAATGATCTGCGCATCTTCCTCAGGGTGCTGGCTTACCGCCGTGACCAGGCGCTGCAGGGTGGGTGGGGCACCGCGTTTATCCTGGCGCCCGAGCCAGTCTGGCTCTGGCGTCAGGTAGAAGAAGGCTGCAGGTTCCTGCTCGCCGCCCACGCTCACCGGCAGTACAGGGCGTGGCAGGCCTGCCTTGGTGCACTCATGGTCGATCACTGCCAGGTCGGTCAGCGAGGGCGAGGGCAGGGCGTAGAACACCGGGCGGCTGCGGTCGAGCTGCAAGGCCGGCGACGACTGGTTGATCGTTTCGGAGCGCACCCACAGGTACAACAGGCGACGTAGGCCGCCGAAGATCAGGCGGCGCAGGGGAGAACGGGTCATGAAGTGAGTGCCTGGGCAGAATTTCAATGATTATGCAGGCACTTAGTCTGCCGTATCTGCGCAAGTTCAGCAAAAAACGGTAATTCCTACGCCCGTCATGAATATTTTTTGTTCTGTGTCATATACTCGGCCTGCCACTTGCAAGATATTCGCGCAAGCGGCGTCGGCACAGGGGGGTGACCTTGTGCCTGCAAGGCGATCTTCACAATAAAAAACCGGAGTAGTTCAGATGTCGTCTCGTGAGACTGGGAATGTAAAGTGGTTCAACGATGCCAAGGGTTATGGCTTCATTCAGCGCGAAGGTGGTGCGGATGTCTTCGTCCACTATCGGGCGATCCGCGGTGAGGGGCATCGTACCCTGGTCGAAGGGCAGCGCGTGGAATACGCCTGCGTGCAGGGCCAGAAAGGCCTGCAAGCCGAGGACGTGGTAGGCCTCTGAGCCTCTGGCTGTAAGCGTGTAGGAGCGGGCTTGCCCCGCGAACACCGGCGCAGCCGGTGCCAGTCACCGCGGTGCCTGCTTCGCGGGACAAGCCCGCTCCTACAGAGAACACCAGGCTGTCAGGTGCGCCAGGTGATTTCCTCTTCACCATCGGCGCTGATGCGGATCCATCGATCGGCATCCTCTTCCCCATCTTCCTCGACCCAGCCACCCGGCGCGCAGCGGACTTCCACGCCTAATGCGGCAAAGGCAGCGCGTGCGCAGGCGACATCGTCTTCCCATGGCGTCTGGTCGCTTTCCAGATAAAGACTGTTCCATTTCCCCACAGCCTTGGGTAACCAGGTGACCGAAATGTTACCGGCCTTGCACTTGAAGGTCTGGCCTTTTTGCTGCCATTCGCTGCAAGTGCCCACGGCCTGGCCGAGCCACTGTGCGATTCGCTTGTGGTCGACGTCGGCGTCTTTGAGGTAGATCTCGATATCAGGTTGGCGCATAGGGGCTCCGGTGTGCTCAGTCTTGGCGCACGAAATAGTCATAACGCATGGAAACCGTGACCTCGAACGGCTCGGGCTGGTCGATCACCCGGGCGCGCTTCTCGGCACTGGCACGCCAGCCGTGCGGGGTCATCGCCAGCAGGTCGGCACGGGCCTTGGGCGCGGCCAGGCTCAAGCGGAACGCCAGGGTTTCGCTGTGGCCGTGGACCATGCCGGGCGGCACCAGGGCCAGGTGCTTGTCGTCGGCGTAGGGGCGTACTTCATCGTAGAGCACTTCCCGCAGCTCCATCAGGTGGCCACTGGTCGGGCCAACCCGCATCAGGCCGCCGCCAGGGCTGAGCACACGCTTGGCCTCGGCCCAGTCCAGCGGGCTGAATACGCTGGCGATGAACTGGCAACTGGCATCGGCCAACGGCACCCGGGCCATGCTGGCCACCATCCAGGTCACCGATGGGGCCCGCCGGCAGGCGCGCTTGACCGCCTCCCGGGAGATGTCCAGGGCGTAGCCTTCGGCCTGGGGTACGGCCTGGGCGATCTGCGCGGTGTAGTAGCCTTCGCCGCAGCCAATGTCGAGCCAGGCGTTGGGCTGGCGTTCGGCGGCAAGCTCGGCCAGGCGCCGGGCCACTGGCGCATAGTGGCCAGCCTCGAGGAAGTCGCGGCGGGCCTCGACCATGGCCTGGTTGTCACCAGGGTCGCGGCTGTTCTTGTGCTGCACCGGCAGCAAATTCAGGTAACCCTGGCGAGCGCGGTCGAAGCGGTGGCCGGCCGGGCACACCACGCCGTTGTCGAGCCGCGTCAGGGCCGCCTGGCAAAGAGGGCAGGTGAGCATCAGGCGAGCAACCGCACCAGGGTCTGGTAGTAGATTTCGGTCAGCAGGTCGAGGTCGCTGGCCAGGATACGTTCGTCGACCTGGTGGATGGTGGCGTTGACCGGGCCGAGTTCGACCACCTGGGTACCCATGGTGGCGATGAAGCGACCATCGGAGGTGCCGCCGCTGGTGGAGGGCTGGGTATCGCGGCCGGTGACGCCCTTGATGCTGGCCGACACCGCATCGAGCAGCTCGCCCGGTTCGGTGAGGAACGGCAGGCCGGACAGCGCCCAGTCGATCGACCAGTCCAGCTGATGCTTGTCGAGGATCGCCGAAACGCGTGCTTGCAGGCCCTCGACGGTCGACTCGGTGGAGAAGCGGAAATTGAACAGGGCGGTCAGGTCGCCTGGCACCACGTTCGTGGCGCCGGTACCGGAATTGAGGTTGGAGATCTGGAAGCTGGTCGGTGGGAAGAATGCGTTGCCTTCGTCCCAGTGCTCGGCGGCCAGTTCCGCCAGGGCGGGTGCGGCCAGATGGATCGGATTGCGCGCCAGGTGCGGGTAGGCCACATGGCCCTGCTTGCCGCGCACGGTGAGCTTGGCGCCCAGCGAGCCACGCCGGCCGTTCTTGACCACATCGCCAAGCAGGGTAGTGCTCGACGGCTCGCCGACGATGCACCAGTCCAGGCGCTCGTTGCGTGCCTTCAGGCGCTCGACCACGGCCTTGGTGCCATGGTGCGCAGGGCCTTCCTCGTCACTGGTGATGAGGAAGGCGACCCGGCCCCGGTGGTTCGGGTAGTCCTGCACGAAGCGCTCGCTGGCGATCACCATGGACGCCAGGCTGCCCTTCATGTCGGCGGCGCCTCGGCCGCAGAGCATGCCATCGGCATCGATCAGCGCCTCGAACGGCTCATGCTGCCACTGCTGTACCGGGCCGGTGGGGACCACGTCGGTATGGCCGGCGAAGCACAGTACCGGGCCGTCCTGGGTGCCATGGGTCGCCCAGAAGTTGTCGACGTCTTCGATGCGCATCGGTTCGAGCTGGAAGCCCACGGCGCCCAGGCGATTCATCATCTGCGCCTGGCAATCGGCATCGACAGGGGTGACCGACGGGCGACGGATCAGGTCGCAGGCCAGTTGCAGGGTGGGGGACAGGTCGGCTGGGGCCGTCATCGTGGTACTCCGGAAGCGGGCAAGGCGGGCAAGGGGGCAATAGTCTAAAGCAAAATGGCCATGGCTGAGCATCCGTGGCCCTGGCTTTTCCGGCCGACAGTGCGCGGTTTCGATGACTTGTCAGGGAATCGGTGCCCCCTGCCGACATCATTGCAAGATCAATAGTCTTGCCCGTGCCCTTGCCTACAACCCTTAACCAATCATCAAGGAGCCTGGATGAAACGGGTATCAATTCTCTTCGTCGCCGCGAGCCTGTGTGCGAGCGGTCTAGCTGTCGCCGGTAGCGCCGACGTGAAAGTCACCGGCCTGATCAAGCCAGGGCCTGCATGCCCACCCTCAGCGGGGGCGGCCTCTACGATTTCGGCACCATCGGTACCCGTCAGTTGAGTCGGGAGCGCAACAGCCGCTTCAACTCGGACTACCAGGCACTCACTGTAGTGTGCGATACGCCGACCCGCTTCGGTATCCGTGCATATGACTCCCGGGCTGCCAGCGCGTCGACCGATAACTTCCTGTTTGGCCTTGGCATGAGCGGCCACAAGCCAATCGGTAATTATCGCCTGGCGCTTCAGGGAGCCAGCATCGAGGTCGATGGCAGCAAATCGGTATCGCGTTTGTTCAGTAACGACGGGGGCGCGAACTGGAGGCGGGACGACGGGGTAGATCACACATTGATCAGCAACAGCCGGACCAACGCCTTGCACAGCTTCGCGCCGGCAGGCAGCAGCCTTCCCGTGCCGATACAGCGGCTGAGCGCTGACTTGAGAGTGGAGCTGTTCATCTCGCCGCTCAGTGACCTCGACGTTGCCGATGGTATTCAGCTCGATGGCGCCTCGACTCTGGAAGTGCATTACCTCTGAGCCGATGCGACAAGGCGTCCATGAAAACTTCCCCGTACATTTTCTGCTGCATTGCCGCCCTGGCTTCGATGGCGCATACCCCGGTCAGGGCAGATGGCATGGTTCCGGAAACCTCCATCGTCATCGTCCATGAAGCCGACGGTGAGGCTTCGCTTCGTGTGCGCAACGACGACAGCCGGGTGGCATTGTTGTTGGTGGATTTGCAGGATATTCCGGAGGACGAAGAACCGCTGTTGTTCCTCACCCAGCCGGCTTGGCGTGTGGAGGCAGGCAAGGAGCAAGTGGTGCGGTTCATTTTACGTACCGACATCCCCTTGACCACCCAGCGCCTCAAGCGTGTGGTGTTCGAAGGTGTACCCGCAGTGCTGGAGGCCGATGGCGAACCTTCGCGGGTGGGTGTGAGTATTCGTCAGAACCTGCCGGTGCTGATTCATCCCAAGGGCCTGGACTTCGACCGCACCCCCTGGACCAGGCTGCATTGGCGCGTGCTTGACGACGCGCTGCAGGTGCACAACCCCAGCCCCTACGTGGTGAGGTTGGCCCAGGAGTTGGTGCTGCAGCCCTCTGGCCAGCAAGTGCGGCTGCCCCGGGGCTACATCTTGCCAGGTGAGGCGTTGCGGGTTGCGTTGGAGCAGGGTATCCATGCCCCCGTCGAACGGGTCCGGTTGTTTCCTGCCCGGGTATACGGAGCCGCGACGCAGTTCCATGAAGCGTCGCTGCGCCAGCCAGATCACTGATGTGGGGCAGGTGGCGGCTGATATGTCTGGGCTACGCGTGCGTCGCTGGGCTCAACCCAGGACAAGCGCGTAGTGCGGAGGCAGTGTTTGACCTGCAGACCTTGCGCGCGCGTGGCGTCGATCCGGCGGTAGCGGCGTACCTCGGCCAGTCGCCACGCTTTATACCCGGGCTCCAGCGGGTCAAATTGAGGGTCAACGACCGCTCTCTGGGAACTGTCGAAGTGCGTTTCTCCGAAGCAGGGCGCTTGTGCTTCGATCGGTCGTTGCTGGAGGCTGCCCAACTGCAGGTTCCTGCCGATCAGTCCAGCGATCCAGGCACCGATTGTCATCGGTTCGCTCTCGAGCATCCGCAGACCCAGGTGTCGCTCGACCCCCAGAACGCCGTGGTCGACCTGAGAGTGCCCGCTTCCGGGCTGATGCCGCTTCACGCTGGCAAGCCGTTGCTGGAATACGATACCGGTGGCGTGGCGGGGATTCTCAACTACGACCTGTCTTGGGCTAATCATCGCTTCAAGCGTGGTGCCGAGGACGCTTGGGCCGCCAGGACCGAGCTTGGCATGAATGCCGGGGGCTGGGCACTGCGCACGAACCAGATTTTCAGCCAATTCGGCGGTCGGCAACGCCGCACGCTGCTCGATGCCTACGCCCAGCGCGGCCTCGCTGACCAGGGCTTGGTCTTGCAACTTGGCCAGATCAACTTGGGGAATCCCGTGCTGAGCGGCCTGGCGGTCACAGGGGGGCAGGTGTTTCCCGAGCAAGCCTTGGCAGGGCAGTGGCAGCGGCGGTTGGTCGAGGGTATCGCGCAAACCCAGGCCCGCCTGGAGGTGCGACAGGCGGGGCGGCTGGTGCATACGGCATGGGTGGCTGCCGGCCCGTTCGCTGTCGAGCTGCCCGCGCAGGTGGACGCGCATGCTCCCTTGCAGGTGACGATCATCGAGGCCAGCGGCGAACGGCGGGAGCGACGATTGTCGGCGGCGCCGGCTGCGGCAGCGGATTCACCGACCGGTTTTACCTTTGGCCTGGGCACGCTGCGCGGAGTCCGACAGTCGCCGGCGGTGCTCAGTGGCGGCTGGAACGGGGCCCTGGCCGAAGGCCTCAGTGCAAGCCTGGGAGGGCTTTCCAGTAGTGGTTACCAAGCGCTGGGGTGGGGGCTTGGCATGCAACCCTGGGTCGACGCCCAAGCATCGGCAACGGTGCGTCATTCCCTGGTAAGCCATAGTGCGCGGGTCGGGGCGCAGGGGCAGCTTCAGCTGTCGCAGCGCTTGGCGCCGAATTGGCAAGTGACGCTCGGCTATTTGCGCCAAGGTCAGGGCTATCGGGAGTTTCATGACACCTTGCCTGGTGCCTACAGAGTGCGACGTGTGTTCGAGCGCGATCAATACAGTCTGGGTGGGTCCTGGCAGCATGCCGTCATCGGTGGCTTGAACCTGTCGGTCAGTCGGTCGCGCCTGATCGATGGCGAGCGTTCGGGCCGGCTCGGGTTGGCGTGGTCCAAGCAACTGACCCAGTTTTCCGTCAATGCTGGAATGGACTGGGGAATGGGCGCTGCGGGGGATCGGGCGCGAGCTATGCATCTTGGTGTGAGCGTACCACTGGGTGGCAGCCGCCGGCTGCGCACGACCTTCCGAAACGCAGGGAACCTGCAGCGAGTTGGCGTGACCTTTCATGAGCGATTGAACGATCGCGTGGCCTACGATCTCGGACTTGAGCGGCACAGTGGCGAAGACCTGCTGCAAAGCCGTATCGGCCTGTCGCTGATGTCGCGCTACAACCAAGTACGTCTGGATCACGTCGATACCGGGCGGGGGCGGCGCAGCCTGACTGCCCAGGTTCGTGGTGGGGCTGTCGTTCACGACGCTGGCCTCACCCTTTCGGCCTACCCCGTGCAGGACACGTTCGCCTTGTTGAGCATTGGGGAACTGGCTGGCGTCAAGGTCAACACCCCAAGCGGTCCCGTCTGGACCGATGGTAACGGCCGCGGGGTGGTCGCCCGCGTCGAGCCTTTTGGTAGCAGCCAGGTTCAAGTTCACGCCCCCAGCCTGCCTCGCAACGTCGAACTGGGCAATGCCCTGGCGACCGTGCAGGCGCAGCGTGCAGCGGTGTCACAGGTGGTGTTCGAGGCCTACGAGCGGCGCCGCTTGTTATTGCATGGCGCGTTCGCTGGCCAGCCATTGCCTACCGGAGCTGCGGTGAGCGATGAGGTGGATGGTTTCATCACGGTAGTTCAGCGTGGTGGACTGATCTTTTTGCATGACTTTCGTCCCGGACGCCGCCTGAGGGTAGAGTCGCCCGAACTGGGCACCTGTGTCCTGGAGTTCCAGCCTGCCGACCCGTCGGACCCCACCCTGTATTACGAAACACTGCCGGCAATTTGTCGGGCGGTCTGAGCGCTGCGACCGCCCGCGTATGCGCCACTACACCTGCACGGGGTTTTCCTGCGGAGCAGGCTTGGGCAGGGATGACAGCAATGCCATCACCAGTGCCGCAAGGTACGGCAACGACTGCACCAGCAGCATGGCGACCCAGAAGCGCATATCCGAACTTGGCAGCCCCTGCACCAGGAAGATGCCAGCGGCGGCCCCCCACAGCAGCAACATGATGAACAGCTCTTCCCGGGCCTCGGAAATCGCCACCAGTACCCCATGGCTGTCGGCGTTTTTCGGTGTACGGAAGAACGGCATGCTGCTGGTGAAGAAGCCGTACAGCACTGCCTTGGCGATCGTGTGCGACAACGCCAGCCCCGCCAGTGCGGCAGCGAAGGCGTCCTTGAGGTCGACCCCCACCGCGCGGCGGTAGAGGAAGACGATCTTGCCGACCTTGAAGAAGAACAGCGCCAGCGGCGGGATGGCGAAGATCATCAAGGGTGGGTCGACCCGGTGCGGGACGATGATCATCGCCGCCGACCACAGCAAGGCGCCGACGGTGAAGAAGATGTTCATGCCATCGGCGATCCACGGCAGCCAGCCGGCTAGGAAGTGGTAACGCTGGCCGCGGGTCAGTTCGCTGCCCTTGCCACGCAGCAGTTCGCTGGCATGGTGCTTGATGATCTGGATGGCGCCGTAGGCCCAGCGGAAGCGTTGCTTCTTGAAGTCGATGAAGGTGTCGGGCATGAGGCCCTTGCCATAGCTGTTGTGGGCATAGGCCGCCGACAAGCCTTTCTCGAATACGCGCAGGCCAAGCTCTGCGTCTTCGCAGATGCACCAATCGGCCCAGCCGAGCTCTTCCAGTACGGTGCGCCGGGTCATGGTCATGGTGCCGTGCTGGATGATGGCGTCGCGGTCGTTACGGGTGACCATGCCAATATGGAAAAAGCCCTTGTATTCGCTGTAGCACAGCTTCTTGAAGGCGCTTTCGTGCTGGTCGCGGTAGTCCTGCGGCGATTGCACCACGGCGATCTTCGGATCGGCGAAGTGCGGCACCATGTGCTTGAGCCAGTTGCGGTCCACGCAGTAGTCCGAGTCGATGACCGCGATCACCTCGGCATCCTTGGCGGTGTGCGGGATCAGGTAGTTGAGCGCGCCACCCTTGAAGCCGGCCAGGGGCGCGACATGGAAGAACTTGAAGCGCTCGCCGAGCTTCTCGCAATGGGCCTTGAGCGGTTCCCACACGGCCGGGTCCTTGGTGTTGTTGTCGATCACCAGCACTTCGTAGTCGGGGTAGTCCAGGGCCGCCAGGGCGTCGAGGGTCTGCTTGACCATCTCCGGCGGCTCGTTGTAGCACGGCACATGCACCGAGACCTTGGGCCGGTAGGCACTGTCGCCTGGGACTGGCAGGAACTCCCGGCGGCGCTTGTGGATCCACACCGCTTCGGCCAGTTCGTGGGCCTCGGTCAGCAACACGATGAATACGCCCAGGGCACCCAGGGCCAGCAACACGCCAACGGTCAAGCTGAACCAGGTGCTGTACTGCTGGCTGTAGTCATAGGCGATCCATACCAGCACCGATCCGCACAGGAAGGTGATGAACGTCAGGAAGGTCCTGCCCCGCTGACGCAGGGCCGAGCCGTCGATCAGCAGCACGGCGAGGGCGATCATCGCCAGTACCACCGACGCTACCGCCAGGGCACGCCATTGGGGAATCGCCACCACCGGCCCCTCGAAGTTGAACTTCTGCTGGCGCTCGGCGTTGAACACGCCCCAGTAGGCGCCTACCGAACCTTCGTCGCTGGCCTTCCACGGCTGGTCGTAGGCTTCGATGACGAAGTAGTTGTAGCCCCGGCGGTTGAGGGTGTTGACCAGGGTCCGCAGGTAGATCGCCTGGTCGGCCTGGGTCGCGTCGGCACCGCCGCGCATGCGGCCGTTGCTCGGCCAGCCGACTTCCGACAGCAGCAGCGGCTTGCGCGGGAACTGACGCTTGAGTTCGCGGGCGCGGTCGAGCACGAATTCAACCGAGTCCTTCATGGGCACGAATTCCCAGTAGGGCAGGATGTGCGCGGCGATCAGGTCGACATGGCGGGCCAGTTCCGGGTGCTCTTTCCAGATGTGCCATTGCTCGCTGGTGGTGACCGGAACCTTGACCGCTGCGCGGACCCGGTCCAGATACTGGATCAACGCTTCGGGGGTGACCTCTTCGCGGAACAGCGCTTCGTTGCCGACCACCACGCGCACGACGCTGCGCGATGTATTGGCCAGCTCGATGGCTTTGCTGATCTCGCGTTCGTTACGCTCCAGGTCGGGGCTGATCCAGATGCCCAGGGTCACGCGCAGGCCCAGTTCTTCGGCCAGGCGCGGGATCTCGGCCTGGGTGCCTTCCACGGTGTAGATTCGGATGTTGTCGGTGAGCTTGCTCATCTGCTCCAGATCCTGGCGCATCTCGTCGTCGCTGGGGTACTGGCCCTTTTGTGGGCTTTCGCCCAGGCGGAACGGCGAGTATGAGAAGCCGGAGATCTGGTCCGGCCAGGCGGGAGCGGAGACTGGGCGGTTGATCAGCGCCCAGAAGCCGGTGAACAACGCGGCGATGGCCAGGACCACCACCAGGTTCATGCCGAATTTACGTGAAGACATCGTCGTCCAAATCTGTCGAAGGGATAGGACATTAAAGCAGGGTTGGTAGGGTCTTTCCTAACCGTGGAGGTCAGGGAGCGACTGGCCTATAATGCGCGCCGGTTTTTGAGGCATGAGCGTCGGGGTATCCACATGAGCACAGAAGATCCACGTTTCGCCGGCGTTGCCCGCTTGTATGGCGACGAAGGCTTGCATCGCCTGCGCCAGGCCCATGTGGCGGTGGTCGGCATCGGCGGGGTCGGCTCGTGGGCGGCCGAGGCGCTGGCGCGCAGCGGCGTGGGTGAGATCACCCTGTTCGACCTGGATGACGTGTGCGTCAGCAATACCAACCGCCAGGCCCATGCACTGGAAGGACAGGTCGGGCGGCCCAAGGTCGAGGTCATGGCCGAGCGCCTGCGGGCGATCAACCCGGCCTGCACGGTGCATGCGGTGGCCGACTTCGTGACCCGCGACACCATGGTCGAGTACATCACCGAGCACCTCGATTGCGTCATCGACTGCATCGACAGCGTGATGGCCAAGGCGGCGCTGATCGCCTGGTGCCGGCGGCGCAAGATTGCCGTGGTGACCACCGGTGGTGCCGGCGGGCAGATCGACCCGACGCAGATCCAGATCGGCGACCTCAACAAGACCTTCAACGACCCGCTGGCCTCACGGGTACGCTCGACCCTGCGCCGCGACTACAACTTCTCGCGCAATGTCAGCCGCAACTATGGCGTGCCGTGCGTGTTTTCCAGTGAACAGCTGCGCTATCCCAAGGGAGATGGCAGTGTGTGCCTGCAAAAGAGTTTCGTCGGCGAAGGCGTGCGCCTGGACTGTGCCGGGGGCTTCGGCGCGGTGATGATGGTGACCGCGACCTTCGGCATGGTAGCGGCCAGCAAGGCCGTGGAGAAGCTGGTGGCGGGGGCGCGGCGGCCGTCGGAGCGGGTCAAGCCTGAATAGCCGCGGCGGCTTGCTCGCGGGGCAAGCCCGCTCCCACAGGCACCCCGCCGAACCTGAACATGGTGGTGATCCTGTAGGCGCGGCGGTTCGGCGCCCCGACTTGCCCTCGAAGGGCACACCGCCGACTCAACAGGAAGCCACCAACTCAGCCATTCGCATCAGCACCGCATGCAACCCGTTGCTGCGCGAGGGCGACAATTGGCGCTCCAGCCCAAGTTGGGTGAACCACTCGCGCAGATCCAGGCCAGCCAGTTGCGTACCGGTCATCCCCTGCACCCGCACCAGCAGCAACGCCAGCAAACCACGCAACAGCCGCGCGTCGCTGGCGGCCTTGAACCGCCATTGCCCATCCTGCTGCTGCGCCACCAACCACACCAGGCTCTCGCAGCCATGCACGCGGTTGGCCTCGACCTTGTCCGCCTCGCCGAGCGGCTCGAGGCGGTCGCCCCACTGCATCAACAGCCGCGCACGCTGTTCCCAGCCGCGTGCCTGTTCGAAATGATCCAAGGCTTCCCGGGCCTCTGCCGGCAGGTTCATTGCAGCAGCTCCAGGCCTTGGTCGAGCGCATCGAAGAAGCGTTGCAAGTCGTCGCTGTCGTTGTACAGCCCTAGCGAAACCCGGATCGCGCCGTCCAGCCCCAACCCCTTTAGTAACGGCATGGCGCAATGGTGCCCGGCGCGCACGGCGATGCCTTGCTCGGTGAGGACGTGGGCGATATCGGCGTTATGCACGCCGTCGATGACGAAGCTGGCCAGCGCCGCCTGAGGGGCGCCGAGCAGACGTACGCCTTCGCGGTCGGCCAGGCCGCGCAGCAAATGCTGGTGCAGGTTCGCTTCGTGGACCTGGACGGCCTGCAGGTCGAGGCTGGCCAGGTAGTCCAGCGTCGCACCCAGGGCGATCACCGCGCCGATTGGCGGCGTGCCGGCCTCGAACCCCAGTGGCGCGGGGCGGAAACTGGCCCCCTGGTAATCGGCCAATTGCACCATTTCGCCGCCGAACTGCCAGTGGCGCAGCAGCCCCAGCGCCTCGGAGCGCCCATACAGCACGCCGACGCCTTCCGGGCCATACAGCTTGTGGCCGGAGAACACATAGAAGTCACAGCCCAACTGGCTCACATCGGTGCGTCCATGAACGACCCCCTGTGCCCCGTCGACCACGGTCAGCGCGCCTTGGGCACGGGCGTGGGCGAGCAGGGCGGGCAAGGGCTGCCAGGTGCCCAACACGTTGGATAGCTGGCTCACGGCCAGCACTCGGGTGCGCGGGCCGATCAGTTGCAGGGCCTGCTCCAGATCGATAAAGCCGCGACTATCCAGCGGCAGCACGACCAGGCGCAGGTTGCGTCGCTGCGCCAGTTGTTGCCAGGGCAACAGGTTGGCGTGGTGCTCGAGGGCGCTGATGGCGATTTCGTCCCCCGGCTCGAAACGGTATTCCAGGCCGTAGGCCAGCAGGTTCAGTGCCGAGGTGGCGCCGTGGGTGAAGACGATCTGCCGGGAGTCGGCAGCATTGAGCCAGGCCGCCAGCTTGTCACGGCTTGCCTCGAAAGCCTGGGTCGCCAAGGCGCCGGGCAAATGCTGGGCCCGGTGCACGTTGGCCGCGCCATGGCCGTAGTAATGGCCGAGGGCGTCGATCAGGGCTTGGGGCTTCTGGGTGGTGGCGGCGCTGTCCAGGTAGGTCTGGTGCTGCCGTTGCAGGGCGGCGATGGCTGGGAAATCGGCACGCCAGGGGGAGGGCTGGAACATGTGAGCGGGGCCTGGAATGAAAAATCGGGTCTGACACGACATCAGACCCGATCTTATCACTTCAAACCGAGCAGGGTTCTCAGTTGTGGGCGTGCAGCGCCTCATTCAGCTCGATGGCCGACTTGTGGGTCTTGCACTCCACAGCGCCGTTCAGCGAGTTGCGGCGGAACAGCAGGTCGGTCTGGCCGGCCAGGTCGCGCGCCTTGACCACCTTGACCAGGACGTTGTTCTCGTCCAGCAGGTTCACCTTGGTACCTGCGGTGATGTACAGGCCGGCTTCGACGGTGTTGCGGTCGCCCAGTGGGATGCCGATACCGGCGTTGGCGCCGATCAGGCAGCCTTCGCCCACCTTGATGACGATGTTGCCGCCACCGGACAGGGTGCCCATGGTCGAGCAGCCGCCGCCCAGGTCCGAACCCTTGCCGACGAATACGCCAGCGGATACGCGGCCTTCGATCATGCCTGGGCCTTCGGTGCCAGCGTTAAAGTTGACGAAGCCTTCGTGCATGATGGTGGTGCCTTCGCCGATGTAGGCGCCCAGGCGCACGCGGGCGGTGTCGGCGATACGCACGCCGGCCGGGACCACGTAGTCGGTCATCTTCGGGAACTTGTCGACCGAGAACACTTCCAGCAGCTCGCCCTTCAGGCGCGCTTCCAGTTGCAGTTCGGCCAGTTCGCTCAGGTCGACGGCGCCCTGGTTGGTCCAGGCCACGTTCGGCAGCAGCGGGAAGATACCGGCCAGGCTCACGCCGTGCGGCTTGACCAGGCGGTGCGAGAGCAGGTGCAGCTTGAGGTAGGCCTCTGGGGTCGAGGTCAGGGCGGCGTCTTCGGCCAGCACGGTGGCGACCAGCGGCTTGTGGCTTTCTGCCAGGCGGGTCAGCAGGGCGGCCTGGGCTGCGTCGACGCCTTTCACGGCCTCGGCCAGTTGGGCGGCCTGGGCAGTGCTGAAGGTGATCGCCTGGTTGCCACCTTCGTACCCGAGGATCGGTGCCACGGCGGCGACCAGTTCGGCGCTCGGGTTGACCAGGGGTTGTGCGTAGAAGACTTCCAGCCAGGTGCCCTGGCGGTTCTGGGAGCCGACACCGAAGGCCAGGCTGAACAGAGTGTTGGACATAGGATTACCTCATGCGAAATAGGGGGTGGAACGTAGACCGGTTCAGGCCAGCGCTGCGGCGTACAGGTCGGGCTTGAAGCCGACCAGGGTGCGTTTGCCGAGGTCGAGCACCGGGCGTTTGATCATCGACGGCTGGGCCAGCATCAGTTCGACGGCCTTGGCCTGGTCGAGATCGGCCTTGCTGGCGTCGTCGAGCTTGCGGAAGGTGGTGCCGGCACGGTTGAGGATGACTTCCCAGCCGTGTTCGTCACACCAGCGGTTGAGGCTGTCGCGGTCGATGCCCTGGGTCTTGTAGTCGTGGAATTCGTAGCCGATGGCCTGGTCTTCGAGCCAGGTGCGGGCTTTTTTCATGGTGTCGCAGGCTTTTATGCCGTAGAGCGTATAGGTCATCGTGTTCATTGGGGAGGCGCCACCCCAATCTCTCCGTTGCCGAATGTCAGTCGCGGGATTATGCGGGAACGATCGGTCGAGCGCCACGGTTGCGACGGGTTGGACTTGTGATGAACGGGCGCCTTCGACAGTTGCCTACTATGTGCAAGTTGCGTATGGTTTGCCGCATGGAAGCCATTTTTTTTCGAGACGTCGATCTTCACCGCCACCGTGTCGGACTACCTGAGCGATGATGAGTACAAGGCGTTGCAGCAGGATTTGCTGACAAACCCCGAGTGCGGCGACGTGATGCCTCGCACGGGTGGTTTCAGGAAGCTCCGCTGGGGAGACAGGCGCCGAGGCAAGGGCAAGCGCGGCGGCCTGCGGGTCATTTACTACTGGTTGTCCAGCGATGGGCAAATGTGGATGTTCGCTATTTACGACAAGGACGAACTTGAGAATCTCACCTGTGAACAGGAGAGGGCTTTGAAACAGGCCATCACTGCTGAGGTCGAGGCGCGTAAAGCGAAGCGATCGGTCAAGCAGAGGAGGAATTGAATGAAAAAGCGCGATTTGTTTGCCGAACTGATGAGCGGCATCGACGATATGCACGCTCAGCGCGAAGGGAAAATCACGTTGCGTCAGCATCACGTCAAGGTAACCGATGCACCCAAGGTCACATCGCAGGAAATCGTGGCCATTCGCGAACGCCTGCGTATGTCGCAAGAGGTATTCGCGAGGTGCATACGGACCAAGGCTGCCACGCTCAGGAATTGGGAGCAGGACAAGGCTAGCCCCAACCCGCAAGCCGCCATGCTTTTGAAACTCGTCGAAAAGTACCCAGATATGCTCGAACGGCTGGAAGCTGTCTGAGTGCGTGACCCTGCAATGACCCGCCTAGGCGGGTTTTTGTTTTTAAGGCCTAGGAAGCATTGTGTTACATATTCGCCCTCCACTTGCGACTATCGTGCAGCGGCTCCGTTGCTTCAGGCGCCGCTAACATACTGTTTCAATGGCGATGTTTCGCCCCGTTGTCGTTTTAGGTTCACAAAGGAAGCTTTCACGGATGCAGTCCGCCTACACCGTCCTCATCCTGCTGACACTGGTAAGCGTCTCGAAACTGGTCGGCAGGGTGATCCCGCTGCCGCTCCCTCTGGTGCAGATCGCCGCTGGCGCATTGTTGGCCTGGCCGACCCTCGGCTTGCATGTTGCCCTCAATCCCGAGCTGTTCCTGTTCCTGTTCCTGCCGCCGCTGCTGTTCGCCGACGGCTGGCGTATCCCCAAGCGCGAGCTGTGGCGCATCCGCGGGCCAGTGGTGGCATTGGCGGTTGGCCTGGTGCTGTT
The DNA here is from genome assembly GCF_005080685.1 of Pseudomonas putida. Lineage (NCBI taxonomy): Bacteria > Pseudomonadati > Pseudomonadota > Gammaproteobacteria > Pseudomonadales > Pseudomonadaceae > Pseudomonas > Pseudomonas putida. The sequence continues at coordinate 5,227,616 of NZ_CP039371.1, read as the reverse complement.
CACCGTGGTCGGTGCGGGCCTGTTCATTCACTGGCTGCTGCCGTCCATCCCGCTGGCAGTCGCCTTCGCCCTGGCTGCGGTGCTGTCGCCTACCGACGCCGTGGCGGTGTCGGCCATCACCCAGGACCGCCTGCCAACGCCGCTGATGCACATGCTGCAAGGCGAGGCGTTGATGAACGACGCTTCGGGTCTGGTGACCTTCAAGTTTGCCCTGGCCGCGGCAATTACCGGGGTGTTCTCGCTGACCGACGCCAGCGTCAGTTTCGTCCTGGTTGCCCTCGGAGGCCTGGCGGTGGGGGTGGCCTTGAGTTGGCTGATCGGCCGGCTACGTACCTGGATGATCGCGCGTGGCTGGGACGATCCGGCGACCCACGTGGTATTCATGCTGCTGTTGCCGTTTGCCGCCTACGTGCTGGCCGAGCGCCTGGGGGTGTCGGGCATTCTTTCGGCGGTGGCGGCCGGCATGATGCAGAGCTGGCTTGACCTGCTGCCGCGCCAGACCAGCACCCGTTTGCTCAACCGCAGCGTCTGGTCGTTGCTGGAGTTCGCCTTCAACGGCCTGATCTTCCTGCTGTTGGGCCTGCAATTGCCGGACATCATCAAGGCCGTGGTCAGCCACGAGGCCACGGTCTGGCCAACCCTGGCCTGGCGCTGCCTGGACGTGGTGGCGATCTTCGCCGCGCTGATCCTGTTGCGGTTCATCTGGGTACAAAGCATCTGGCGAGCTATCGGCGTGGTCCGCCGCTGGCGCGGCAAGCCGGCGCTGGTACTGCTGCCCACCACGCGCTCGTGCTGGCTGATGACGCTGGGGGGCGTGCGTGGTGCGGTGACCTTGGCCGGCGTGATGTCGATCCCGCTGTTGATGGGGGCGGGCAAGGCATTCCCCGAGCGTGACCTGCTGATCTTCATCGCTGCCGGGGTGATCCTGCTGTCGTTGATCAGTGCCTGTATCGCCCTGCCGCTGCTGTTGCGCGGGGTGACCAAGAGCCCTGACGAGCGCTTGCACCAGGAAGTCCAGGAGGCTTGGCGGCGTACGGTGGAGGCGGCGATCCATGCGCTGGAGGCCGAGGAGGTCATCGATGCCAACGCGCCCCAGGATGCCGCCCAGGCGACCCTGGCTACCGAGCTGAAAGCGCGGTTGATGGCCGAGTACCGGGCCGAGCTAGACAGCTACAACGACACCGCCGAGGCGCGAGCCCTGGCCGAGCAGATGGACTTGCTGGAGCGTCGTTTGCGTGTGCGCGCGCTGCGGGCGCAGCGGCTGGAGCTGTACAACCTGCATCGCCAGCATCTGGTGGGCGATGAGGTGGTACGGCAGGTGCTCGGTGAGCTGGACATGAGCGAGGCCAACCTGGGGCCGGTCAAGTAGATCTGCCTGGGAATGGGGCGCAAAGCGCCCCGGACCCATCAGCGGCTTTGCAGGAAGGCGCGAATCCGCTCCGCTGCCTCGATGCATTCTGCCAGCGGCGCGACCAGTGCCATGCGCACCCGCCCAGCCCCTGGGTTGACGCCATCCACCTCACGCGACAGGTACGAGCCCGGCACCACGGTCACGTGCTGCGCCTCGAACAGGTCACGGGTGAAGTCGGCATCGCTGCCGGGCACCTTGGCCCACAGGTAGAAACTGCCATCCGGGCGCTGCACGTCCATCACTGGCTGCAGGATGTCGAGCACGGCGTCGTACTTGGCCCGGTACTGATCGCGGTTCTCGCGAACATGGGCTTCGTCCTGCCAGGCGGCGATGCTGGCCAGCTGGGTCTGCACCGGCATGGCGCAGCCATGGTAGGTGCGGTACAGCAGGAACGGCTTGATGATCTCGGCGTCGCCGGCCACGAAGCCCGAGCGCAGCCCCGGCAAGTTGGAACGCTTGGACAGGCTGTGGAACACCACGCAACGCTTGAAGTCGCTGCGACCGAGCTCGGCGCAGGCGGTCAGCAGGCCCGGTGGTGGTGCATCCTCGTCGAAGTACAGCTCGCTGTAGCACTCGTCGGCGGCGATCACGAAGTCGTGCTCGTCGGCTAGGGCGATCAGCTTCTTCAGGGTATCCATCGGCACCAAGGCGCCGGTCGGGTTGCCTGGCGAGCAGAGGAAGAGGATCTGGCAACGTTTCCAGACCTCGGCCGGCACGGCGTCGAAGTCGGGGTTGAAGCCGTTGTTTTCCAGGCACGGCAGGTAGTGCGGGGTGGCACCTGCCAGCAGCGCGGCACCTTCGTAGATCTGGTAGAACGGGTTGGGGCTGATCACCAGTCCGTCATCGGCACGGTTGACCACGGCTTGGGTGAAGGCGAACAGCGCCTCGCGGGTGCCATTGACCGGCAGCACGTGGCGGTCGGCGTCCAGCCAGCCGGCCGGCACGCCGAAACGGCGCTCGCACCATTGGGCAATGGCCTGGCGCAGGGCCGGCAAGCCGATGGTGCTGGGGTAGACGGCCAGTTTGTCGAGGTTGTCGGCCATGGCTTGGGCGACGAATGCCGGCGATTCGTGCTTCGGCTCACCGATCGACAGGGCAATGGCGCGTTTGTCTGCGGCTGGCTTCACGCTACCCAGCAGGGCGCGGAGTTTCTCGAACGGGTAGGGCTGCAGCTGGGTCAAGGCATGGTTCATCGGCGCAAGGTCTCGTCAATCGTCTATCTAATCGTTAAAAGGTCACGCGGCTGGGGCTGGCGTCGCTGCCCTGGCCTGCCTGCAGTTGCTGCACGATGGCTTCCTGCAGGCGGCTGCACAACTGCGGGTCGGACAGCGGCTGATTGTCGGCGTCGGTGATGAAGAACACGTCCTCCACCCGCTCGCCGAGCGTGGCGATCTTGGCGTTCTGCAGCGACAGGTCGAACTCCAGGAAGATCCGCCCGATCCTGGCCAGAAGCCCCGGCCGGTCGGGGGCGATGATCTCGAGGACGGTCACCGGTCGTTGGGCGTCGTTGTGGATGGTCACCTGCGGAGCGAACGTGAAGTGCTTGAGCTGGCGCGGTACCCGGCGCTGAATGATGGTCGGGTAGTCCTCGGGGGTGCGCAAGGCTTCGGTCAGCCCCTCGCGTATCTGCTTGACCCGCTGCGGGTTGTCACCGATCGAGCCGCCGTCGTTGTCGAGCACGATGTAGGTGTCGAGGGTGAATTGACTGCTGGAGGTGATGATCCGCGCATCGTGGATGTTCAGGTTCAACTGCGACATGGCGGCCACCGTCACGGCGAAGAAGTCGTGCTGGTCGGGGGCGTAGATGAAGATCTGGGTGCCGCCTTCGAACTCGCGCTGGGTGGTTTCCTTGATCAGCACCAGCGGCCCGCCATCGGCCGGCTGCTGGAGGATCGCATCGCTGTGCCAGGCCACGTCGGCGGCGGTGTGCTTGAGGAAATAGTCATCCCCCAGCTGTGACCATAGCTGTTCGACGTCGTCCGGGTCGGTGCCTTCGCGGATCAGGATGTCCAGGGCCGCGCTTTGCGTCTGGCGAATCTGCTCCTCGCGGTCCAGCGGGTTCTCCAGGCCCCGGCGCAAGGCGCGCTTGGTCTCGGTGTAGAGTTGGCGCAGCAGGCTGGCGCGCCAGGAGTTCCACAAGCTGGGGTTGGTGGCGTTGATGTCGGCCACGGTCAGCACATAGAGGTAGTCCAGGCGGGTCTCGTCGCCCACGTGCAAGGCGAAATCGTTGATCACCTGTGGGTCGGACAGGTCCTTGCGCTGGGCGGTGGTGGACATCACCAGGTGGTTTTGCACCAGCCAGACGATCAGGCGCGAATCCCAGGCCGGCAGTTGATGGCGTTCGCAGAACTTCTGCGCATCCACCGCGCCGAGCTCGGAGTGGTCGCCCTGGCGACCCTTGCCGATGTCGTGGTACAGGCCGGCCAGGTAGATCAGCTCGGGCTTGGGCAGGCGGCCCATGAGCTTGCTGGCCAGCGGGAATTTCTCGGACACCGGCGTGTACTGCAGCTTGCGCAGGTGCTTGATGAGATTGAGGGTGTGCGCGTCCACGGTATAGATGTGGAACAGGTCGTGCTGCATCTGCCCGACGATCAGGCCGAATTCCGGCAGGTAGCGCCCGAGGATCCCGTAGCGGTTCATCCGGCGCAGGTTGCGGTGGATGCCGACCTCGCACTTGAAGAGTTCGATGAACAGGCTGGTGTTGCGGATATCGTTGCGGAAGGTCTCGTCGATCAGGTGCCGATGCTCGCGCAGCAGGCGCACGGTGTCGGCGCGCACGCCCTTGATCTCCGGGTGCTGGGCCATCAGCACGAAAATCTCCAGCATGGCGAACGGCGTGCGTTTGAACACGTTGGCGTGGGCTGCCTCGATATAGCCGTCGTGCAGGCGGAAGCGGGCATTGAGTGGCTGGGTGCTGCCGCTGTCGTCGTCGGCGAGGATGACTTCCTCGAAATGCTGGATGATCAGGTCGCACAGCTGGCTGATGCTCATCACCACCCGGTAGTACTGCTGCATGAACTGCTCGATGGCGCGCTTGGGGTTCTCGTCGCTGTAGCCCAGCAGCGCGGCGATGCTGCGCTGGTGGTCGAACAGCAGGCGGTCCTCGGAGCGCCCCGCGAGCATGTGCAGCGCGTAACGCACCTTCCACAGGAAGTCCTGGGAGGAAGCCAGCAGCTCGTTCTCGCTTTCCAGCAGGAAGCCTTCACCGGCCAGCGCGTGGAGGTTCAGGGTGCCGTACTGGCGCCGGGCCACCCAGAGCACCGTCTGGATGTCGCGCAGCCCACCGGGCGAACCCTTGACGTTGGGCTCGAGGTTGTACTCGGTGTCGTTGTACTTGTGATGGCGAGCCTTGAGCTCGGCGCGCTTGGCCAGGAAGAACTCCCTGCTCGGCCACATGTTGGCGGTGCTGGTCACCTCCAGCATGCGCTGGCGCAGGGCCTCGGGGCCGGCGATGGTACGGCTTTCCATCAGGTTGGTGATTACCGTCAGGTCGGCGCGGGCCTGCTCGGCGCATTCGCCGACGCTGCGCACGCTCTGGCCGACTTCCAGGCCGATGTCCCAGAGCAGGGTCAGGAAGCGCTCGATGGCTTCGCGGTACTGCTCATGCTCGGCGGCACCGAGCAGGATCAACAGGTCGATGTCAGAGTGCGGGTGGAGTTCGCCGCGGCCATAGCCGCCTACCGCCACCAGGGCGATGCCGCCGGCATCGCCCCAGTCGAACTGGTTCCACGCCTGTTGCAGGATATTGTCGACGAGCCAGGCGCGATCCTCGATCAGGCTACGGATTTCCCGACCTTCGCGAAAACGCTTGTCGAGCACCTCGCCGGCCTGGCGGATGGCCTTCTTGAAAGCGGCGATGGGGCTTGCCTTGAGGGCCAGTTCCGCCTGGAACTGGCCACGGTCGAACAGCTCGGGGTCCACCTGGGGCATGCTGTCGCGTTCCTGTCGTAAAGTGGCCGGGTAAGGTCAGGCGGAAGTGCGCGGGATGGTGTCGTCCTTGCGCAGGGTGAAGATTTCGTAGCCGGTGGCGGTCACCACCAGGGTGTGTTCCCACTGGGCCGAGAGTTTGCGGTCCTTGGTGATGGCGGTCCAGCCGTCGCCCAGCACCTTGGTGTCGGCCTTGCCCTGGTTGATCATCGGCTCGATGGTGAAGGTCATGCCTTCCTTGAGTTCCATGCCGGTGCCGGCCTTGCCGTAGTGGAGGATCTGCGGCTCTTCATGGAATACCTTGCCGATGCCGTGGCCGCAGAATTCGCGTACCACCGAGAAGCCGTTCTTTTCGGCGTGCTTCTGGATCACCTCGCCGATGTCGCCCAGGCGGCAGCCCGGCTTGACCAGCTCGATGGCCTTGTACATGCATTCCTGGGTGACCTTGGACAGGCGCTCGGCCCAGGCCGGCACGGTGCCTACGTGGAACATGCGGCTGGTGTCGCCGTGGTAGCCGTCCTTGATCACGGTGACGTCGATGTTCAGCGTGTCGCCGTCCTTCAGTGGTTTTTCACCGGGAATGCCGTGGCAGACGACGTGGTTGACCGATGTGCAGATCGACTTGGGGAAGCCCTTGTAGTTGAGCGGCGCCGGGATGGCCTGCTGGACATTGACGATATAGTCGTGGCACAGGCGGTCGAGCTCTTCGGTGGTGACGCCGGGCTTGACGTGTTCCTCGATCATTTCGAGCACTTCGGCGGCCAGGCGGCCGGCGATGCGCATCTTTTCGATGTCTTCTGCGGTCTTGATGGTAACGGTCATTGCAGGCTCTCTACGGCGCCATCTAGGGCGCGAACAAACGGGAAAGGCCGGATTCTACCAGAGCGGGGCTGCAATCTGTCGGGATAAAGGCGGCCAGGATGTGGTCCAATAGAAGGCATTCTGGCGCCAAAGCCTTGGTGCTGCAAAAGCCGCTGACGGACGCAACATTATCCGGGTTCCGTTTGCCGGCGGTCTGTGGTATAAAATGCGCCGCTTTCGGGGAGGTCCCCGGAAGCACAAACCCACACACGTGTCGACACGATGGCCTGGGTGCCCCGTTTCCCTCGAACTTGGTTCAGGAACGTGGGTTGGTCATTGGGATGCGTGGAGGCCCAACCCGACTTATCAAGGAACTATCATGTCCCAAGTCAACATGCGCGATATGCTGAAGGCCGGTGTGCACTTCGGCCACCAGACCCGTTACTGGAACCCGAAAATGGGCAAGTTCATTTTCGGCGCGCGCAACAAGATCCACATCATCAACCTGGAAAAAACCCTGCCAATGTTCAACGACGCTCTGGCGTTCGTAGAGCGCCTGGCTCAGGGCAAGAACAAGATCCTGTTCGTCGGTACCAAGCGTTCCGCTGGCAAGATCGTTGCCGAGCAAGCTGCTCGCGCAGGTTCGCCATACGTTGATCACCGTTGGTTGGGCGGCATGCTGACCAACTACAAAACCATCCGCGCCTCGATCAAGCGTCTGCGCGACCTGGAAACCCAGGCCGAAGATGGCACCTTTGCCAAGCTGACCAAGAAAGAAGCCCTGATGCGTTCGCGCGATCTGGAAAAGCTGGATCGTAGCCTGGGTGGTATCAAGGACATGGGCGGCCTGCCTGATGCCCTGTTCGTGATCGACGTCGATCACGAGCGCATTGCCATCACCGAAGCCAACAAGCTGGGCATCCCGGTTATCGGCGTTGTCGATACCAACAGCAGCCCAGAAGGCGTTGACTACGTCATCCCAGGTAACGACGACGCCATCCGCGCCATCGAGCTGTACATGACTTCGATGGCCGACGCCATCATCCGCGGCCGCAACAACGTTGCTGGTGGCACCGAAGTCTACGCTGAAGAAGCGGCTGCACCTGCTGCCGAGTAATAGGCGCTAGCGTCTACTTGGCACGCAAAAAGGGGGCTTTGCCCCCTTTTTGCCACCTTGAAATCCTGCTGTCAGCATCGCCCTCGCATCATGGTCGAGCTGAGATACCAGCAGCGGATTTGCAGAATTTAACGCCCGTGACGAACGGGTGGAATGGTTGAAAAACTTTCCAAGAGGATTTTGAAATGGCAGCAATTACTGCAGCGCTGGTCAAAGAACTGCGCGAGCGTACCGGCGAAGGCATGATGGATTGCAAGAAGGCCCTGGAAAAGGCCGGCGGCGACATCGAAAAAGCCATTGACGACATGCGTGCCTCGGGCGCCATCAAGGCCGCCAAGAAGGCCGGCAACGTCGCTGCTGAAGGCGCTATCGCCGTCAAGACCGACGGCAAGGCCGCGGTCCTGCTGGAAGTCAACTCGCAGACCGACTTCCTGGCCCTGCAAGACGACTTCAAGAACTTCGTGGCCGAAAGCCTGGAAGAAGCCTTCGCCCAGAAGCTGACCGACGCAGCTCCGCTGATCGCATCGCGTGAAGCCGCTCGTGAAGCCCTGGTCGCCAAGTGCGGCGAGAACGTCAACATCCGTCGCCTGGTGCGCGTTGAGGGTGACGTTGTCGGTGCCTACCTGCACGGCAACAAGATCGGCGCTGCCGTTGTTCTGAAGGGCGGCGACATCGAGCTGGCCAAGAACATCGCCATGCACGTTGCCGCTTCGAACCCAGAGTTCCTGGATTCGTCGGAAATCTCCGCCGAGGCCATCGAGCGCGAGAAGGGCGTCTTCCTGCAGCTGAACGCTGACAAGATCGCCGGCAAGCCGGAAAACATCGTTGAAAACATGGTCAACGGTCGTATCGCCAAGTTCAAGGCCGAAGCCTCGCTGAAAGAGCAGGCTTTCGTCATGAACCCGGAAGTCAAGGTTGGCGAGCTGGCCAAGAAAGCCGGTGCTGAAATCGTTTCCTTCACCTACTTCAAGGTTGGCGAAGGCATCGAGAAGCCCGTCGACGACTTCGCTGCCGAAGTTGCCGCTCAGGTAGCTGCTGCCAAGCAGTAAGACAGCCCCGTCTGTCGCCCCAAAGAGGCTGCCCGCTCACGCGCGCAGCCTCTTTGTCAAAACGGAGGAGGGTTTATCCGACCCGTCTCCGCTGGCACCGAAGCGGTGCCACGCTACAGTTAGCAAGCTGTAAACAGCTCGCACGAATTTTCTAAAAGTACGCCGCAGGAGAGACTCGCAATGGCTCAGCAGGTGAGTGGTCGCCAACCTCGCTATAAACGCATTTTGCTCAAACTTAGCGGCGAGGCCCTGATGGGCTCGGAAGACTTCGGGATCGACCCGAAGGTACTGGATCGCATGGCCCTTGAAGTCGGCCAGCTGGTAGGGATCGGTGTCCAGGTCGGCCTGGTGATCGGTGGTGGCAACCTGTTCCGTGGTGCCGCGCTCAGTGCGGCCGGCATGGATCGCGTCACCGGTGACCACATGGGCATGCTCGCCACCGTGATGAACGGCCTGGCCATGCGCGATGCGCTGGAGCGCTCGAACATCCCGGCCCTGGTGATGTCGGCCATCTCCATGGTGGGCGTGACCGACCATTACGATCGTCGCAAAGCTATTCGCCACCTCAACTCCGGGGATGTGGTAATTTTCTCCGCCGGTACCGGCAACCCGTTCTTCACCACCGATTCCGCAGCCTGCCTGCGCGGCATCGAAATCGATGCAGATGTGGTGCTGAAGGCTACCAAGGTTGACGGCGTGTACACTGCCGATCCATTCAAGGACCCGCATGCCGAGAAGTTCGATCACCTGACCTACGATGAGGTCCTGGATCGCAAGCTCGGTGTCATGGACTTGACCGCGATCTGCCTGTGCCGTGACCACAATATGCCGTTGCGGGTATTCAACATGAACAAGCCTGGCTCCCTGCTGAACATCGTAGTGGGTGGCGCCGAAGGCACTTTGATCGAGGAAGGCCAAGCATGATCAACGACATCAAGAAAGACGCCCAGGAGCGCATGGGCAAGTCCCTCGAATCCCTGGCTCGCAACCTGGCGGCAATTCGCACGGGTCGCGCTCACCCAAGCATCCTGGATGCCGTCAAGGTCACTGCCTGGGGCAGCGAGATGCCGCTGAACCAGGTCGCTGCGATTACCGTCGAAGATGCCCGTACCCTGAAGATCGTCGCTCACGACAAGAACCTCAGCGCGGCCATCGAAAAGGCCATCCTGACCTCCGACCTGGGCCTGAACCCATCCAGCGCCGGTACCACCATCCGCGTACCGATGCCGGCCCTGACCGAGGAAACCCGCAAGGGCTACACCAAGCAGGCCAGCGGCGTTGCCGAAGACGCCAAGGTGGCCGTGCGCAACGTGCGGCGCGATGCCCTGGGTGACCTGAAGAAGCTGACCAAGGATAAGGAAATCAGCGAAGACGAAGAGCGTCGTGCCGCGGACGAGATCCAGAAGCTGACCGACAAGTTCATTGCTGAGGTCGATGCCGCATACAAAGCCAAGGAAAAGGACCTTATGGCCGTCTAAGGCCGAGGTTTTTTAATGGAAAAGACCAAGCTGGCGGCACCTTCATCGGTGCCGCGTCACGTCGCGATCATCATGGATGGCAACAATCGCTGGGCGAAGAAGCGCCTTTTGCCTGGCGTTGCCGGGCATAAGGCCGGCGTCGATGCGGTGCGTGCGGTCATCGAGGTGTGCGCCGAGGCCGGGGTCGAGGTACTGACCCTGTTCGCCTTCTCCAGTGAAAACTGGCAGCGCCCGGCCGATGAGGTCGGCGCCCTGATGGAGCTGTTCTTCTCGGCCCTGCGCCGCGAGGCCAAGCGTCTCAACGAGAACAGGATCAGCTTGCGCATCATCGGTGATCGTTCGCGTTTCCATCCCGAGTTGCAGGCTGCCATGCGCGAAGCCGAAGCGCTGACCGCAGGCAACAATCGCTTCATCCTGCAGATCGCCGCCAACTATGGTGGTCAGTGGGATATCGCCCAGGCCGCGCAGCGCCTGGCGCGTGAGGTTCAGGCTGGGCATCTGCGTCCGGACGACATCACGCCGGGGTTGTTGCAAACCTGCCTGGCGACGGGCGATCTGCCGTTGCCGGACCTGTGCATCCGTACCGGCGGCGAGCACCGCATCAGCAACTTTCTGTTGTGGCAGCTAGCCTATGCCGAGCTGTATTTCTCCGACCTCTTCTGGCCGGACTTCAAACACGAGGCCATGCGCAAAGCACTGGCCGATTTCGCTTCGCGCCAGCGCCGCTTTGGGAAAACCAGCGAGCAGGTCGAGGCTGGAGCTCGTGCTTAATGCTTAAACAACGCATCATTACCGCGCTGATCCTGCTGCCGATCGCGGTGGGTGGGTTTTTCCTGCTCAACGGTGGGGATTTTGCCCTGTTCATCGGATTCGTGGTGACGCTGGGCGCCTGGGAGTGGGCGCGCCTGGCCGGGCTGATGGCCCAGCCGCTGCGCATCGCCTATGCGCTCGTCGTCGCCGGGGCGCTGATGCTGCTGTATATCCTTCCCGAGCTGGCCCCGTGGGTGCTGGGGGCGTCGGTGATCTGGTGGGCGCTGGCGACTTGGCTGGTGCTGACCTTCCCACGCACCAGCGAGCTGTGGGCGAGCGCCGCCTGTCGCCTGCTGATCGGCTTGCTGGTGCTGCTGCCGGCATGGCAGGGCTTGGTGCTGCTCAAGCATTGGCCGCTGGGCAACTGGCTGATTCTGTCGGTCATGGTCCTGGTATGGTCTGCTGACATCGGCGCATACTTCTCGGGTCGCAAGTTCGGCAAGCGCAAGCTGGCGCCGCAAGTCAGTCCCGGCAAGAGCTGGGAGGGCGTCTATGGCGGCCTGGCGCTGAGCCTGCTGATCACCCTGGTGGTCGGTCTGAATCGCGACTGGGGTTTCGGCCAGATCCTGCTGGGCCTGCTGGGTGCGGCGCTGGTGGTCATGTCGTCGGTGGTGGGTGACCTCACCGAGAGCATGTTCAAACGCCGCTCCGGTATCAAGGACAGCAGCAACCTGTTGCCTGGGCATGGTGGTGTGCTCGACCGCATCGACAGCCTGACCGCGGCCATCCCGGTGTTCGCCGTGCTGTTGTGGGCCGCCGAATGGGGTGTGATGTGAGTGCAGTGCAGCGCATCACCGTGCTCGGCGCCACCGGCTCGATCGGTCTCAGCACGCTGGACGTGATCGCCCGGCACCCTGATCGTTACGAAGTGTTCGCCCTCAGCGGCTATTCGCGCATCGACGAGTTGCTGGCCCTGTGCCTGCGCCATCGCCCGGCCTATGCCGTGGTGCCGGCCGCCGAGCAGGCCGCACGCCTGCGTGAAGGTCTGGCCGCTGCCGGCTGCGCCAGCGAGGTGCTGGTGGGCGAGGCGGGGTTGTGCCAGGTGGCAGCGGCCGCCGAGGTAGATGCCGTGATGGCCGCCATCGTCGGTGCTGCTGGGCTGCGTCCTACCCTGGCTGCGGTGGAGGCCGGCAAGAAGGTGTTGCTGGCCAACAAGGAAGCCCTGGTGATGTCCGGCGCGCTGTTCATGGACGCTGTGCGGCGCAGTGGCGCCGTGCTGTTGCCGATCGACAGCGAGCACAATGCGATTTTCCAGTGCCTGCCCGGCGACTATGCCCGCGGCCTGAGCCAGGTGGGTGTGCGGCGTATCCTGCTGACCGCATCGGGCGGGCCGTTCCGCGAGACGCCGCAGGCGGCGCTGATGGATGTCACGCCCGAGCAAGCCTGTGCTCACCCCAATTGGTCCATGGGTCGCAAGATCTCGGTGGACTCGGCCAGCATGATGAACAAAGGCCTGGAGCTGATCGAGGCTTGTTGGTTGTTCGATGCTGCACCTGCCAAGGTGGAGGTCGTGGTGCATCCGCAAAGCGTGATTCACTCGCTGGTCGACTACGTCGATGGTTCGGTGCTGGCCCAGTTGGGCAACCCGGACATGCGCACCCCTATCGCCAATGCCCTGGCGTGGCCTGAGCGCATCGATTCGGGGGTCGCCCCGCTGGACCTGTTCGCCATCGCCCGTCTGGATTTCCAGGCCCCCGACGAACAGCGCTTCCCTTGCCTGCGCCTGGCGCGGCAGGCTGCCGAGGCGGGCGACAGCGCCCCGGCCGTGCTCAATGCGGCCAACGAAGTTGCCGTGGAGGCGTTTCTCCAGCGGCGTATCCGCTTCCCGCAGATCGCGGGTATGATCGAACAGGTGCTCGACCAGGAACCGGTGGTGGCACTGCCTTCGCTGGACGCGGTGTTCGCCGCCGACCAGCGCGCCCGGGAGCTGTCCCGGGAATGGCTGAGGCGCCACGGCCACTGATGCCGCCGGCCTCCAGGTTCCGCTGAACGTCATTCGGAGATAGACATGACTGCGCTCTACATGATTATCGGCACACTGGTGGCCTTGGGTGTTCTGGTCACCTTCCACGAATTCGGTCACTTCTGGGTGGCGCGTCGTTGTGGCGTCAAGGTGCTGCGCTTCTCGGTCGGCTTCGGCACACCGCTGTTGCGCTGGCATGACAAGCACGGCACCGAGTTCGTGGTGGCGGCGATTCCGCTCGGTGGCTACGTGAAGATGCTCGACGAGCGTGAGGGCGAGGTGCCACCAGCGTTGATCGAGCAGTCGTTCAATCGCAAGTCGGTGCGCCAGCGTATTGCCATCGTCGCGGCGGGACCGATCGCCAACTTCCTCCTGGCAATCCTGTTCTTCTGGATCCTGGCCATGCTCGGCACCCAGCAGATTCGCCCGGTGATCGGCGCGGTCGAGCCTGGGAGCCTGGCCGCGTCGGCAGGCCTGATGGCTGGCCAGGAAATCGTCTCCATCGACGGCGAACCGACCAGCGGTTGGTCGGCGGTCAATTTGCAGTTGGTTCGCCGCCTGGGCGAGAGCGGTACCTTGCAGGTGGGCGTGCGTGATGATGGCGTGAGCGCCGAGCATCGCCTGCAGATCAAGCTCGACGCCTGGCTCAAGGGCGCCGACGAGCCGGATCCCATCCAGTCCCTGGGCCTGCGTCCTTGGCGCCCGGCGATTGCCCCGGTGCTCGCCGAGATCGCCCCGAAGAGTCCCGCTGCCGCTGCCGGCCTGAAAACCGGCGACAAGCTGCTGGCCCTCGATGGCGTGGCAATGAGCGACTGGCAGCAGTTGGTGGACGCGGTGCGCGCTCGTCCGGAAACAAAAGTGACTTTGCGTGTCGAACGCGACGGTGCACAGCTCGAGGTGCCGGTGACCCTGGCCCGTCACGGCGAGGGCAAAGGCTCCGGCGGCTACCTGGGCGCAGGCGTCAAGGCCGCGCAATGGCCGGCCGACATGCTCCGCGAGGTCAGCTATGGCCCGGTGGATGCGGTGGGCGAAGGCCTGTCGCGGACCTGGAACATGAGTGTGCTCACCCTCGAGTCGCTGAAGAAAATGCTGTTCGGGGAGCTCTCGGTAAAAAACTTGAGCGGACCGATAACCATTGCTAAAGTGGCGGGCGCTTCAGCCCAGTCCGGCGTGGGGGATTTCTTGAATTTCCTGGCCTACCTGAGCATAAGCCTGGGGGTTCTTAACCTGCTGCCCATCCCCGTACTGGATGGGGGGCATTTGCTGTTTTACCTGGTCGAGTGGGCGCGCGGTCGTCCGCTGTCGGATCGGGTGCAAGGTTGGGGGGTCCAGATCGGTATCAGTTTGGTCGTAGGGGTGATGTTGCTCGCCCTGATCAACGATCTGGGTCGACTATAAAAGCTTCGCTCAATTGCGAACCTGCCGCCTTTTCGCGGCAGGTTGTTTATTGCCAGTTGGAATAAAAGGACTTCATGAAACGTCTGCTGCTAACTGCGGTCATGTCCGCACTGATGATCGCTGAAGTTCACGCCGAGTCCTTCACCATCTCCGATATCCGAGTCAACGGCCTGCAGCGGGTGTCCGCCGGCAGCGTCTTTGGCGCCTTGCCCCTGAACGTGGGCGACCAGGCCGATGATCGGCGCCTGGTGGAATCGACCCGTTCGTTGTTCAAGACCGGGTTCTTCCAGGACATCCAGCTGGACCGCGACGGCAACGTCCTGATCATCAACGTGGTCGAGCGCCCCTCGGTGTCGAGTATCGAGATCGAAGGCAACAAGGCGATCAGCACCGAAGACCTGATGAAAGGCCTGAAACAGTCGGGCCTGGCCGAAGGCGAGATCTTCCAGCGTGCCACCCTCGAAGGCGTGCGTAACGAACTGCAGCGCCAGTACGTGGCCCAGGGTCGCTACTCGGCCGAGGTCGACGCCGAGGTGGTGCCGCAGCCGCGCAACCGTGTCGCGTTGAAGATCAAGATCAACGAAGGCACCGTGGCCGCCATCCAGCACATCAACATCGTCGGCAACAACGTGTTCGACGACGATACCCTGGGGCAGCTGTTCGAGCTTCACACCACCAACTGGCTGTCGTTCTTCAAGAACGACGACAAATACGCCCGCGAAAAGCTCTCCGGTGACTTGGAGCGCCTGCGTTCCTACTACCTGGACCGCGGCTACATCAACATGGACATCGCTTCCACCCAGGTGTCGATCACCCCGGACAAGAAGCACGTCTACATCACCGTCAACATCAACGAAGGCGAGAAGTACACCGTCCGCGACGTCAAGCTGTCCGGTGACCTCAAGGTGCCGGAAGACCAGGTCAAGTCGCTGCTGCTGGTGCAGCCGGGCCAGGTATTCTCGCGCAAGGTGATGACCTCGTCCTCCGACCTGATCACCCGTCGCCTGGGTAACGAAGGCTACACCTTCGCCAACGTCAACGGCGTGCCGCAGGCCAACGACGAAGACCACACCGTCGATATCACGTTCGTGGTCGATCCGGGCAAGCGTGCCTACGTCAACCGCATCAACTATCGCGGCAACACCAAGACCGAAGACGAAGTGCTGCGTCGCGAGATGCGCCAGATGGAAGGCGGCTGGGCTTCGACCTACCTGATCGACCAGTCCAAGACCCGTCTCGAGCGCCTGGGCTTCTTCAAGGAGGTCAACGTCGAGACTCCGCCGGTGCCTGGCACCGACGACCAGGTCGACGTCAACTACAGCGTCGAGGAGCAGGCGTCCGGTTCGATCACCGCCAGCGTCGGCTTCGCCCAGAGCGCCGGCCTGATCCTCGGCGGCTCGATCAGCCAGAGCAACTTCCTCGGTACCGGTAACAAGGTCTCCATCGGCCTGACCCGTTCGGAATACCAGACCCGCTACAACTTCGGCTTCGTCGATCCCTACTTCACCGCCGATGGCGTGAGCCTGGGTTACAACGCGTTCTACCGCAGCACCGACTACGACGACCTCGACGTCGACGTGGCCAGCTATGCGGTGGACAGCCTGGGTGCCGGCGTCAGCCTGGGCTACCCGATCAGCGAAACCTCGCGCCTGACCTACGGCCTGAGCGTGCAGCAGGACAAGATCAAGACCGGTAAGTACACCGTCGACGAGATCTTCGACTTCCTGGAAGAAGAGGGTGACAACTTCCTCAACTTCAAGGCCTCGATCGGCTGGTCCGAGTCGACCTTGAACAAAGGCGTGCTGGCGACCCGTGGTCACTCCCAGAGCCTGACCCTGGAATCGACCATTCCGGGCAGCGACCTGTCGTTCTACAAGCTCGACTACCGTGGCCAGTTGTTCCAGCCGATCAACAACGACTACACCCTGCGCCTGCACACCGAGCTGGGCTATGGTGATGGCTTTGGCGGTACCTCCGGCCTGCCGTTCTACGAGAACTACTACGCGGGTGGTTTCAATTCGGTACGTGGCTTCAAGGACAGCAGCCTGGGCCCACGCAGTACGCCAAGTACCGGCAAGAACGATGGTACCGTCCGTGACCCGGACCAAGACCCGCTGCCGTTCGGTGGCAACGTGCTGGTGCAGGGCGGCGTAGAACTGTTGTTCCCACTGCCGTTCGTCAAGGACCAGCGCTCGCTGCGTACTTCCGTGTTCTGGGATGTGGGTAACGTCTTCGACACCAACTGCGGTAGCAAGCCGGACTGCGCGAAGGTCGGTTTCTCGGACATGGCCAGCTCTGTGGGCCTCGGCGTCACCTGGATCACCGCACTCGGCCCGCTGAGCTTCAGCCTGGCGATGCCGATCAAGAAGCCGGACGACGCCGATACCCAGGTGTTCCAATTCTCTCTGGGCCAGACCTTCTAAGGTCGGCCCTTGCTCAAACAACGGTTTATCCAGGAGTGCATCGTGCGTAAGTTGACCAAACTGGCCTTCGTGGCCGCGGCGCTGGTCGCCACCCCGGCTTTCGCTGAAATGAAGGTTGCCGTGCTGAACTATCAGATGGCTCTGCTCGAATCGGACGCGGCCAAGAAGTACGCGGTCGATGCCGAGAAGAAGTTTGGCCCGCAGCTGACCAAGCTCAAGACCCTGGAAAGCAGCGCCAAAGGCATCCAGGACCGCCTGATCAAGGGCGGCGACAAGATGCAGCAGCAGGAGCGTGAGCGCCTGGAGCTCGAATTCAAGCAGAAGGCCCGCGACTTCCAGTTCCAGTCCAAGGAACTGAACGAAGCCAAGGCCGTGGCCGACCGTGACATGCTCAAGCAGCTCAAGCCAAAGCTGGACGGCGCTGTCGAGGAAGTGATCAAGAAAGGCGGCTACGACCTGGTCCTCGAGCGCGGTGCGGTCATCGATGTCAAACCTCAGTACGACATCACCCGCCAAGTCATCGAGCGCATGAACCAAGCGCGTTGATATGACCGTGACCATGACACTCGGCCAGTTGGCCGAGGCTCTCGGCGCCACCCTCAAGGGCGCCGAGGCCGTGCAGATTACCGGGCTGGCTACCTTGCAGGAGGCCGGCCCCGGTCAATTGAGCTTCCTCGCCAACCCGCAGTACCGCAAGTACCTGGATGACAGCCAGGCCGCGGCGGTGCTGTTGAAGGCGGCGGATGCCGAAGGCTTTGCCGGCAATGCCCTGATCGTTGCCGATCCGTACCTGGCATATGCGCGCATTTCGCACCTGTTCGATCCCAAGCCCAAGGCTGTGGCGGGTATTCATCCCAGCGCCGTGGTAGCGGAAGACGCCCAGGTCGATGCCAGTGCCTGCGTCGGGCCATTCGTGGTGGTCGAAAGCGGTGCACGTATCGGAGCCCATGTCACCCTCGGCGCCCACTGCGTGGTCGGCGCCCGCAGCGTGATCGGCGAAGGTGGCTGGCTGGCACCGCGGGTTACGCTGTACCACGACGTGACCATCGGCAAGCGCGTGGTGATCCAATCCGGCGCGGTGATCGGCGGCGAGGGCTTCGGCTTCGCCAACGAGAAGGGCGTGTGGCAGAAGATCGCCCAGATCGGTGGTGTGACCATTGGCGACGACGTGGAGATCGGCGTCAACACCGCCGTGGACCGCGGTGCCCTGTCCGACACCCGTATTGGTGATGGCGTCAAACTCGACAACCAGATACAGATCGCGCACAACGTGCAAATCGGCGACCACACCGCCATGGCAGCCTGTGTCGGGATCTCCGGCAGTGCGCGCATCGGCAAGCACTGCATGCTCGCCGGCGGCGTTGGCCTGGTGGGGCATATCGATATCTGCGATAACGTATTCGTTTCCGGAATGACCATGGTGACCCGTTCGATCACCGAACCGGGCTCTTATTCTTCCGGGACTGCCATGCAGCCTCTGGCTGATTGGCGCAAGAGCGCCGCGCGTATTCGCCAGCTGGATGACATGGCCAAGCGCCTGCAGCAGCTGGAAAAACGCGTCGATACCGTGACCTCAGGTGGCCAGCCGGCATCAGAAGGCTGATACCATTTCCTGAGCAAGAGTGAACAGTCGCTAGCTGGCTCCTCTTTGGATTGCAAAAGGAGCGTGCGGTCAGCCCCTGCGCTCCCTATTCTTATTACAGGCTTCCCCCCGAAATGATGGACATCAACGAGATTCGCGAATACCTGCCTCACCGCTACCCGTTCCTGCTGGTAGATCGCGTGACGGATCTGGACTTCGAGGCCCAGAGCATTCGTGCCTACAAGAATGTCAGCATCAACGAGCCGTTCTTCAATGGCCATTTCCCGGCGCATCCGATCATGCCGGGCGTTCTGATCATCGAGGCCATGGCCCAGGCGGCCGGCATCCTCGGTTTCAAGATGCTCGATGCCAAGCCGGCAGATGGCACGCTGTATTACTTCGTCGGGTCCGACAAGCTGCGTTTCCGCCAGCCAGTGCTGCCGGGTGACCAGCTGGTGCTCGAGGCCAAGTTCCTCAGCCGCAAGAGCATGATCTGGAAGTTCGAGTGCCGTGCGCTGGTCGACGGCAAGCCAGTCTGCTCGGCTGAGATCACCTGCGCGGAACGCTCCCTATGAGTTCGATCGACCCTCGGGCGATCATCGATCCGTCGGCCAAGCTGGCCGACGGCGTCGAAGTCGGCCCCTGGTCCATCGTCGGTCCCGACGTCGAGATCGGCGAAGGTACGGTCATCGGCCCGCACGTAGTGCTCAAGGGCCCGACCCGTATCGGCAAGCACAACCGTATCTACCAGTTCTCGTCGATCGGCGAAGACACCCCAGACCTCAAGTACAAGGGTGAGCCGACCCGCCTGGTGATCGGTGATCACAACGTGATCCGCGAAGGTGTGACCATTCACCGTGGCACCATCCAGGACCGCGCCGAGACCACCTTGGGCGACCACAACCTGATCATGGCCTATGCCCACATCGGCCACGACAGCGTGATCGGCAATCATTGCATCCTGGTCAACAACACCGCCTTGGCCGGGCACGTCCACGTCGGCGACTGGGCAATCCTGTCCGGCTACACCCTCGTGCACCAGTACTGCCATATCGGTGCCCATGCGTTTTCCGGCATGGGGACGGCCATCGGCAAGGACGTGCCGGCGTTCGTCACGGTGTTCGGCAGCCCTGCCGAAGCCCGCAGCATGAACTTCGAAGGCATGCGCCGCCGTGGCTTCAGCGATGAAGTGATCCACGCCCTGCGTCGTTCCTACAAGATCGTCTATCGCCAGGGCCTGACCGTGGAAGACGCGCTCAAGGAACTCGACGAGCTGGCGGGCCAGTACCCTGAAGTCGAGTTGTTCCGCCAGTCGATCCTGACCTCCGCCCGCGGCATCACCCGCTGACATGGCGCAGCTCTGTGTAGCCTTGGTCGCGGGTGAGGCCAGCGGCGATATTCTTGGTTCTGGCCTGATGCACGCGCTCAAGGCGCGTCATCCCGATGTGCGTTTCATCGGTGTCGGTGGCCCGCTGATGGAGGCCGAGGGCCTGAGCTCGTACTTCCCCATGGAGCGCCTGGCGGTCATGGGGCTGGTCGAGGTGCTTGGGCGCCTGCGCGAGCTGCTCAAGCGGCGCAAGGCGCTGATCCAGACGCTCATCGCCGAAAAACCCGATGTGTTCATCGGCATCGATGCTCCCGATTTCACCCTCAATATCGAACTGAAGCTGCGCCAGGCCGGGATCAAGACCGTGCACTACGTCAGCCCTTCGGTGTGGGCGTGGCGGCAGAAGCGGGTGCTGAAGATCCGCGAAGGCTGCGACCTGATGCTGACGCTGCTGCCGTTCGAGGCGCGGTTCTACGAAGAGCAGGGCGTACCGGTGCGTTTCGTCGGTCACCCGCTGGCCGACACGATTCCCCTGGATGCCGACCGTCAGGCCGCACGCCAGGCGCTGGGCCTGGGCGAGGGGCCGCTGGTGGCCTTGATGCCCGGCAGCCGGGGCGGCGAGGTGGGGCGCCTGGGCGCATTGTTCCTCGACGCCGCGCAACGTTTGCAACAGCTGGTGCCCGGCGTACGTTTCGTGCTGCCTTGCGCCAATGCCACGCGGCGCACTCAGATCGAACAGATGCTCGACGGTCGCAACCTGCCGCTGACCTTGCTCGATGGCCAGTCGCACCAGGCCCTGGCCGCTTGCGATGCGGTGTTGATCGCCTCGGGCACTGCTACGCTTGAAGCCTTGTTGTACAAGCGGCCGATGGTCGTGGCCTATCGGCTTGCGCCGCTGACCTACTGGATTCTCAAGCGGTTGGTAAAAAGCCCCTACGTGTCGTTGCCCAATCTGCTCGCCCAACGCGAACTGGTTCCGGAACTGCTGCAGGACGACGCCACCAGCGAAGCCCTGGCCCAGACCCTGGCGCCGCTGGTCGCCGATGGCCGCCAGCAGACCGAGCGCTTCGACGAGATTCACCGCACCTTGCGCCGCGACGCCTCCAACCAGGCGGCCGACGCGGTGCTGGCCCTGCTCGAGGACCGCTGACATGCAGATGGGACTGGATTTCAACCTGGTCGAGGACCTGGTCGCCGGCGTCGATGAAGTGGGCCGTGGCCCATTGTGCGGCGCGGTGGTCACCGCAGCGGTGATCCTCGATCCGGCGCGGCCGATCCTCGGCCTCAACGACTCGAAGAAGCTCACCGAAGCCAAGCGCGAAGCGCTGTTCGACGAGATCTGCGAAAAAGCCCTGAGCTTTTGCATTGCCCGGGCCGAAGTCGAGGAAATCGACCGGCTGAACATTCTCCAGGCCACCATGCTGGCCATGCAGCGTGCGGTCGAGGGGCTGAGCGTCACGCCCAAGCTCGCACTGATCGACGGTAATCGTTGCCCCAAGCTGGCGGTGCCGGCCGCACCGGTGGTGCAGGGCGATGCCAAGGTGCCGGCGATTGCCGCCGCGTCGATCCTGGCCAAGGTCAGCCGCGATCGCGAGATGAGTGCGTTCGAGCTGATCTACCCGGGTTATGGCATCGGTGGGCACAAGGGGTATCCGACGCCGGTGCATCTCGAGGCTTTGGCCCGGCTTGGCCCGACGCCGATTCATCGGCGCTCGTTCGCGCCGGTGCGGGCGGCTTGGGAAGCGCGTGAAGGCGTCACCAGCTCGCTGATCTAGAACCATCTGGCCCATTCGCGGGACAAGCCCGCTCCCACAGGTACTTCGCCTGGTGTGAAATGTGTGCGGGACCTGTGGGAGCGGGCTTGTCCCGCGAATGGGCTGCACAGCAGCCCAAAACCCCCGCCCTTTTACGCTACAATCCCGCCCTTGTCGTTCAGCACTGCTACAGGATCATCCATGTCGGTTCCCTTCGTTCACCTGCGCGTACACTCCGAATTCTCGCTGGTCGACGGCCTGGTGCGGATCAAACCGCTGGCCAAGGCGCTGGCCGGGATGAACATGCCGGCGGTGGCGATCACCGACCAGAGCAACATGTGCTCGCTGGTCAAGTTCTACAAGACCGCCATGGGCGCTGGCATCAAGCCGATCTGCGGTGCCGACATGTGGCTGGCCGGGGCGGACCCTGAAGCACCGTTGTCGCGGATCTGCTTCCTGGCCATGGACCCGAAGGGCTACCGCAACCTTACCGAGCTGATCTCGCGCGGCTGGACCGATGGCCAGCGCAATGGCCTGGTGATTCTCCAGCGCGAGTGGATCGCCCCGGCCAGCGAGGGCTTGATCGCCTTGTCGGCGGCCCGGGAAGGCGATATCGGCATGGCCCTGATGAACGGCCGCACGGAAGACGCCGAGGCGTTGCTGGGCGACTGGATGGCCATGTTCCCCGAGCGCTTCTATGTCGAGGTGCAGCGCACCAACCGTGCGGGTGACGAAGAGTACGTGCACGCCGCCGTGGCCCTGGCCGACAAGCTCGGCGCGCCGCTGGTGGCGACCAACGATGTGCGTTTCATCAAGCAATCAGACTTCGATGCCCACGAAACCCGCGTCTGCATCGGCGAGGGCTGGACCCTCGACGATCCGCGGCGCCCGCGCAACTACAGCGACCAGCAATACCTCAAGTCGGCCGAGGAAATGGCCGAGCTGTTCAGCGACCTGCCCGATGCCATCGCCAACACGGTCGAGATCGCCAAGCGCTGCAACATCCAGGTGCAACTGGGCAAGTACTTCCTGCCCGACTTCCCGACGCCCAATGGCATGGGGATCGACGACTACCTGCGCCACGTCTCCCACGAGGGCCTGGAAGAGCGCCTGGCGGTGCTCTGGCCCAAGGAGACCACGCCCAATTACGAAGAGAAGCGCCAGGTCTACCTGGACCGCCTGAAGTTCGAGCTGGACATCATCATCCAGATGGGCTTCCCCGGTTACTTCCTGATCGTTATGGACTTCATCAAGTGGGCCAAGAACAACGACGTGCCGGTTGGCCCCGGGCGGGGTTCGGGTGCCGGCTCGCTGGTGGCCTACGTACTGAAGATCACCGACCTCGATCCGCTGGCCTATGACCTGCTGTTCGAACGCTTCCTCAACCCCGAACGTGTTTCCATGCCCGACTTCGACGTCGACTTCTGCATGGATGGCCGTGACCGGGTGATCGACTACGTGGCCGAGGCCTATGGCCGCAACGCGGTGAGCCAGATCATCACCTTCGGCACCATGGCTGCCAAGGCGGTGGTGCGCGACGTGGCGCGGGTGCAGGGCAAGTCGTACGGCCTGGCCGACCGCCTGTCGAAGATGATCCCGTTCGAAGTCGGCATGACCCTGGAAAAGGCCTACGAGCAGGAAGAAATCCTCCGCGATTTCCTCAAGGGCGACGAAGATGCCCGCGAGATCTGGGACATGGCCCTGAAGCTCGAGGGCGTCACCCGTGGTACCGGCAAGCACGCCGGTGGCGTGGTCATCGCGCCTACCAAGCTCACCGACTTCTCGCCGATCGCCTGCGACGAAGAAGGCGGCGGCCTGGTGACCCAGTTCGACAAGGACGACGTCGAGGCCGCGGGCCTGGTGAAGTTCGACTTCCTCGGCCTGCGTACGCTGACCATCATCAAGTGGGCGATGGAGATCATCAACCGCGAGCAGGCCAAGAAGAACCTGCCCGACGTCAACATCGACTTCATTCCGCTGGACGACCGCAAGACCTACGAGCTGCTGCAAAAGGCCGAGACCACGGCGGTGTTCCAGCTCGAATCGCGGGGCATGAAGGAGCTGATCAAGAAGCTCAAGCCCGACTGCCTGGAAGACCTCATCGCACTGGTGGCACTGTTCCGCCCGGGCCCGCTGCAATCGGGCATGGTGGACGACTTCATCAACCGCAAGCACGGCCGCGCCGAGCTGGCCTACCCGCACTCGGACTACCAGTACGAAGGACTCAAGCCGGTACTGGCACCTACCTACGGCATCATCCTGTATCAGGAACAAGTGATGCAGATCGCCCAGGTGATGGCCGGCTATACCCTCGGTGGCGCCGACATGCTGCGCCGGGCGATGGGTAAGAAAAAGCCCGAAGAAATGGCCAAGCAGCGCGGTGGCTTCATCGAAGGTTGCGTTGCCAACAATATCGATGCGGACCTGGCCGGTAACATCTTCGACCTGGTGGAAAAGTTCGCAGGCTACGGCTTCAACAAATCCCACTCCGCCGCCTACGGGCTGGTGTCGTACCAGACCGCCTGGCTGAAGACCCACCATCCGGCGCCGTTCATGGCCGCGGTGCTCTCGGCGGATATGCACAACACCGACAAGGTCGTGGTGCTGGTCGAGGAAGTACGCAGCATGAAGCTGCGCCTCGACGCGCCGGACGTGAACTTCTCCGACTTCAAGTTCACCGTCAACAATGACGGCCGTATCGTCTATGGACTGGGAGCGATCAAGGGCGTCGGCGAAGGCCCGGTGGAGGCGATCGTCGAGGCGCGCGCGGAGGGCGGACCGTTCAAGGACCTGTTCGACTTCTGCGAGCGCATCGACCTCAAGCGGGTCAACAAGCGCACCCTCGATGCACTGATCCGCAGTGGTGCGCTGGACCGCCTGGGCCCGCACTTCCATGACGAGATCAAGGCCTACCACGCCAGCATCGATATCAACCGTGCAACCCTGCTCTCGGCGCTGGGTGAGGCCATCAAGGCTGCCGAGCAGGCGGCACATACCGCTGACAGTGGTCACGTCGACCTATTCGGCAGCATGTTCGACGAGGTGGATGTCGACGTCTACGCCAACCACCGCAAGGTCCGCGGGCTGACGCTCAAGGAGCGTTTGAAGGGCGAGAAGGACACCCTGGGCCTGTACCTGACCGGGCACCCGATCGACGAGTACGAAACCGAGATCCGCCGCTTCGCCCGCCAGCGCATCATCGACCTCAAGCCGTCGCGCGAGACGCAGACGGTGGCCGGCATGATCATTGCGTTGCGGGTAATGAAGAACAAGAAGGGTGACAAGATGGGCTTCGTCACCCTCGACGACCGCTCCGGGCGCATCGAGGCCTCGCTGTTCGCCGACGCCTACATGGCGGCCCAGGCGCTGCTGCAGACCGACGCGATGGTGGTGGTCGAAGGCGAGGTCAGCAATGACGACTTTTCCGGCGGGCTGCGCCTGCGGGTCAAGCAGGTGATGACCATGGAGGATGCGCGGACCAAGCTCGCCGAGAGCCTGCGCCTGAAAGTGGCGCACGATGCACTCAAGGGCGACCGCCTGAACTGGCTGGGCGAGTTGATCACCCGCCACCGAGGTGGCTGCCCGATCACGCTCGAATACACCGGCAGCGATGCCAAGGCCATGCTGCAGTTCTCCGATGAATGGTCGATCGACCCAGCGGATGGCCTGATTCAGGCGCTGCGTGACCAGTTCGGGCGTGAGAACGTCTTCCTGCAATATCGTTGAACCGACGAATTTTAATCTCGACCTGAATGCGCCTGATCCCTTAAGGTAGGGCGCCAAACGGATCAACCGGCCGGCCGCCTGGCCGTAGACCCAAGACGGATGCCTATGAACCCGAATTTCCTCGATTTCGAACAGCCGATTGCCGACCTGCAAGCCAAGATCGAAGGGCTGCGCCTGGTGGGCAACGACAACTCGCTGAACATCAGCGATGAGATTGCCCGTCTGCAAGACAAGAGCAACACCCTGACCGAAAGCATCTTCGGCAACCTGACTAGCTGGCAGATCGCCCGCCTGGCCCGTCACCCGCGTCGTCCCTACACCCTGGACTACCTCGAGCACATCTTCACCGAGTTCGAAGAGCTGCACGGTGACCGCCACTTCTCCGACGACGCCGCCATCGTCGGTGGTACTGCGCGCCTGGATGGCAAGCCGGTCATGGTCATCGGCCACCAGAAGGGCCGTGAAGTGCGCGAGAAGGTACGCCGTAACTTCGGCATGCCGCGCCCTGAAGGCTACCGCAAGGCCTGCCGCCTGATGGAAATGGCCGAGCGCTTCAAGATGCCGATCCTGACCTTCATCGACACCCCGGGCGCCTATCCGGGTATCGATGCGGAAGAGCGCAACCAGAGCGAGGCAATCGCCTGGAACCTGCGCGTCATGGCCCGCTTGAAAACCCCGATCATCGCCACCGTGATCGGCGAGGGCGGTTCCGGCGGTGCACTGGCCATTGGCGTGTGCGACCAGCTGAACATGCTGCAGTACTCCACCTATTCGGTGATCTCGCCGGAAGGATGCGCCTCGATCCTGTGGAAGACTGCCGACAAGGCAGCCGATGCCGCCGAGGCCATGGGCATCACCGCCGATCGCCTGAAGAGCCTGAACATCGTCGACAAGGTGATCCAGGAGCCGCTGGGCGGCGCCCACCGCGATCCGGCGAAAATGTCCGAAAGCATTCGTGCCGACCTGGTCGAGCAACTGGAGATGCTGGGCAAGTTCGACAACGACGCGCTGCTGGCCCGTCGCTACGAGCGACTGATGAGCTACGGCCTCTGAGAGATCGCCGGGGCCGCATCGCGGCCCATTCGCGGGCAAGCCCGCTCCCACAAGGTCTGCGCTGCACATGAGGCTTGCGCTGTACCTGCGGGAGCGGGCTTGCCCGCGAATGCGGTATCGAACCGTTCGAGGTCCTGATGATTGATCTCACCCCCTGGCGCAACGCCCCCACCTGGTACATCGCCTTCTCCGGTGGCCTCGACTCCACCGTCCTTTTGCACCTGCTGGCTGACCACGCCCGTCACCAGGCCATCCCGCCGCTGCGTGCCCTGCACATTCATCACGGCCTGCAACCGGCCGCTGACGCATGGCCCGCGCACTGCCAGTCCGTCTGCGATGCGCTTGGCATACCGCTCCAAGTCATCCACGTCCAGGTCGCCCCCGGCGCCAGCCTCGAACAGGCTGCCCGTGATGCGCGCTATGCCGCCTTCGAACAGGTGATGAACCCCGGCGACGTCGTTTTCACTGGCCAGCACCGCGACGACCAGGCCGAAACCTTGCTCTTTCGCCTGCTGCGCGGCGCTGGCCTGCGTGGCCTGGCCGGCATGCCGGGGCAGCGGCCGCTAGGGCAGGGCAGCCTGGTCAGGCCGCTGTTGTCGATGAGCCGGGATCAATTGCACGGCTATGCCCTGGCCCATGGCTTGAGCTGGATCGAAGACCCCTCCAACTGCGATACGCACTTCGCCCGCAACTACCTGCGCGGCGAGGTGCTGCCATTGTTGCACCAACGCTGGCCGCAGGCCGCGCAGAGCATGGCGCGTTCGGCCGAGCACCTGGGCGAGGCGCTGGGCCTGCTCGACGAGATGGCCGAGGGCGACCTCGCCGCAGCCGAGGCGGCCGCGCCAGGGCCATGGGCCGGGCTGGACTCGCTCGAGCTTGCCGCGCTCGTCGCCCTGTCGCCGGCGCGCCAGCGCAACGCCCTGCAATACTGGCTGCGCCGCCGCACCCGGCTACCCGATGCACGCCACTGGTCAGGCTGGGTAGACCTGCGGGACGCTGCCATCGATGCCTGCCCCGCATGGCGCCTGGCCGATGGCCAACTGGCCCGCAGCCACGGGCGTATCTGGTGGTTGAGTGGCGACTGGCTCAGCTCTCCCGAAGGGCGACAACCCTGGGTACAGCCGAGCATCCCGCTGGCATTGCCCGACAACGGCAGCGTGAGCCTGCAGGCGCCGAGCCCTCTGGAAGGCCTGCATATCGCCTACCGCCAGGGTGGCGAGGTACTCGAACTGCCCGGTCGCGGTCGGCGCGATCTGAAGCGTTTGCTCAACGAGCTGCAGGTGCCGCATTTCATGCGCCCGCGCCTGCCGCTGCTGTACCAGGGCGAACGCCTGCTGGCGGTGGCCAACCTGCCTGGCCTGGCGCAGGCCGATTGCCAGCTGCACTGGCAGTTGCCGACGAACGCGCAAGGTTTGAGATGAAGGGTACATTCGGGTAGACTACCCTCCCTTCTTGATACAGCTTCTGTGGGTTCCTCGAAAACACAGCAGTTGCCGATTACCAAGCAGTTTTTTGCTGGGCTGATTCTTAAAATGACGAGCGAGCTCCATGCCGGGGATACCCCTGGTCTGTACAGACGCGGCAGTTTTTCGAGATGCACTGTGATTGACGCAGGTGATCGGGGGCTTCGGCCTTCCTTCGCTTTCTCCGGCGGCGCTGGCCGCCTTAACGCAGACTTCTAGGGTTTTTCATGACGCGCTACATATTCGTCACGGGCGGTGTTGTTTCTTCATTGGGGAAAGGCATTGCCTCGGCTTCCCTGGCGGCCATCCTGGAAGCGCGGGGGCTCAAGGTCACCATGCTCAAGCTGGATCCGTACATCAACGTCGATCCCGGCACCATGAGCCCGTTCCAGCACGGTGAGGTGTTCGTCACCCACGACGGCGCCGAGACCGACCTCGACCTGGGCCACTACGAGCGGTTCATCCGCACGACCATGACCCAGAACAACAACTTCACTACCGGCCGTATCTACGAGCACGTGCTGCGCAAGGAGCGCCGTGGTGATTACCTGGGCGCGACCATCCAGGTCATCCCGCACATCACCGACGAGATCAAGCGTCGCATCATCAAGGGCGCCGGCGATGCCGACGTGGCCCTGGTGGAGATCGGCGGTACCGTGGGTGACATCGAGTCGCAGCCGTTCCTCGAGGCGATCCGCCAGCTGCGTGTCGAAGTGGGCTCCAAGCGCGCCATGCTGATGCACCTGACCTTGGTCCCGTACATCGCCACCGCCGGCGAGACCAAGACCAAGCCGACCCAGCACTCGGTCAAGGAACTGCGTTCCATCGGCCTGCAGCCTGACGTGCTGATCTGCCGCTCCGACCACCCGGTCGATGCTTCTTCGCGCCGCAAGATCGCGCTGTTCACCAACGTCGAAGAGCGTGCGGTGATCTCCCTGGAAGACGTCGACACCATCTACAAGATTCCTGGCGTGCTGCACGCCCAGGGCCTGGACGACTTCGTCGTCGAGCGCTTCGGTCTGCAGTGCAACAGCGCCGACCTGTCCGAGTGGGACCAGGTCGTCGATGCCAAGCTCAATCCCGAGCAGGAAGTGACCATCGCCATGGTCGGCAAGTACATGGAGCTGCTGGATGCGTACAAGTCGCTGATCGAAGCGATGAGCCACGCCGGCATCACCAACCGTACCAAGGTCAACCTGCGCTACATCGATTCCGAAGACATCGAGAACCAGGGCACCAGCCTGCTCGAAGGTGCCGATGCCATCCTCGTTCCGGGCGGTTTCGGCCTGCGCGGCGTCGAAGGCAAGATCACCGCGGTGCAATACGCCCGTGAGAACAAGGTGCCGTACCTGGGTATCTGCCTGGGCATGCAGGTGGCCGTGATCGAGTTCGCCCGTAACGTGATGGGCTGGAAAGACGCCAACTCCACCGAGTTCGACCGTAACAGCGGCCACCCGGTCGTCGGCCTGATCACCGAGTGGGCCGATGCTACCGGCGCAGTCGAGACCCGTACCGAAGCTTCCGACCTGGGCGGCACCATGCGTCTGGGCGCACAGGACTGCCAGCTGGCTGCCGGTTCCAAGGTGCACGATTGCTACGGCAAGGACATCATCACCGAGCGTCACCGCCACCGTTACGAGGTCAACAACAACCTGCTGCCGCAGCTGGTCGATGCTGGCCTGGTGGTTTCCGGTCGTTCCGAGGACGGCGCGCTGGTCGAAGTGGTCGAGTCCAAGGATCACCCATGGTTCGTCGCCTGCCAGTTCCACCCCGAGTTCACCTCGACCCCGCGTGACGGCCATCCGCTGTTCAGCGGCTTCGTCAAGGCAGCCCTGGCACAGAAGAACAAGGCCTGATTCATGACCCAGAAGATCATTCGCGTCGGTAACATCGAGATCGCCAACGACAAGCCGTTCGTGCTGTTCGGCGGCATGAACGTGCTGGAGTCCCGCGACCTGGCATTGAAAGTCTGCGAAGAGTACGTGCGGGTTACCGAGAAGCTCGGCATTCCCTATGTGTTCAAGGCCAGCTTCGACAAGGCCAACCGTTCGTCGGTCACCTCGTACCGCGGTCCGGGCATGGAAGAAGGGCTGAAGATCTTCGAGGAGATCAAGCAGACCTTCAACGTGCCGGTGATCACCGACGTACACGAGCCCTACCAGTGCGAACCGGTGGCCAAGGTGTGCGACATCATCCAGCTGCCGGCCTTCCTGTCGCGCCAGACCGACCTGGTGGTCGCCATGGCCAAGACCGGCGCGGTGATCAACATCAAGAAAGCCCAGTTCCTCGCGCCCCAGGAAATGAAGCACATCCTGGCCAAGTGCGTGGAAGCCGGTAACGATCAACTGATTCTCTGCGAGCGTGGTTCCAGCTTCGGTTACAACAACCTGGTGGTGGACATGCTCGGCTTCGGCATCATGAAGCAGTTCGAATACCCGGTGTTCTTCGACGTGACCCATTCCCTGCAAACGCCAGGTGGCCGCGCCGATTCCGCCGGTGGCCGCCGCGCCCAGGTCACCGACCTGGCCAAGGCCGGTATGAGCCAGGGCCTGGCTGGCCTGTTCCTCGAAGCCCACCCCGACCCGGACAACGCCAAGTGCGATGGCCCATGCGCGCTGCGCCTGGACAAACTGGAGCCATTCCTGGCCCAGCTCAAGCAATTGGACGACCTGGTCAAGAGTTTTCCGACGGTAGAAACCGCGTAAAGCTCATTTCTCGGGTAAAGTACCGCCCGTTTCCCCCTGACCTGCCGGTCAGGGGGCCTGTTCATCAGGCCTGCCTGCCGCGTGCTATCGCCTGGTGAAGCAAGGATTTCCCAAGCTGCGTTGTTTTCGTCAATTCTGGAGTGCTTACAACAATGGCAAAGATCGTCGACATCAAAGGTCGTGAAGTTCTCGATTCGCGTGGCAACCCCACCGTGGAAGCCGATGTACTGCTCGACAACGGCATCATCGGCAGCGCCTGCGCGCCGTCCGGTGCTTCCACCGGCTCGCGCGAAGCGCTGGAGCTGCGTGATGGCGACAAGAGCCGTTACCTGGGCAAGGGCGTGCTGAAAGCCGTCGGCAACATCAACGGCCCGATCCGTGACCTGCTGCTGGGCAAGGATCCTTCCGACCAGAAGGCCCTGGACCGTGCCATGATCGAACTGGACGGTACCGAGAACAAGGCCAAGCTGGGCGCCAACGCCATCCTCGCCGTGTCGCTGGCTGCTGCCAAGGCCGCTGCACAGGACCAGGACCTGCCGCTGTACGCACATATCGCCAACCTCAACGGCACCCCAGGCCAGTACTCGATGCCGGTTCCGATGATGAACATCATCAACGGCGGCGAGCACGCCGACAACAACGTCGACATCCAGGAGTTCATGGTTCAGCCGGTTGGCGCCAAGACCTTCTCCGACGGCCTGCGCATGGGCACCGAGATCTTCCACCACCTCAAGGCCGTGCTCAAGGCCCGTGGCCTGAACACCGCAGTGGGTGACGAAGGTGGCTTCGCGCCGAACCTGGCTTCCAACGAAGACGCCCTGGGCGCCATCGCCGAAGCCGTGGAAAAAGCCGGCTACAAGCTGGGCACCGACGTGACCCTGGCCCTGGACTGCGCTGCTTCCGAGTTCTTTGAGGACGGCAAGTACAACCTCTCCGGCGAAGGCAAGTCGTTCGACGCCGAAGGTTTCGCCGACTACCTGAAAGGCCTGACCGAGCGCTTCCCGATCATCTCGATCGAAGACGGCCTGGACGAGTCCGACTGGGCTGGCTGGAAGATCCTGACCGACAAGATCGGCGAGAAGGTGCAACTGGTCGGTGACGACCTGTTCGTGACCAACACCAAGATCCTCAAGGAAGGCATCGAGAAGGGCATCGGTAACTCGATCCTGATCAAGTTCAACCAGATCGGCTCGCTGACCGAAACCCTGGAAGCCATCCAGATGGCCAAGGCCGCTGGCTACACCGCAGTGATCTCGCACCGCTCCGGCGAAACCGAAGATTCGACCATCGCCGACCTGGCCGTGGGTACCGCTGCCGGCCAGATCAAGACTGGTTCGCTGTGCCGTTCCGACCGCGTTTCCAAGTACAACCAGCTGCTGCGCATCGAAGAGCAACTGGGCGCCAAGGCCGTGTACCGTGGTCGTAGCGAGTTTCGCGGCTAAGCAAGAGATGGTAAAAAGACAGCAGCCGAGGCTGTCGGACTTTTCATACTGAAATTTCCGATGCTTCACGCGGGTTTCTGTCAACGAAGCCTGGCCTCGGCCAGGCTTCGTGCTATATGACGCCCCTGTGCGGCGGTCTTTAACCTGGATACCTTGATGCGCAGTCCCTATTGGTTGTTTCTTGTCCTGCTCCTGCTGCTCGGTGGCCTGCAATACCGCCTTTGGGTCGGTAACGGCAGCCTGGCGCAAGTGGCCGAGCTCAAGCAGCAGATCGACGAACAGCACGCCGAGAACGAACGGCTGCTGGAGCGTAACCGCGTGCTCGATGCCGAGGTGCTGGAGTTGAAGAAAGGTATGGAGACCGTCGAAGAACGGGCTCGTCATGAACTGGGAATGGTCAAAGAGGGCGAGACCCTCTTCCAGCTGCCGCAAAAATGACTGAAACGCTACCGGCCTTCTGGGCCGTGATTCCTGCCGCGGGCGTGGGTGCCCGCATGGCTGCCGACCGCCCCAAGCAATACCTGCAGCTGGGTGGGCAGACCTTGATCGAGCATAGTCTCGACTGTTTCCTTGGCCATCCGTCGCTCAAGGGCGTGGTGGTCAGCATCGCCGCCGATGACCCGTACTGGCCCAATCTGCGTTGCGCCAGCGATGCGTGCATCCAGCGCGCCCCGGGAGGGCGTGAGCGTGCCGACTCGGTACTCAATGCCTTGCTGGTGTTGCATGCGCAGGGCGCGGCGGACAGCGACTGGGTGTTGGTGCACGACGCGGCGCGGCCTAACTTGGCGCGCAGTGATCTGGACCGCTTGTTATCGGAACTCGCGGATGACCCTGTAGGGGGACTGCTGGCAGTGCCGGCTCGCGATACGCTCAAACGGGCCGATGCCAACGGGCGGGTCAGTGCCACGGTGGATCGCAGTACCATCTGGCAGGCCTATACCCCGCAGATGTTCCGCCTGGGGACCTTGCATCGGGCGCTGGCCGAGTGCCTGGTGGCCGATGTGGTGGTCACCGACGAGGCGTCCGCCATCGAGTGGACTGGCCTGGCTCCGCGGCTGGTCGAAGGGCGCAGCGACAACATCAAGGTGACCCGCCCGGAAGACCTGGAGTGGCTGCGCCAGCGCTGGTCAGCGCGTAACTGATCGTCGTATTCCTCTATCGGCATCGATGCGGGCACCGCAGTGTATGGCACCGGCCCAGCCGGTGTTCGCGGGTAAACCCGCTCCTACAGGATCATCACCATGCTCAGGTTCGTAGGAGCGGGTTTACCCGCGAGAAGGCCGATAGAGCCAGCACATCAGCCAAGCCGATACTCCGGCAACCCCGCCAACCCCTGCTTCAGATGATCCACCAAGCGCCTGACCTTGGGCGACAGGTGCCGCTGCTGCGGATACAACGCCCACACGGCGGTATTGGGCGGCTGATGGGCTTCGAGCAACGATACCAGCGCACCACTGTTCAGGTGCTCGAGCACGTAGTAATCCGGCAACTGGCACAATCCCATCCCCAGCAATGCTGCATCCAGCACCGCCTGGCCGCTGTTGCAACGCCAGTTGCCTTGTACCCGCTGGCTGATTTCCCGACCCTCCTGCTGCAATGCCCACAGGTCAGTGCTGCCCACCAGGCAATTGTGCCGCGCCAGTTCCGACAGGCTGTGCGGCCGACCGTAGCGCTCGAGGTAGTCGGGCGAGGCGCACAGGTACATGCGCCTTGGCGCCAGGCGCGTGGCCACCAGGCGTGAGTCCTGCAAGCGGCCCAGGCGAATGGCCAGGTCCATGCCTTCGTGCACCAGGTCGAGGGTGCGGTTGCTCAGTTCCACGTCGACCCGCAGTTGCGGGTACGAGGCCATGAAGCGGGTCACCAGCGGGACGATGAAACGCTCGCCATAGGCCACCGCGCAGGTCATGCGCAGCAGGCCCTTGGGCTCGCTGGTCAGGTCGCCGATGGCGCGCAGGGCTTCGTCGCGGCCATCTTGCAGGCGTTGGCAATGCTGCAGGAAGGTCTGGCCGGCCTCGCTCAGGGTCACCCGCCGGGTGCTGCGGTACAGCAGGCGGGTCTGCAGGCGCTCTTCCAGGCGGGCGATCTGCCGGCTCACATGCGAGGAAGAAACGCCGAGGCGCTCGGCGGCAGCGGTGAACTGGCCCGATTCGGCGACCGCGACGAACTCGTCGATGCCTTCCCAGCGGCTACTCATCGATTATCCCTGTATGGCAATAATGTTTTGTCTTTGGCTCGATTATTAATCAAAAGGCGCTGAATTACACTGGCTGTCTGAGTTCATCTATCTGAGTGGAGACCGTCGATGATCAAGTCCCGTGCTGCCGTAGCCTTCGAGGCCAAGAAACCCCTGGAAATCGTCGAAGTCGACGTGGCCATGCCCAAGGCCGGCGAAGTGCTGCTGCGCGTGGTCGCCAGCGGTGTCTGCCATACCGATGCCTACACCCTGTCGGGCGCCGACCCTGAAGGCATCTTCCCATCGATCCTCGGCCACGAAGGCGGCGCGATCGTCGAGGCAGTGGGCGAAGGCGTGACCTCGGTGGCCGTCGGCGACCACGTCATCCCGCTGTACACCCCTGAATGTGGCCAGTGCAAATTCTGCCGCTCGGGCAAGACCAACCTGTGCCAGGCGATCCGCGCTACCCAGGGCAAGGGCCTGATGCCTGACGGTACTACCCGTTTTTCCTATAAGGGTCAGCAGCTGTTCCACTACATGGGGACCTCGACATTCTCCGAGTACACCGTGCTGCCGGAGATCTCCGTGGCCAAGATCCAGAAGGAAGCTCCGCTGGAGAAAGTCTGCCTGCTGGGTTGTGGCGTCACCACCGGTATCGGTGCGGTGCTCAACACCGCCAAGGTCAAGCCGGGTGACACCGTGGCCATCTTCGGCCTGGGCGGCATCGGCCTGTCGGCGGTGATCGGTGCGGTCAAGGCCAAGGCCTCGCGCATCATCGCCATCGACATCAACCCAGCCAAGTTCGAGATCGCCCGCCAACTGGGTGCTACCGACTGCGTCAACCCCAAGGACTACGACCGTCCGATCCAGGAAGTCATCGTCGACCTTACCGACGGCGGCGTGGACTTCTCCTTCGAGTGCATCGGCAACGTGCAACTGATGCGTGCGGCCCTGGAATGCTGCCACAAGGGTTGGGGCGAATCGGTGATCATCGGCGTGGCCGGTGCCGGCCAGGAAATTGCCACCCGTCCGTTCCAGCTGGTGACCGGTCGCGTTTGGCGCGGGTCGGCGTTCGGCGGCGTGCGTGGCCGCAGCGAGCTGCCGAGCTACGTGGAAATGTCCGAGAAGGGCGAGATTCCGCTGGATACCTTCATCACCCACACCATGGGCCTCGAAGATATCAATAAGGCCTTCGACCTGATGCATGAAGGCAAGAGTATCCGCAGCGTCATCCACTTCTGAGGTCTGCCATGAGCCTGGATAACATCTCCTGCCAGAAAAGCTTCGGCGGCTGGCACAAGCGTTACCGGCATCACTCCAAGGTGCTGGGCTGCGACATGGTGTTCGCGGTCTACCTACCGCCGCAGGCCGAGCAGGGCGAGAAGCTGCCAGTGCTGTACTGGCTCAGCGGCCTCACCTGCACCGATGAGAACTTCATGCAGAAGGCCGGCGCCCAGCGCCTGGCCGCCGAGCTTGGGTTGATCATCGTGGCGCCGGACACCAGCCCGCGGGGCGAGCAGGTGCCCGGCGACCCCGATGGCGCCTATGACTTTGGTCTCGGCGCCGGTTTCTACCTCAATGCCACCCAGCAACCCTGGGCCCAGCACTACCGCATGCACGATTACGTGGTGCAGGAGCTGCCGGCACTGATCGAGGCGCATTTCCCGGCCTCCGACCAGCGCAGCATCAGCGGCCATTCCATGGGCGGCCACGGCGCGCTGGTGTGCGCCTTGCGCAACCCCGGGCGCTACCGTTCGGTATCGGCGTTTTCGCCGATCGGCAACCCGATGGACTGCCCCTGGGGCGAGAAGGCCTTCAGCCGCTACCTGGGCGAAGACCGCGCGCGCTGGCGCGAGTGGGATGCCAGCGTACTGTTGGCCGAGACGCCGGCCGGGCAGTGCCCGCCGCTGCTGGTCGACCAGGGTGACCGCGATGACTTCCTCGAGAAGCAGCTCAAGCCCGAGTCGCTGGAGCAGGCTGCACGCAAGGGCGGGCATGAACTGACCCTGCGCATGCAGCCTGGCTATGACCACAGCTACTACTTCATCGCCAGCTTCATCGATGAGCACCTGCGCCACCATGCGGTGGCGTTGGGGCGGGTATAGCGACAGCCGTAATCCCCGGGCTGCGAAGCAGCCCCAATACGGCATAAAGCAGGTAGAATCACGCCCTGACTCAATCAGGGCGTTTTTTTATGCGTATTGGCCACGGCTACGATGTGCACCGTTTCTGCGACGGTGATTTCATTACCCTGGGCGGGGTGCGTATCCCCCACAAATACGGCCTGCTGGCCCATTCCGACGGTGACGTGCTGCTGCATGCCCTGAGCGATGCCTTGCTCGGTGCCGCCGCACTGGGTGACATCGGCAAGCACTTCCCCGACACCGACCCGCAATTCAAGGGCGCCGACAGCCGCGTGCTGCTGCGCCACGTGGTGGGTATCGTCGCGGCCAAAGGCTGGAAGGTCGGCAACGTCGACGCCACCATCGTCGCCCAGGCGCCAAAGATGGCCCCGCACATCGAAGCCATGCGCCAGACCATCGCCGAAGACCTGCAGGTCGAACTCGACCAGGTCAACGTCAAGGCCACCACCACCGAGAAGCTCGGCTTCACCGGCCGCGAGGAGGGCATCGCCGTGCATGCGGTCGCCCTGCTGCTGCCGGCATGACCGAACTCGAACTGCTGGGCCCGCGCGCATCGGGCGAATCGTTGGGCACTGCCGTGCTCAAGGCGGTGGCCGAGGACTTCCAGGTCGACGAGGTACTCGACATCCCGCTTTCCGGCGAAGGCGAGCACCTGTGGCTGTGGGTCGAGAAGCGCGATCTCAACACCGAGGAAGCCTCGCGCCGTCTTGCCCGGGCTGCGGGCGTACCGGTACGGGCCATCAGCTACGCTGGGCTCAAGGATCGCCAGGCGCTGACCCGTCAGTGGTTCAGTCTGCACCTGCCAGGCAAGGCCGATCCCGACCTGTCGCGTGCCGAGGATGCCAGCCTGCGCGTGCTCAAGCAGGTGCGCCACCAGCGCAAGCTGCAACGCGGGGCGCATTCGGCCAACGGCTTCACCCTGCGCCTGACCGCGCTCGCCGCCGATCACGCGGCGCTGGATGCACGCCTGGAAACGCTCAAGGCGCATGGCGTACCGAACTATTTCGGCAGCCAGCGCTTCGGTCATGCTGGCGGCAACGTGCAGGACGCCCTGGATTGGGCCGCGCGCAAGGCCCTTCCCGAGCAGCGCAATGTGCGTTCGAGGCTGCTCTCGGCGGCCCGCAGCTACCTGTTCAACCAGGTGCTGGCGGCGCGCGTGGTCGACGGTAGCTGGCAGCGGGCCCAGGTCGGCGACTTGCTGGCATTCACCACCAGTCGTAGCTTCTTTCCTGCAGGCGAGCAGGAATGCAACGATCCGCGTCTGGCGATTCTCGACCTGCACCCTACCGGTCCGCTGTGGGGCGAAGGCTCCGTACCGACCGGCGACGCCCCGGCGCGCTGGAATCGGCGGTCGGCGAACGTCACCCGCAGCTATGCCAGTGGCTGGCGCAGGCGGGCATGGATCACGAACGACGTATCCTGCGGCTCCCTATTGGCGGCCTGACGTGGCATTATCCAGAGCCTGATATCCTGCAACTGGAATTCGTCCTTCCGGCCGGATGCTTCGCCACCGTGGTGGTGCGCGAACTCGTCGATCTGGTGCCGGTAGGGCAGACGGACAGCCCATGCGTATTCTGATTTCGAATGACGACGGTGTTACCGCACCCGGCCTCGCCGCGCTTCACGCTGCGCTGGCGGATTACGCCGAGTGCGCGGTAATTGCCCCGGATCAAGACAAGAGCGGCGCCAGCAGTTCGCTGACGCTGGATCGGCCACTGCACCCGCAGACCCTGGCCAACGGCTTCATCAGCCTCAACGGCACGCCGACGGACTGCGTGCACCTGGGGTTGAACGGGCTGTTGCCCGAGGCCCCGGACATGGTCGTGTCGGGCATCAACCTGGGGGCCAACCTGGGCGATGACGTGCTGTATTCCGGCACTGTCGCCGCCGCTCTGGAGGGCCGCTTCCTGGGTGGAACCTCGCTGGCGTTCTCGTTGCTCTCGCGCCAGCCGGACAACCTGCCGACGGCCGCCTACATCGCCCGGCGCCTGGTCGAGGCGCAATCGCGTCTGCAATTGCCGCCGCGCACCGTGCTCAACGTGAACATCCCCAATTTGCCGTTGGAGCACATCCGCGGCATCCAGCTCACCCGCCTGGGCCACCGCGCCCGTGCTGCGGCGCCGACCAAGGTGGTCAACCCGCGTGGCAAGGAAGGCTACTGGATCGCCGTGGCCGGTGACGCCGAGGACGGTGGGCCGGGAACCGACTTCCATGCGGTGATGCAGGGCTACGTGTCGATCACGCCGCTGCAACTGGACCGCACCTTCAACGATGCCTTCGAACAACTCGATGGCTGGCTGGGGGGCGTGCTCTGATGCGCGAACAGGACGATCTGCTGCGCCGCGGCATCGGCATGACCTCCCAGCGCACCCGGGAGCGGTTGATCCAACGCCTGTGCGAAGAGGGCGTGTCGAACCCCAAGGTGCTCGAGGCCATCCGCCGCACCCCGCGCCATTTGTTTGTCGACGAAGCCCTGGCGCATCGGGCCTACGAAGACACCGCGCTGCCGATTGGCCATAACCAGACCATCTCCCAGCCGTTCATGGTCGCGCACATGAGCGAGCTGCTGCTCGAGGCGGGGCCGCTGGACAAGGTGCTGGAGATCGGCACCGGCTCTGGCTACCAGACCGCGATCCTCGCCCAGCTGGTGGAGCGGGTGTTCTCGGTGGAGCGGATCAAGGTCCTGCAGGATCGTGCCAAGGAGCGTCTGGTCGAACTCAACCTGCGCAATGTGGTGTTTCGCTGGGGCGATGGTTGCGAAGGCTGGCCGGCCCTGGCGCCGTATAACGGCATCATCGTCACCGCGGTGGCGCCGGAGGTGCCACAGGCATTGCTCGACCAGATGGCCCCAGGCGGGCGCATGGTGATCCCGGTCGGCCCGGCGGGCGAGGTGCAGCAGCTTATGTTGATCGTGCGCGAGGAGCATGGCTTCTCGCGGCGCGTGCTGGGTGCGGTGCGTTTCGTACCGTTGCTCAATGGCCCGGTGGCCTGAGGCGCCGGGCTTTTTCGCAGTTGTCGCGAATTCTTGTGCAGGCCGCCTGTCTATCTGGCGGGGCTTCTAGTATTCATGCATTACCAGGCCGTGCAGCTCTCCCATTGCGGGTGGGCTTGGTTATAATTGCAACAATATTGCATTTCATTTCGTCTTTACGTTTTTTGGCACCATGAGGGGAGCGCGGGTGGGTCACACAGGCATGCGGCAGCGCAGGGATCGAGCGGGTTTCAAGCTTCTGGCCATTGCGCTGGCCATGGGGACCCTGTTGGCGGGGTGCTCGAGCACCGGCTCCAGCGGCGCACGCGTAGTCGATCGCAGCAATGCGAGTGCGGCACCTAAACGACCTACCGTGACCTCCGGACAATATGTCGTCAAGCCGGGCGATACGCTGTTCTCCATCGCCTTCCGCTATGGTTGGGATTACAAGGAGCTGGCAGCGCGCAACGGTATCGCCGCGCCGTACACCATCCGTCCGGGCCAGGCGATTCGTTTCAGCAGCGGTTCCGGTGGCAGCACCACGGTGGTGTCCAGCCCATCGTCTTCGAGCCGCACCACGGTCATCCGGCGGCCTGCAGGGACCACCACGACGACCACCACCAGCACCAGCAAGCCGGCGACTACCCCGGCGCCGACCAGCACCACGGTGGTCACTACCGTGCCCGCCGCGGAGCGCGCGGTAGGCGGCTGGACCTGGCCTGCCAACGGCGTGCTGATTGGAAAATTTGCTTCAAACGGTAGTTTGAATAAAGGCATTGATATCGCCGGTGATTTGGGACAGCCTGTTTTTGCTGCGTCTGATGGTTCGGTGGTCTACGCCGGGAGTGGCTTGAGGGGCTACGGCGAGCTGATCATCATCAAGCACAGCGATACCTACGTCAGTGCCTACGGCCACAACCGCAGGCTTTTGGTTCGGGAGGGGCAGC
Organism: Pseudomonas putida; assembly: GCF_005080685.1. Taxonomy (NCBI): domain Bacteria; kingdom Pseudomonadati; phylum Pseudomonadota; class Gammaproteobacteria; order Pseudomonadales; family Pseudomonadaceae; genus Pseudomonas; species Pseudomonas putida. The sequence continues at coordinate 5,187,952 of NZ_CP039371.1, read as the reverse complement.
AGGTCAAGGCAGGGCAGTCGATTGCTGAAATGGGGTCCACGGGCACTGATCGGGTGAAGCTGCATTTCGAGATTCGCCGCCAGGGCAAACCCGTCGATCCACTCCAGTTCCTGCCACGTCGTTGACCGTTGAGCCTGGCCTGTTCCTTTGATGTAGAGGGGACGGGCTCCAGCGATGCCAGGGATACAGGCGCCGCTCGAGTCTGAGTTCGAACTCAGCAAAGGACTATAACAATGGCTCTCAGTAAAGAAGCGCCGGAGTTTGACATCGACGATGACGTCCTCCTGATGGAGACGGGCATCGTTTTGGAAACGGATGTGGTGTCAGACGAACCTGCTGTACCTTCGGTTCGGACCAGGGCCAAATCAGGCTCTTCGCTCAAGCAGCACAAATACATCGATTACAGCCGGGCGCTCGATGCCACCCAGCTGTATCTCAACGAGATCGGCTTCTCGCCTCTGCTGTCGCCGGAAGAGGAAGTGCACTTCGCACGCCTCTCGCAAAAAGGTGACCCTGCCGGTCGCAAGCGCATGATCGAAAGCAACCTGCGCCTGGTGGTTAAAATCGCTCGCCGCTACGTCAACCGTGGTCTGTCGCTGCTCGACTTGATCGAGGAGGGCAACCTGGGCCTGATCCGTGCGGTGGAGAAGTTCGATCCCGAGCGTGGCTTCCGCTTCTCGACCTATGCGACCTGGTGGATCCGCCAGACCATCGAGCGGGCGATCATGAACCAGACCCGCACCATTCGCCTGCCGATCCACGTGGTCAAGGAGCTCAACGTCTACCTGCGTGCTGCGCGGGAACTGACCCAGAAGCTCGATCACGAGCCCTCTCCGGAAGAAATCGCCACGCTGCTGGAAAAACCGGTCGCCGAGGTCAAGCGCATGCTTGGTCTGAACGAGCGGGTATCCTCGGTGGACGTATCGCTCGGGCCGGACTCCGACAAGACCCTGCTCGACACCCTTACCGACGATCGTCCCACCGATCCATGCGAGCTGCTGCAGGACGATGACCTGTCGCAGAGTATCGATCAGTGGTTGGGCGAGCTGACCGACAAGCAACGTGAAGTGGTGGTACGTCGCTTTGGCTTGCGTGGGCACGAAAGCAGCACCCTGGAAGATGTTGGCCTGGAGATCGGCCTGACGCGCGAGCGAGTGCGGCAGATCCAGGTCGAAGGGCTCAAGCGCTTGCGTGAGATCCTCGAGAAGAACGGCCTGTCCAGCGAGTCGCTGTTCCAGTAACGCGATCTCGTTCTGAAAAGCCCCGCCCTCGGCGGGGCTTTTTGTATGCGCGGACCTGGGCCGATGCCTCGAATCCACACGTGTAAACGGTGTCGTGCGCTACCTTCGTAGCGTTGCATGTAAGCCTTTGCTTACTCTTTGTGTAAGCCATCCGTGGAATGATCAGTAAATCATTGTCGTTTCCTAATCTAGAATTAATCTAAGTTATTGAAACTACGTGATTTTTTGGATGTGTGGAAGTGTGTCCCTGGCAATGTCTTGTGAGGTTTCGCGGTTTGCGACGCCGGCTCAAGTCGCTAGTATTCGAACTGTGCACAGGGACATGCACAGGCTTTCAACGGATGAAGGCCAAGGACATCGCAAGAAGCGATTTCATCAGGACGATGTTCAGGACAAGCAGGGACTACGGAAAAAATGTGGGCGGGTCAAACCGCCCCTTTTTTTTGCCTGCCGAAAATGAAAAAAGGCCCTCGCGGGCCTTTTTCGTACGCAGCGCGATCAGCGCTCCAGATCGGCGATCTTGCCGGTCTTGCCATCCCACTCCTCGGCATCAGGCAGTGCGTCTTTCTTCTCGGTGATGTTCGGCCAGATTTCCGCCAGCTCTGCGTTGAGCTCGATGAAGTTTTCCATGCCTGCAGGGATCTCGTCTTCCGAGAAGATCGCCTGGGCCGGGCACTCAGGCTCGCACAGTGCACAGTCGATGCACTCGTCCGGGTGAATGACCAGGAAGTTCGGGCCTTCGTAGAAGCAGTCCACCGGACAGACTTCCACGCAGTCGGTGTATTTGCATTTGATGCAGTTGTCGGTGACGACGAAGGTCATTTCTAGTTCTCTCCTCAGGCGACGGCGGCGGCCCTTCCTCTCAGGGCCGCGCGGCTCACTGGCAATTGGCTGCAGGCCAGGCTAATAACCTGCAGCACCAGCAAACCGCGGCGGATTCTACCAGCTTGTAGTGGGCGCCGTTATAACAGGTTCTTTAGTTGATATAGCGTTTCGATAGCTTGACGCGGGGTCATGTCGTCCAGTGCCAGCTTGCCCAGCTTCTCGATGGCTGGGTGGGGCAGGCTGGCGAACAGGTCGCTCTGGTGCGGCACGCTCGGTGCGTCAGGGGTTTTCTTGGTCACCGGTGCCTCATGCGGCAGGCTGCTGGTTTCCAGGCGGCCCAGATGCTCGCGGGCGCGTTGGATGACCGGCGCCGGCACGCCGGCCAGTTGCGCCACGGCCAGGCCGTAGCTCTGGCTGGCCGGGCCTGGCAACACATGGTGCAGGAAGACGATGCGCTCGTTGTGCTCGGTCGCGTTCAGGTGCACGTTGGCCACCAGCGGCTCGCTTTCCGGCAGTACCGTCAGCTCGAAGTAGTGAGTGGCGAACAGCGTATAAGCGCGCAGCTGGGCCAGGCGCTCGGCGGCAGCCCAGGCCAGTGACAGGCCATCGAAGGTGCTGGTGCCGCGGCCGACCTCGTCCATCAGCACCAGGCTGCGGTCGGTGGCGTTGTGCAGGATGTTGGCGGTTTCGCTCATTTCCACCATGAAGGTCGAGCGGCCACCGGCCAGGTCGTCGCTGGAGCCGATGCGGGTGAAGATGCGATCGACCAGCGACAGCTCGCAACGGGCCGCCGGCACGAAGCTGCCGATATGGGCCATCAGCACGATCAAGGCGGTCTGGCGCATGTAGGTCGACTTACCGCCCATGTTCGGGCCGGTGATGATCAACATGCGGGTGCTGTCGTCCAGGCTCAGGTCATTGGCCACGAACGGCGTGGTCAGTACCTGCTCGACCACAGGATGGCGACCCTGGTCGATGCGCAGGCAGGGCTCGTCGACGAAGGTCGGGCAGTTCAGGTCGAGGTTCAGCGCGCGTTCGGCCAGGTTGCTGAGCACGTCCAGCTCGGCCAGGGCGGCGGCGCTGTCCTGCAGCGGCGCCAGGTGGCCGATGAGGTTTTCCAGCAACGCGTCGTAGAGCATCTTCTCGCGGGCCAGGGCACGGCTCTTGGCCGACAGTGCCTTGTCTTCGAAGGCCTTGAGCTCCGGCGTGATGAAGCGCTCGGCGCCCTTGAGGGTCTGGCGACGGATATAGTCGCCCGGCGCCTGCTCGGCCTGCTTGGTCGGCAGCTCGATATAGTAGCCATGCACACGGTTGTAGCCGACCTTGAGGTTGGCCAGGCCCGTGCGAGCTTTTTCCCGGGCTTCCAGGTCGATGAGGAACTGGCCGGCGTTTTCGCTCATTGCCAGCAGATCGTCGAGCTCGTTGTCGTATCCGGTCTTGAGCACGCCACCGTCACGGATCACCGCCGGCGGGTTGTCGATGATCGCCCGCTCCAGCAGGCTGGCCAGTTCCGGATAGGTACCGGTGATGGCGGCCAGGCGCGCCAGGTGTGGCGCCTCCAGCTCGGCCATGGCGTTCTGCAATTCGGGCAGCGCGCCGAGGGCGTCGCGCAGACGCGCCAGGTCACGCGGGCGGGCATTGCGCAGGCCGATACGGGCGAGAATCCGCTCGATGTCGCCGATTTCCTTGAGCTGCGGCTGCAGCTTCTCGAAGCGGTAGCCGTCGAGCAGGCAGCGAATCGACTGCTGGCGCGCCTGCAGAACCTTCAGGTCGCGCAGCGGGCGGTTCAGCCAGCGGGTCAGCAGGCGGCTGGCCATGGCGGTCTGGCAGCGGTCGATGACCGACTGCAAGGTGTTGTCGCGGCCACCGGCCAGGTTGATGTCCAGCTCCAGGTTGCGGCGGCTGGCGCCGTCGAGGATCACCGTGTCGTCCATGCGCTCGTGGCGCAGGCTGCGCAAGTGCGGCAGGGCGGTACGCTGGGTTTCCTTGGCGTAGGTCAGCAGGCAACCGGCGGCGCCGATGGCCAGGGTCAGCTTGTCGCAGCCGAAGCCCTTGAGATCCTGGGTGGCGAACTGCTGGCACAGGCTCTTGCGCGCCGAGTCGCGATCGAAGTCCCACGGCGCACGGCGGCGCGCACCTGGGCGCTTCTCTGCGGGCAGGCCCTGGGGCCAGTCGTCGGGGATCAGCAGCTCGACCGGGTTGAGGCGCTCGAGCTCGGCCAGGAGGTTTTCCCAGCCTTTTATTTCCTGCACGCTGAAGTTGCCGCTGGTGATGTCCAGCACGGCCAGGCCGAACAGGCGTTCGTCACCCAGCAGGGCGGCGATCAGGTTGTCGCGGCGCTCGTCGAGCAGGGCTTCGTCGCTGACGGTCCCGGGGGTGATGATGCGCACCACCTGGCGTTCGACCGGACCCTTGCTGGTGGCAGGGTCGCCGATCTGTTCGCAGATGACCACCGATTCGCCGAGCTTGACCAGCTTGGCCAGGTAGCCCTCGACCGAATGGAATGGAATGCCGCACATGGGGATCGACTGGCCCGCCGACTGCCCGCGGGCGGTCAGGGTGATGTCCAGCAGTTTTGCGGCTTTCTTCGCATCTTCGTAGAAGATCTCGTAGAAATCGCCCATACGGTAGAACATCAGCTGGTCTGGATGCTGGTTCTTCAGCTTCCAGTATTGCTGCATCATCGGGGTGTGTGCGGATAGATCAGACATTCAGGGCCTTACAGCGGTCATCTGGTTGGCATTTTTCGAACCGCGCATTCTACAGGGATTTTCCCGGCAAAGGGGCACGCCGCGCCTCTCTATCACGCATTCATGCATGGTTGCATTTCCATGGGTTCGCTTGCATGATGCACGTTATGCAAAAGCGCAACGTAGCCACCGTACTCAGAGAACTGCTCGACCGCCACGGCCTGTCCCCGACGGAGCTGCATCGGCGCACGGGCGTACCGCAATCTACCCTGTCACGGATCCTCAGCGGCAAGATCGTCGATCCATCCGATAAGCACGTGTCGAAAATCGCCGAGTATTTTGCCGTGAGCACCGATCAGTTGCGCGGCAGGGCCGAGCTTGGCGAAACCCGCGAGGTGGCCAGGACGGCGCATGGTCATGCGCAGTTGAGCGACATCAGCCTGTGGGACGATGAAACCCCCGTCGAGGATGACGAGGTCTGCGTGCCTTTCCTTCGTGAGGTCGAGTTGGCAGCCGGATCAGGACGATTTGTCATCGAGGAAAGCGAGAGAGCCCGTTTGCGTTTCGGCAAGCGCAGCTTGCGCCATAATGGCGTGCAGTTCGATCACGCCAAATGCGTCACCGTGCGGGGTAACAGCATGCTCCCGGTGCTGCGCGACGGGGCTACGGTCGGGGTGAACACCGGCAAGTGCTCGATCGGCGACATCATCGATGGCGATCTCTACGCCATCAACCACAACGGCCAGTTACGCGTGAAGCAGGTGTACCGCCTGCCCACTGGCATCCGCCTGCGTAGCTTCAACCGCGACGAACACCCCGACGAGGACTACAGCTTCCAGCAGATGCAGGACGAGCAGATCAGCCTGCTCGGCCATGTGTTCTGGTGGGGCATGTACGCACGTTGACCCCGCCTTCCTGAGAAAACCCGCTTCGGCGGGTTTTTTTTCGCCTTCAGAAAATCCCTACAGCCCAAGCGACGCATGGCCTTCATGCATTTCAGCAATTCTCAGCGCATAAAAATAGTTAAAAATGCATTGACTGCATATGCATCAATGCATAATGTGTGTCTCAAGCCGGTCGGACACCGGTTGTTACACAGGCAGCGATGAACAGGCCTCGACTGTTCAGAGGGTTGGCAACTGGCCCGGGTGTGCAGCGTAAAGCACCACGATCAGTTATCCGGCGGGCAGGTGGCCGCGGTCGGAGACACCAATTCGTGCAAGCAACCGCCCGGCGTCACCAGTCGTGGCCGGCGGTTCGACAACGCATTACTGAAAAGCCCGGGCTCCGGGCTTTTTGGAATGCCGCGTTCCACCCATCGCTCGCCGGCCACCGCCGGTGGGCTTCACACAGGAGACAGGACAGTGACGAACGAGCAACAAGCGTTGCTGGAGATGCCGCTCTGGCTGGTGATCGTCCTGGCATTGCTGGGCGGCCTCAGCGGCGAGATGTGGCGCGCCGACAAGGCTGGAGCCACTGGCTGGTCGCTGCTGCGACGCCTGGTATTGCGCTCTGGGGCCTGCGTGGTCTGCGGGGTTTCGACGGTGATGCTGCTGTATGCCTGCGGCCTTTCCATCTGGACCGCCAGCGCCTTTGGCTGCCTGACCGCCGTGGGCGGCGCCGATGTAGCCATGGGCCTTTACGAACGCTGGGCAATGAAACGCCTGGGCCTGCGCGACGCCGGGCCTTCCGCCGATCGATCGAGGGGCGACACATGAACGAACTAGCCACACTGCATGCGACCGTGACCGCGACCATCCGTGAGTCTATGCCAGACCTGGTGTCGGTTGATGCATACACGAATGTAGGAAATGCACTTGAGCGCCCAGCGCTGCGACACGGCGTGGTCCGCATGACGGCCGATGCCGCGCCGAGGGATGGGCGCTCGGTGCTGATCGCCACCTTCGAGGCGGACATCACCGCCGACAGCGCCAACCCCGACGCGCGGCTGCAGGGCAGCCTGCTCGCGGCGCAACTGATGGACCTGCTGCGCCAGCAGCAATGGGGCCTGGAGTTCGTCGAGGCGAGTCGCAACGTGCAGGCGCAGTTCGAGGGCAGCGCCTGGAGCGTGAGCTGGGAGCAGCCGGTATTGTTCGGCGAGCCGCGCTGGGACTGGCCCGACCAGCCGCCGGGCAGCCTGCGCCTGGGCTTCAGCCCGGACACCGGCCCTGGCAACGAAGGCCAGTACCTGGCACCGGAGGAGCTGGCATGAGCTACGTCAGCGCAATGCACGACCGCATGCTGGCGTGCCTGTTGATCCCCTGCCGGGTGGTCGCGGTGGACCTCGCCGCGGCGCGGGTACGGGTCTCGGACGGTGCCGGCTGGACCAGTGCCTGGTTGCGCTGGCATGCCCTGGCGGCCGGCGCGGCGCGCCATTGGCGGGCACCGGGCCTGGGCGAGCAGGGGGTGTTGCTGAGCCCCAGTGGCGAGCCGGCCCAGGGCACCTTCATTCCCGGCTTGTACGGCAATGCCGGCCTGGCGCCAGACAACCGCGAATCCACCGAGGCCTGGCATTTTCCCGACGGCGGCTCGCTGGTCTACGACTGGCAGGCCAAACGCTACGACATCCAGTTGCCCAGCGGCAGCGCCCGCATCCAGGTCGGCCCCAGCAGCGTGCTGGTCAGCGACGGCGCCATTCATCTGGAAGCCAGCAGCATCAGCCTTGCAGGCAATGTCGCCATCGACGGCCCGTTGAGCGTCAGCGGCGACATCAACGGCGGTGGGCGGATTATCGATACCGCTGGCAACACCGCCAACCACAAACACTGAGTCAGGAGCTTGCCATGCAGACAAGAACAACCGGAGGTGCGCCGTGATCGGCCTGGACCGCCGCACCGGCCAGGCGCTGGCCGGCGTCGCCCACCTGCGCCAGTCCATCGAAGACATCCTCGCCACGCCCCTGGGTAGCCGACGCATGCGCCCGGAATACGGCAGCCAGCTGCGCCGTTACGTCGACCTGCCGGTCAACGAAGGTTGGAAGAGCGCGGTGCAGGCCGAGGTCGCCCGCGCCCTGGGGCGTTGGGAGCCACGCCTGCGGCTGGAGCGGGTCAAGGTGGTGGCGGTGCTCGACGGCCAGGTCAGCCTGGTCTTAAGCGGTCGCTACCTGGGTGAAGATGCACAGGTGGAGGTGAATGTATGAGCCAGGTCGACCTGTCGCAACTGCCAGCGCCGCAGTTGCTCGAAGACCTCGATTTCGAGGCGCTGTACCAGGCGGACCTGGACACCTTCCGCGAGTACCTGGGCGAGGGCTGGACCGCCAATCTGGAAAGCGATCCGGTGACCAAGCTGCTGGAGGTCGGGGCCTACCGCAAGCTGCTAGACCGGGCGCGTACCAACGACGCAGCCAAGGCGTTGCTGCTGGCCTATGCCCAAGGCAGCGACCTCGACCAGTTGGCGGCCAACGTCAGCCTGCAGCGCCTGGTGATCCAGGCCGAGGACCTGACCACCACACCGCCCACCGAGGCCGTGCTCGAGTCGGACGACGCCCTGCGCGAGCGGGTGCAGTTGGTCTACGAAGGCCTGACCACGGCGGGGCCGCGCAACAGCTATATCCTGCATGCCCGCAACGCCTCGGGGCTGGTCGCCGATGCCACCGCGCAGAGTCCGGCCCCGGCCGAAGTGGTCGTGAGCGTGCTGGCACTGGAGGGCAATGGCGAGGCCTCGGCGGACCTGTTGCAAACCGTGCAGGGCTATTTGAGTGATGACGATGTGCGCCCGGTCGCTGATCGGCTGACGGTGCAATCGGCGCAGATCCTGCCGTATCGCATCGATGCCCTGGTGTACATGGCCGGCACCGGCCCGGAGAACGAGGCGGTGCTCGCCGAATGCAAGGCGCGCCTGCAAGCCTGGGTGAACCCCCGGCGCCGGCTGGGCGTGGAGGTGGCGCGCTCGGCGATCGATGCCCAGTTGCACATCAGTGGCGTGGCCCGGGTGGAACTCCCCGGCTGGGCCGACATCCGGCCAAGCACTGCCCAGGCCGCCTGGTGCGAGGGATTCACGGTCGAGCGGGGTGAAAAAGCATGAACAGCCTGCTACCGCTCAACAGCACCGCCCTGGAGCGGGCGGTGGAGGTAGCCGGTGTCGACAACGCCGCCGTCCCCTTGCGCACGCTTTACGACCCCGACACCTGCCCCGCGCACCTGCTTTACCAACTGGCCTGGGCGTGGTCGGTGGACCGCTGGGATGACAGCTGGCTAGACGCGGTCAAGCGCTCGGTCATTCGCTCGTCGTTCTACGTTCATGCCCACAAGGGCACCATCGGCGCGCTGCGCAGGGTGGTCGAGCCATTCGGCTATCTGATCGAGGTGCAGGAATGGTGGCAGACCGAGCCCTTGGGCGTGCCCGGCACTTTCGCCGTCAAGGTCGGGGTGGCCGAGGAGGGCATCAGCGAGGAGACCTACCGCGAGCTGTCCTGGCTGATCGACGACGCGCGCCCGGTGAGCCGACACATGACCGGGCTGGTGATCAGCCTGGAAACCGCTGGCCGGGTGTACTTGGCCACGTCGATTTCCGAGGGCGACGAACTAGATGTCTACCCGCCACGCGCCGTGGACCTGGAGGTCAGCGGCAGCATTGGCCGGGGTGGGCGTGAACACACCATCGATTACCTGGATATTCATTATGGTTGACCAGACTTCACAGTTTTACGCGATCCTGACCAATGTCGGCGCGGCCAAGCAGGCCAACGCCGATGCCCTGGGCATAGCCTGGAAGATTACCGACATGGCCGTGGGCGATGGCAACCCCGGCAACGTCGAGAATCCGGCATTGCCGCAGCCTTCGGCGAACTGGACGGCCTTGCTGAATGAATGGCGCAGGGCGCCGTTGAATCAGTTGAAGGTCGATGACAAGGACAGTTCGATCATTGTCGCCGAGCAGATCATTCCGGCGGATATCGGCGGGCGCTGGATTCGCGAGCTCGGGTTGTATGACGCCGATGGGGATCTGGTGGCGGTGGCCAATTGTGCGCCGACCTACAAGCCGCTGCTGAACCAGGGGTCGGGGCGTACCCAGGTGGTGCGGATGAACCTGATCGTGAGTAGTGCCAGTAATGTGCAGCTCAAGATTGATCCTAGTGTGGTGCTGGCTACTCGGGAGTGGGTGACAACGGGGCTTGCCGGGAAAGTGAATGCTGCTGACAAGGCCACCAAAGCAATTGCTGAGGCTGGGGTTGATGACTCCAAATGGATGACCTCCTTCTCGGTGCTTCAATCGGTTATGAAACAGCTCGACAAGGTGGGGCTAGCGGACACTTCCCCACCAGTGTTAGCCAATTTTGAAGCAGTCGTACCTAGTGGCATCTATATGGGGTACTCCAGCGGGCACCCTACTACCCCTACCCCAGGTGGCCCTCCCTCCGAAGGGAACAACCTAATCAGTATTCTTGCAATGTCTCCCCGGTCGGATGCCACGCATTATTTTGCCATGGAGAACGGTGGCACTTCAGCACGCAGGCGAATGTGGTACGGCCAATACAATGCGCAGGCTCCCGCAGCTAGTATGTTTTGGTCGTCAGTGTTGACATCTGATCAATTAGCAACCCAAGCAGAAGTCGATGCCGGGGCAGCAGATGATGTCGTCGTCACGCCAAAGAAAATGCGCTTTGGCTTTGCCGCGAACATCGCGCTCAATGGGTACATTGTTTTCCCATCCTGGTTGGGCGGGTTGGTCATTCAGTGGGGAGGGTTTAGTCACGGTGAAGCGACCAACTACGTGGCCATGAGCGTCCCCTTCAACATTGCGTTTCCATCTGCTTGCTACAACGTTCAGTGCATTTCGGATGCCGGCGTAACGACCTCGGATCTGAACGGGTTCACGCGGGTGAATGTAGGTGTGACGCTCGCATCCCGGGACCCTACTGGCCTTGTCGTAGCCGGCACGCTCTATTGGATAGCCTTCGGTAAATAAGGGGAAAAAGGATGCGCTTTTATAGTCCAAGTACAGCGTGTTGTTACCTGACCGGTATCCACGAAGAAATGCCGTCAGATGCTCAGCCAATCAGCGAAGAAATTTATCAGTCTGTAATCGCTAACCCTGAGCGCGGGAAGGTCAGAAGCCACGACTCTGCGGGCCAACCTAACCTAATTGATCCACCGCTATACGAACCGACACTCGAAGATCTAAAGGCTGGGGAGCGTACCTGGCGAGATTCCTATCTCACCGCGACAGAATGGCTTGTAACCCGATACCGCGATGAAAAAGACATGCAACGAGCCCCCACGCTGACTATCGAGCAATTTAACGAGTTGCTGGTATACCGCCAAGCGCTTCGCGACTGGCCACAATCGGAATCTTTCCCCGATTCTGCCTGCCGCCCCGTCGAGCCCACCTGGCTTCCCACCCAATTCCAATAACGCCCCGCACCCCGGGGCGTTTTCTTTTCTGCTGTACCACCTCCGGCCCCGCCCTCGCGGGGCCTTCTTCTTTCTGGAGTATCTATGAGCGGATTTTTCCACGGCGTCACCGTGACCAACGTCGACACCGGAGCCCGCAGCATCGCGCTGCCTTCCTCCTCGATCATCGGCCTGGTCGACACCTTCACCCCCGGCGCCGATACCACGGCCCAGCCCAACGACCTGGTGCTGATTACCAGCGAACGCGAAGCGGTCGCGGCGTTCGGGCAGAACTCGGCCATCACCCGCGCCTGCCGCGCCATCTATACCCGGGCCAAGGCCGTGATCGTCGCCTGCGGCGTGGCCAAGTTGGAGGATGACGCCGAGCAGACCTCGGCGATCATCGGCAACGTCCAGGCCGACGGCAAACGCACCGGCCTGCAGGCGCTGCTCGATGGCAAGAGCCGTTTCAACGCCCAGCCACGCCTGCTGGCCACACCTGGCCACAGCGCCACCCAGGCCGTCGGCACCGCCCTGGTGGCGCTGGCCGACAAGCTGCGCGGCATCGCCATCATCGACGGCCCCAACACCACCGACGAAGCGGCCATCGGCTACGCCGAGAACTTCGGTGCCAAGCGCGCGTTCCTGGTCGACCCCGGCGTGCAGTACTGGGACAACGGCGACGAAGCCACCCTCGACGCGCCAGCTTCGGCCTGGGTCGCCGGGCTGTTCGCCTGGACCGACAGCGAGTACGGCTTCTGGGCCTCGCCCTCGAACAAGGAGTTCGTCGGCATCACCGGCACCACCCGCGCAGTCGAGTTCCTCGATGGCGACGATACCTGCCGCGCCAACCTGCTCAACAACGCCAACATCGCCACCATCATTCGTGACGACGGCTTCCGCCTGTGGGGCAACCGCACCCTGTCGAGCGACCCGAAATGGGCGTTCGTCACCCGCGTACGGACCATGGACATCGTCATGGACGCGATCCTCTACGGCCACAAGTGGGCCGTCGACCGCGCCATCACCGCCACCTACGTCAAGGACGTCACCGAGGGCCTGCAGGCGTTCATGCGCGACCTCAAGAACCAGGGCGCGATCATCAACTTCGAGGTGTTCGCCGACCCCGACCTGAACACCGCCAGCCAGCTCGAGCAGGGCAAGGTCTACTGGAACATCCGCTTCACCGACGTACCGCCTGCCGAAAACCCCAATTTCCGCGTCGAAGTCACCAACCAGTGGCTGACCGAAGTCCTCGATTCCGCCGCCTAAGGAGCGCACACACATGGCAATGATTCCCGAAACCCTGGCCAACCTGAACCTGTTCGTCGACGGCGTCAGCTTCCAGGGCGATGTACCCAGCCTGACCCTGCCCAAGCTCACCCTGAAGATGGAAGAACATCGCCCCGGCGGCCTGGACATGCCGGTGGAGATGGACATGGGCATGGAGAAGCAGGAAGCAGCGTTCACCACCACTGGCGTGCGCCGCGAAGCGCTGAAATTCTTCGGCCTGGCCGATGGCAGCGGCTTCAACGGCACCTTCCGCGGCGCCTTCAAGGGCCTCAAGGGCAAGATCAATCCGGTGGTGGTGACCCTGCGCGGCAGCCTCAAGGAGATCGACATGGGCGACTGGAAATCCGGCGAAAAAGCCGAGATCAAGCACAGCGTCGGCCTGACCTACTACAAGCTCGAAGTCGATGGCCGGGTGATCTACGAGATCGACGCCCTGGGCATGAAGCGGGTGATCGACGGCGTCGACCAACTGGCCGCCCAGCGCGCCGCACTCGGCCTGTGAGGAGAAGCACCGTGGCCCAAGCGAAAAAGCAGCCGCAGTGGCTGACCCTGGACGCCGAGCGCGTCACCGTGCGCCTGTCGCGCTCCAGCGAGGCCAATGGCGTGCAGGTCGACAGCCTGACGCTGCGGGCACCGACCGTGCGCGACATCCGCAATGCCCAGGCCGGTGGCGCCAGCGACGACGAGCAGCGCGAGCTGAACCTGTTCGCCTCGCTGGCCGAGGTCGGCATCAAGGATCTCGAAGGCCTTGCCCTGAAGGACTATAGCCGCCTGCAAAGCGGCTATTTTCGCCTGGTGCAGGACGACGAACTTTGACCCCGCCCGGCAAAAGGCCGCTGCCAGGCGGCTGGCCAAGGAGCTGAATTTTTCCGCGAGCGACATCATGACCATGTCCTATAGCGACATGGTCTGGTGGCTCGCCCCGTGACAAGGAGGACTCCATGGCGAGCACACAGGTGTTCACCCTCGGGCTCGGCGTCACCTTCACCAATCCTCTGGGCACTGCCATCGAGCAGCTGCGCCGTGATTTCGAACGCCTGCGCAGGCAGGCCGACGGCACCCGGCTCGGCAGGCTCATCGGCGAAGTGATCCGCCTGGGTCTGGAGCTGGGCAAGGTACGCCAGGTCGAACGCGAGTTGGCGTTGGATCAGCAACAGCAACATGAGGAACAGATTGCCCGCCTGGACGACGAGGTCGGCGCCGTCGAGCGCCTGCGCCGACATTATCTGCTGCTGGATCAGGTGCTCACTGGGTTGGCGCGTTTCAAACCGCTGCGCATCCAGTCGACGCTGGTCGTCGTCCAGCATTCGTCGTTGGTCATGCAACACGCAAGCGTTGCCGCATCGGGGCAATCGCAGGCACGGCCTCCAGCGGCCTCGCCGGCTAAGCAGGACAACGCGGGCGCGGCGCTCAGAGGCGCGGGGGCGGTCGCCGCGATCGGTGGCACTGCGGTCGCTGGCGGCTATGTTGCGCGTGAGGGCATGCGTCGCCTGCCTCCCGACACGCGGCGCGAGATAACCGATTTGGCCCGTAAGGAATTGCGGGAAAACAGTGCCGGGACCATCGGCAAGATCGGCAAGGCGCTGATCACCGGTGAGGACGGCGAGGCCAAGGCCAAAGGTGTCGGTGGCGCGCTTGGCGAACTTGGTGGTCGCATGTTCGGTACGGTGCTGTCCGGTTTGTTCAAAAGCAAGTGGGCTAAAGAGTATGGCGCCGATGTGCTCGGTCCAGTGGGTGAGGGCATCGGTGAACGTGTCGCGAGCCTGCTGTACAACTGGGGCAGCCAGGATGCCAAGGCGCAGCGGGACGATGGCGGGAAACCTGGCAGCGAGGCTGCGGATACCCCTGCTGCACCGGCTCAGGAGCAACCGCAGTCAGCGGCTTCGACGATTGGCACCACCGCCGTTGTAGCCAGCGGCCTCGTGGTCGTTTCAGGGCTTGGATCAGACAGCGCAACGAATACGCAGATGACGATCGTCAGTGCGACGAGTGCGCACTGGCACGACAGCCGAACTGCTTTCAATGGCGTGTCGTTGCGTCCCGGGGACGAGGGACGCGACGCTGGCACTGTGGCCGGTGAAGTGGACGAAGCGGCACCGCGTGGTAAGGCCGGTGACAATGCTCGGCGTGGAAATGGCCAGCCGCAGGGCGCAGAGCAATCGCAAGCGCTGCAAGAACAGGCGGGCGATGCGACGTTACCGACGGCCACCGCCAGCCCTCCAACGGCGGGCACCCCACTTGTTTTTCCCTTACCTGGCAAACCGACGCTTGGCGCGAGCCTGCACCTGCCCAAGGCCGCAACGCTGCTCAAACGTGTTCCTGGACTTGCCTACCTCAGTGCCGGGCTGCAAGCAGTTGATACCTACACCAGCGACGGCACGACAGCACAGAAGCTTGAGGGTTACGGCCAGGCAGCAGGAGGGCTGGGCGGGACGCTGGCCGGCGTGGCCGCAGGTGCTGCGCTCGGGTCCGTGGTGCCGGTGCTCGGCACTGTATTGGGTGGCCTGATAGGCGGCGTGTTGGGCGGCATGGTCGGGGAAAGCGCAGGCAGCCAGCTGGGCAGGGCCGTGGCTTCGTTCACTGGCAACGATGCTTCGGTTGCGGGCGAGGGCACTGCAACGCCCGCTGTGCAGCCCGTCCAGGTTACCGAACCGATCAAAAGCACCTCGCAGTCCGAGTCCGCTTCGGCGACACCCGAATCGCTACCCACCCCGCCACCCATCATCAACCAACAGTTCACGTTCACCGCCAACATGCCGGTGACCTTGAACAACAACTTCGACGACCCGACCACCCTGCAGCAACTGGAAGCCATCGCCCGTCGGGTGCTGGACGACCTGATGCGTCAGGCGCGTTCGGTGCAGATGGTCGATCAACCCAACCCATGAGGAGTACCCATGACCTACCTGGAGCAGTTGCAAGGCGGCTTGCATGCACTGGTCAAGGCGGGCGAGGAGGGGCGTCGGCGTGCCGACGCCATGCTCGAACCGATGGACCAGGCGGTTGGCCATGTGAAGGAGGCGGCTGCCGAACTCGAAGCGTTGCCCTGGATCGGCCCGGAGATCGGCAAGCGACTGCAACGCACGATGCGCGCGATCGACTCGGCCAAGCAGCGCGTGGACAACGTGATCGCCAAGTACGACCAGACCGTCGAAACGGTGCGCAAGGTGCGTGACCGCGTCGATGCCTTCGCCGAGCACCTGGGCAAGGCTGGCGCGGCAATCCGTCGGGTGATCGGTGACGCGCAGGCCGTGGCCAGCGGCGTGATGTCCGCGCTCGGCTTTGCGCCGCTGACCACACCCGCTGCCGAAGCGATCACGCCGTTCCCGCATCTGTTGGTGCTGCAGCCGCTCAAGGCCAATGCCGCGCCCTACTACTTCAACCTCGACACCGCTGCCTTCGACCAGTTGCGTCGGCAAACGCGTTTTCGCTGGGCCGCTCAGGAGCGCCTGAGCCGAGAAAACGCCCAGCAGGCTGTAAGCCTGGGCGAAGAAACCATCAGCATCCGTGGGGCCATTTTCCCAGGTTTCAGAGGTGGCCTCGGCCAGTTGCAAACCCTGCGTGACATCGGTCGCCAGTTGCTGCCGCTGTCGTTGACCACAGGCTATGGCGAAGTGCTCGGCAACTGGTGCCTGACCAGCATCGAGGAGGACCAGGGCCTCCTGCTGGCGGGTGGCATTCCGCGTAAACAAGGCTTCTCACTGGAGTTCGTCAGCTATGGCCAAGACCTGCAGAACCTCTGAGGGCGATGTCCTCGACACGCTTTGCCAGCATTACTACGGCCACCTCAACGGCACCGTCGAGGCGGTGCTCAAAGCCAATCAGGGCCTGGCGGACGAGGCACAACCGTTTCGCAGCGGCGTGTTGATTCGCTTGCCCGAGGTCAGCGTGCCGGGCATGGCCACCGTCCAGTTGTGGGACTGATGGCGCAACCCCAACGGAGCCACACCCATGCAACCGCAATTTCGCATCGTTGCCGACGGCAACGACATCACCTTCCAGATCAACGACCGCCTGCTGCTCTTGCGCACCACCGATAAACCCGGCATGGAGTCCGATGACTTCGAGCTGCGCATCGATGCCCGCGATGGCGTCGTGGCCCTGCCAGCCCGGGGTGCATCGATCGAGGTGCACCTGGGCTATATCGGCCAGCCCCTGGCGCGTCTGGGGCGCTACACGGTGGACGAGGTGGAACTGTCAGGTCCACCGGACACCCTGGTAATCCGCGGCAAGGCCAGCGACCTGCGTGGCAGCGGCCGGACCATCCGCAGCGGTAGCTGGGAAGCCGTGACCCTGCAGCGCATCGTCGCCGAGATCGGCGCGCGCAATGGTTGGCAGGCGATCTGCCCGGTGCTCACCCAGGTGGCCAGGGTCGATCAGTACAACGAATCGGACTTCAACTTCATCACCCGCCTGGCCCGCCAGTACGACTGCACCGCCAAGCTGGGCAACGGCCAGTTGCTGGTGCTGCCACGCCAGGCGGGGCAGAGCGCCACTGGCAAGCCCTTGGGCGTGGTCAACCTGACTCGCGCCGACGTCGGACAGTGGCAGTTCCGCCTGGATGACAAGGCCGCGCGAGCCATCGTACGCACCCGCTACCAGGATCCCGCCACTGGCGAGCAGAAAGTTGTGGAACTGGCCAACGGACAAGCGGCGAACGGTCAGCGGCCGGTGC
Source organism: Pseudomonas putida (assembly GCF_005080685.1). Lineage (NCBI taxonomy): Bacteria > Pseudomonadati > Pseudomonadota > Gammaproteobacteria > Pseudomonadales > Pseudomonadaceae > Pseudomonas > Pseudomonas putida. The sequence continues at coordinate 5,170,896 of NZ_CP039371.1, read as the reverse complement.
ACACCGACCGCCACCTGTACCCCGACCGCAGCGCTGCCGAACAGGCCGCCAGGGCGCGCCTGGCCAGTTTCAACCGCGACACCGCCAGCGTGCGCCTGGACCTGCCAGGGCGCACCGACCTGTTCGCCGAGCGCAGCATTGACCTGGAAGGCTTTGCCACTGGGCTCGACGGCCAATACCTGATCGACTCGGTGGAACAGGTTTTCACCGCGTCCGGCTGGCTCACCACCGTGCAGTGCAACGGCGGCAAGGCGGGCAAGGTGCAGGCCAAAGGTAGCGTCAGGCGACGCTGATTGATGACTCATTGGAAGAGGTAAACAAGAATGCTCAGCGAATCACAACTGGTGCAGATACTGCCCAACGCCCGCCCTGTAGCGGGCGATTTTCTACCGGCGCTCAATGCCTGCATGCCGCGCTGGGAAATCGACAATCCCAGGCGCGTGGCGGCTTTTCTCGCCCAGGTCGGACATGAATCCGGCCAATTGCGTTATGTGCGCGAACTGGGCAACGACCGATACCTGGCGCGTTACGACACTGGCAGCCTGGCGCTACGCCTGGGCAACACGCCCCAGGCCGATGGTGATGGCCAGCGTTACCGGGGGCGGGGGCTGATCCAGGTCACCGGTCACAATAATTACCAGGCTTGCAGCCGCGCCCTGTTTGGCGACGAACGTCTACTGGAGCAGCCGCAACTGCTCGAGCAACCGCGCTGGGCGTGCGAATCGGCGGCCTGGTTCTGGCAATCGCGCGGCCTCAATGCGCTCGCCGACCAAGGCGAGTTCAACCGCATTACCCGGCTCATCAATGGCGGGCTCAATGGTCTGGAAGATCGCCTCAAACTGTGGGCGAGAGCGCGGGAGGTACTGTGCTGAGCCGTGTGCAGTTGGCCGTGGGCGGGCTGCTGATGCTGGTGTGCGCGGTGCTCGGCTGGCATGCCCAGGGTTGGCGCTGCGGTCGTTCGCTGGCGGAGCAGGGCGCGGCCCAGGCCCAGGCGCTGGTAGCGCAGTTGAAGGGGGAACGCGAGCAACGCCAAGGCCTGGAACAGCGTCTGCGTGACAGCGAAAGCCGTTACTTCAAGGAGTTGAGCGATGCGCAACAGTCTCAAGCACGCCTGCGTGATCGCCTGGCTACTGCCGATGTGCGCTTGTCGGCCCTGGTCGAGCGCGATGGCGCCTGCACCTTTGTGCCAGCCGCTGCCAGCGCCGGCGGCATGGATCATGGCGCCGTACGCGCCCGACTTGAGCCGGCGCATGCTGGACGAATTATCGCCATTACCGATGAAGGTGACCGGGGATTGATGGCGTTGCGGGGGTGTCAGGATTATGTGCGCGAGGTGCTTGGGAACGCGCAGTAGCTGTGGGAGCGGCCTTGTGTCGCGAAAGGGCTGCAGAGCAGCCCCGGGTTTTAGCCGCGATCCTGGAGTATGGGGGCCGCTGTGCGACCCTTTCGCGACACAAGGCTGCTCCCACCGGGGTCTTGTGGAGGTCAATCACCACAATTGAAGCCGATCTCCATGTCGTTGATCAGAGCCTTGGCCATGGCGCTGAGGATACGCGCTGCGCTGCCGGCGACCAGGTTGCTCTCCATTTCGGCCTCCGCCATAAGGTGCTCGATGCAGCCGAGCAGGGCGGAGAGTTCGGAGAAGGCATGATCGAGGGGGATACCCGGGCGGATGGCGTATAGCTCGGAGAATTTCGTCTGGCCTGCGGTGGTGCGGGAGCCGAGCGTGGTTTTCATCGCGCACGCTCCAGGTTTTGGAGGTGGATGAGGACTGCTGCCAGCAAGTCGGTGGGTCTTGCCAGTTCGTCGAGGGCGGACGTGGCGGCTTCATCGGTTTTGGCGTTCAGGTACTTGTCGCTGGCTTTGGTGAGGCTTTCCATGAGCTTGGCGGCGTAAAGCAGGGCTTGTTCGCGGGGGAGGTGAGGGGGAAATGTGTAGCGGGGGGAATTGAGGTCAGTGGGTGGGTCGGGTACCATTTTTTTCATGGTGATTTCCACGGGGTTAATCCAAAAAAACCGCCACCATGCACTTCTCACAGATCGGGTGGCAGCCGTACGCGAGGTGAGAAGTCCGCGCCCCGAGTTCGCGGCTAGACCGAAGTCTGCACGCGCACGGCTGCCATGACAGAAAGCCACTGCAGTAGGGGGCACGACGGCTTCTCACAGCCGCTCGCCATATGGGCGAACCGTGACCTTACCCCTGGGGTATTTCCCCGCCTATCAGACGGCATCCGACACGGGGCGTAGGATAGTTCGGCATGGTTGTGCCACTGAAGCATTTGGATTCAGGTTCGGAATCTTCTTACAGGTGGTGGGGTGGGGGCATGGCGGAGAAGCGGCGGTGGTTCAGGGTGTGCGCTTGAGAGGTGCAGCGCCGCGCAAATCGAGCGCCGCCCGCGCGGCGCTTCGCGGGACAAGCCCGCTCCCACAGTTTGTTGCAACGAACCTATGTCTGTCAGGCCAGGGTTGTTCGCCTTTGGCGGCACCACCGAATATCGTGGTGTGCCCTGCGCCAACACAAATATCGCGCCGGGCCCACCAGGCTGACAACCATGGCCTATCAGACATAGGTTTGTTGCAACGAACTGTGGGAGCGGGCTTGTCCCGCGAAGCGCCGCGCGGGCGGCGCTCGATTTGTGCGGCGCTGCACCTCTCAAGTGCACACCTCGCGAACCACAGTTCGGGCGCCGCTACATTTCTCAATCGCACACCCCAAATGCTACGGTATCCCCCACCTCCCCAAGGACCCCACCCATGGACCCGATCACCGTTCTCGCCACCCGCCTGGGCGAACACCTGCGCCGCTTCAACGCCCACGTCACCACCGCCGAATCCTGCACCGGCGGCGGCATCGCCGAGGCCATCACCCGTGTGCCGGGCAGCTCGGCCTGGTTCGAGGCCGGTTACATCACCTACTCCAACAGCCAGAAAACCCGCCAGCTGAACGTCCCCGAGACCCTGTTCGGCCAAGTCGGCGCAGTCAGCCAGGAAGTCGTCGAGGCCATGGCCCGTGGCGCCCAGGCCGCCAGCGGCGCACGCTTTGCCGTTGCGGTGAGCGGCGTGGCCGGGCCAGACGGCGGATCACCCGCCAAGCCAGTGGGCACCGTGTGGCTGGCCTGGGCCGATGGCGACCATGTCAGCAGCGAGCGCCGGCACTTCGACGGCGACCGCGAAGCGGTGCGTCGACAGACGGTGATCGCCGCGTTAGACGGCTTGTTACAGCTCGGCGCTGAGTAAATCGACGACAGGGGTTTGCCTCGGCGCTCGCCTGTGGAATAATACTGGCTACTTATACAGGTATTCCGGCCGTCAGGGCCAAGTCGAACACGTGAGGATTTCAATGGACGACAACAAGAAGCGCGCCTTGGCTGCGGCCCTGGGTCAAATCGAACGCCAATTCGGCAAAGGCGCGGTCATGCGCATGGGTGACCATGAGCGCACTTCCATCCCGGCCATCTCCACCGGCTCCCTGGGCCTGGACATCGCCCTGGGCATCGGCGGCCTGCCAAAAGGCCGTATCGTCGAAATCTACGGCCCGGAGTCGTCGGGTAAAACCACGCTGACCCTGTCGGTCATCGCCGAAGCCCAGAAAAACGGCGCCACCTGCGCCTTCGTCGACGCCGAGCACGCCCTCGACCCCGAGTACGCCGGCAAGCTGGGCGTCAACGTCGACGACCTGCTGGTTTCCCAGCCGGACACCGGCGAACAGGCCCTGGAAATCACCGACATGCTGGTGCGCTCCAACGCCGTTGACGTAATCATCGTCGACTCCGTTGCCGCCCTGGTACCCAAGGCCGAGATCGAAGGCGAGATGGGCGACATGCACGTGGGCCTGCAGGCTCGCCTGATGTCCCAGGCGCTGCGCAAGATCACCGGTAACATCAAGAACGCCAACTGCCTGGTCATCTTCATCAACCAGATCCGTATGAAGATCGGTGTCATGTTCGGCAGCCCGGAGACCACCACCGGCGGTAACGCCCTGAAGTTCTACGCCTCGGTGCGTCTGGACATCCGTCGTACCGGTGCGGTCAAGGAAGGTGACGAGGTGGTCGGTAGCGAAACCCGCGTCAAGATCGTCAAGAACAAGGTCTCGCCGCCGTTCCGTCAGGCCGAGTTCCAGATTCTGTACGGCAAGGGTATCTACCGCAACGGCGAAATCATCGACCTGGGTGTTGCCCAGGGCTTGGTGGAAAAATCCGGTGCCTGGTACAGCTACCAGGGCAACAAGATCGGCCAGGGCAAGGCCAACGCCGCCAAGTACCTGCAAGAAAACCCAGCCATCGGCAACGAGATCGAGAAGCAGATCCGTGACAAGCTGCTCAACGCTGGTGCCGTTGCCGCCGCTGGCAAGGCTGCTGCCGCCGATGCCAACGCTGACGATGTAGCCGACGCCGACGCTGGCTACTGATAGACGCGTATGCCCGTCGTACTCGACAACCCCGTCGCGGTCCGGCGGGCAGCCATGGACCTTCTCGCGCGCCGCGAGCATGGTCGAGTGGAGCTGACGCGCAAGTTACGTCAGCGCGGCGCAACCGATGAGCTGATCGAGCCTGCGCTCGATCGGCTTGCCGAAGAAGGGCTGCTCAGTGAAGCCCGCTACCTCGAAAGCTTCATCCGCTACCGCTCCGGTTCCGGCTACGGTCCTGCACGCATCCGCGAGGAATTGGGCCAGCGTGGCCTTAACCGTGGTGATGTCGACCAGGCACTGCGCGAAAGCGAAGTGGACTGGGCGGCGCTACTCAGGGACACCTGGCAGCGCAAGTTCGCGGGGCAGCGCCCTCATGATCCTCGTAGTCGTGCCCAGCAGACGCGGTTCCTCGCCTACCGTGGCTTCCCCATGGACATGATCGGCCGCCTGCTCAACGGGCGAGATCTGGACGATTACTGATTCGATGGCCTCATCGCCGGCAAGCCGGCTCCTACAGGTTTGCATAAAGCCTGTAGGAGCCGGCTTGCCGGCGATGAGGCCGTTAGCCTTGATCAAGCCCTAGGCCCTCTAGCTGGCCTTCAACGCTTCCCGGGCACGCTGCGTGGTATGCATCGGCTGTGGTTTGGCCCAGTTTTCCGGCAGGTTGATGAAGTCCACCAATTCGCGCAGCCTGCCCTGGTCTCGGCCGTTGAAGGCAAAAGTCAGCCGCGTTAGGTGGCTGAAATTACCCACCTCGTGTTCAAAGCCGTTGTCCGCTTGCTGATGGTATTTTCCGCTCAGGCGCAAGTCGGCGAAACCTTCCTGTATGTCGTACAGCGCCGCTTCGCTCAGTGCATGGTGCATGCGGATGACGAACTGGTTCTTCAGCCAGCGACTGGAGTGATAGTTGCTGTAGAACTGATTGATTTCCTCCACCGCCTCGTCGGCGCTGTGCACCAGGCGCACCAGCTTGAGGTCGGTTGGCAGGATGTAGCGGTTCTCTTCCAGTTGGCGGGTGATGAAGCCCAGGCAATCGCGCCAGAACGAACCTCCAGGGGAGTCCAGCAAAACCACCGGCACCAGCGGGCTCTTGCCGGTCTGGATCAGCGTCAACACTTCCAGCGCCTCATCGAGGGTACCGAAGCCGCCAGGGCACAACACCAGCGCATTGGCTTCCTTGACGAAGAACAGCTTGCGAATGAAGAAGAAATGGAAGGGCAGCAGCTTGTCGGTGCCATCCACCGTGGCATTGGCATGTTGCTCGAAAGGCAAGGTGATGTTGAAGCCCAGGCTATGGTCGCTGCCGGCCCCTTCGTGGGCCGCGGCCATGATGCCACCACCGGCTCCGGTGATGACCATCAGGTCGGAACGGGCCAGGGTCGCGCCGAGTTCGCGGGCCAAGGCGTACATGGGGTGTTCCAGTGGCGTGCGCGCCGAGCCGAATACGGTGACCTTGCGGCGGCCTTTGTAGCGCTGCAGGGTACGGAAGGAGTGGTCGAGTTCTCGCAGCGCCTGCAAGGTGATCTTGGCGCTCCAGCGGTCGCTGTCGTCGTGAGCCATGCGCAGGATGGTCAGCATCATGTCGCGGTAGAGCGGCAGATTGGGGCTGTTCGGGGCCACCAATTGCAGTTGTTCGTCGATGTTGCTCAGGTCGATGCCATTTTCTGAGAAGTAATTGAACAGGCGTTCGTTTGGAAGGTAAGGCATTCAACGTCTCCTTCTGCAGCAAAACCTCATGGACACTTCGTGTGTCTCGGGCTGCCGTGGCTCGAGCATGCCACTCGAGCATTGCAGTGGGCCTGCAAGGCCGTGCTGCAGGTCGCAGTAAGTTCATCTCGTTTTTCTTGGACGCTCGCTATCAATCTAGACCCTCAGCCTCGTTCGTGCCGAAGCGGATTGGCATTCGCCACTCGTCGGCACCTGGCCACAGGGCGTGCGGCTTTGGTTAACTGGGGAAGCGAAGGTGCTGAAGACGGGGAGGTGGCCTATGCATCGCTTGGTCATCGAGGTAGACCGGCAGCTGTATCAGCAGCTGGAACATGCGGCGCATGAGCATCATGTGAGCCTTGAGGCCGAATGTCGGCGCAGGCTGGCAGTGCTTGAGTGCCAGTCCCGCTACCTGCAGGCGATGCTAGCGGAGATGCGCGCCGACGAGGATTCGCGGCGCGCCCATGAGGATCAGCCGAGCTAGTTACTTCTTCTTGTTGCCAGCCGTGCAACTGGCGGCGTCGAAGGCCTGGTCCATGACCGGCTGGTTGGTCTTGTACACGGTGAAGCGATAGACCATGACCGCGCCTTTGGACATCAGATTGCGGAAGCCGCTGTTGCGGCACACGCTATCACCCATCTGGCTACGCACGATCTCGGGGTTTTCCTGCATGCGCGCGGCATGCTCGGCGCGTACGCTCAAGTGGTTGACCAGCGCCTTGCCCTCGACGGTATAGCCTTGGTCCAGGATGTCTTCGTTGATTGCACGCGGCGTACCGACGCTGCTCTCCTTGGCGACCTTCTGCAGTGTTTTGTTCAGGTCGTAATCCTGCTTGGAGGCAGCCTGGGCTGCCAATGGCAGGGCAAGCAGCAGGCTCAGGGTCGGGACGATAAGACGCAGCATGAATCTCTCCTGGTTCGTTGACTGGCGCTTTGACATGCGCCGGCAGGCGACGTTCCGTGAAACCCTACGGGCGAGGGCATTCTTTGGCCGCCAAAGCGCGGATTATAAGGGCGGGCGGGAGCGCTTGCACGGGCAAAAGGTGGCTGTTCTGGTAGACTGGCGCTCTGTCTACTCCGAGTTACCGCAGTGTTCACTTTCTACTCGTCCCAAGGCTCGCCAGCATGAGCCACGCCGTAGCGCGCCTGCGCGCCGAGCGCCTGGCCCGCAGCATCAAGCCTTTCATTGCCCGTGGATCCCGTGCCATCCGTTGCTCGGACTGCCGCGTCATCGCCAGCCATTGCCTGTGCCAATGGAAACCCAAGGTCCAGGCCGATTCAGGCGTGTGCTTGCTGATGCATGACACCGAGCCATTGAAGCCGACCAACACGGGCTGGCTGATCGCCGACCTGATCGAGGATACCTCGGCATTCGGCTGGTTGCGCACGTCGGTCGATGAGCAGTTGCTGGCGCTGCTCGAGCAGCCGCAGTGGCAACCCTACATCGTCTTCCCTGGCGAGTTCGTCGCCCAGGAACGCGTGGTCACCGAGGTGGTGCGCGAGCCGGGTAAGCGGCCATTGTTCATTCTGCTCGATGCCACCTGGACCGAAGCGCGCAAGATGTTCCGCAAGAGCCCGTACCTGGACCGTTTCCCGGTGTTGAGCCTTGAGGCCGAGCAAATGTCGCGCTACCGCCTGCGCCGCTCCAAGCGCGACGATCACTTCTGCACCGCCGAGGTCGCGGCCATGTGCCTGGAGCTGGCCGGCGACGTGCGCGCCTCCCAGGCGCTGGATGCCTACCTCGACGTGTTCAGCTTGCATTACCTGAGCGCCAAGCGGCACCTGCCGCTGGATGAGCAGGACGCTGCCCACCAGCGTTTGCATACCTTCCTATAGTCCAAGGGGCATATGCCCTGGATTGGTTCATAATATCGGGGCTGGCAGCCAGGGTGGGCGTGTTCGGCAGGGCGTTTGGCTTGACCATCCCCGGCCGTGCTCGGCATCCTTGCTGCCGATTCCCCGCCAGGCGCTCTACCTACCCCCGCACGCGCCTGGCACAGAACAGGATCCATAGATCGATGGCCACATACGAAATCCTGATTGCCGATGACCACCCGCTGTTTCGTAGCGCGTTGCGCCAGGCCGTTACCCTCGGACTGGGCCCGGATGTCCGACTGGTTGAAGTGGCGAGCATCGCCGAGCTGGAAACCCGCCTGAGTGAGAAATCCGACTGGGACCTGGTCCTGTTGGACCTGAACATGCCCGGTGCCTACGGGTTCTCCGGGCTGGTCCTGTTGCGTGGACAATACCCGCAGATTCCAGTGGTGATGGTCTCGGCCCAGGAAGAAGCCGCAGTGGTGGTGAAGTCGCGTGAATTCGGGGCCAGTGGTTTCATCCCCAAGTCCAGCGGGCTCGAAGTGATCCAGGACGCTGTGAGAAAAGTGCTGGATGGCGAGGTCTGGTGGCCACCGCAGGCGTTCGAGAAGGTCGATGTCTCGGCCGAGGCCAAGGCGGCCAGCGAAGGCTTGGCCAGCCTCACGCCACAGCAGTTCCGCGTCTTGACCATGGTCTGCGAAGGCTTGCTGAACAAGCAGATCGCCTATGAGCTGAACGTGTCCGAGGCGACCATCAAGGCCCACGTGACCGCGATCTTCCGCAAGTTGGGCGTGCGTACCCGAACCCAGGCAGCGCTGCTGCTGCAACAACTGGAATCGGTTGCCAGCAACTGAGCGGCTGCCAATTCACGCTTTTTTGACCCAGGCCCGACTAGGCTGCGGGCCTTTTTTATTGGTGAAGGGACGCATATGTCGCCATTCAAGGGCAAGACGGGCCTGAAACGCATCTTCAACGCCGCCGGCTATTCGCTGGACGGCCTGCGTGCGGCCTACAACGGGGAAGCGGCGTTTCGCCAGCTGGTATTGCTCAACGTGGTGTTGATCCCGTTGGCATTCTGGTTGTCGGTGAGCCGTGCCGAAAGGGCCATCATGATCGCGGTGTGCCTGCTGGGGCTGATCGTCGAGCTGTTCAACTCTGCAGTGGAGGCGGCCATCGACCGCATCTCGCTGGAGCGTCACCCGCTGTCGAAAAACGCCAAGGACATGGGCAGCGCTGCGCAGTTCGTGGCCTTGACCATGGTTGCGCTGGTCTGGGGCGTGATCCTGCTTTAAGCGATCTGCGGCAACACGATTTCATCACTGCGGGTGAAGCCCGCGGTGAAGCTGCGGCATAGCTCGAGAAACTCGCGCATCGTCGAGGTCTGGTATTTCTGCTTGTGCCAGATGAAGTAGAACTGGCGCATCAGGTCCAGTTCCGGGGTCTCGATCGGTACCAGGCTGCCGCGGCGGAAGGCGTCGCGCAGGGCCAGGCGCGAGATGCAGCCTATGCCCAGGCCTGACTCCACCGCACGCTTGATGGCTTCGGTGTGTTCCAGTTCCAGGCGGATGTTCAGATTGGCGCGATGATGGCGCATGGCCTGGTCGAAGGTCAGGCGCGTGCCAGAACCTTGTTCGCGCAGGATCCATGCTTCGTGCGACAGGGTTTCGACATCGGCGTGGCCAATCGTGGCCAATGGATGTTGCGGCGCGCAGAACACCACCAGTTCGTCCTCGACCCAGGGCTGCACTTCGAGGTCGGGATGATTGCAATCGCCTTCGATCAGACCCAGGTCAATTTCGTAGTGGGCAACCTGCTGCACAATGTGCGCAGTGTTCTGCACATGCAGCTTCACTTGGCTTTCCGGGTGCACCTGCATGAAGCTGCCGATCAGCAGGGTGGCCAGGTAGTTGCCGATGGTCAGCGTCGCGCCCACCGCCAGCGAGCCGAAACCGGACTTGCCGTTGAGCAGGTCTTCGATTTCCTTGGCCTGGTCGAGCAGCGCCACGGCCTGGGGCAGCAGTTGATGGCCAAGCGCATTGAGCGCCAGGCGTTTGCCGGCACGGTCGAACAGTTGGCAGCTCGATTGCCGCTCGAGTTCGGTGATCGAGGTACTGGCGGCCGACTGGGAAAGCGCCAGCACGCTGGCGGCCCGTGACACGCTCTGGTGCTGGGCGACGGCGACGAAAACCTGCAGCTGACGAAGTGTGAATCGCATATCTATATAACCGATAACACATATCTTGATAATTCAGTTAACAGATATTGTCGCTGCCCCTAAACTATCGCGCAACTGCGCGTCTTGCGCGCGCTGCGTTTTTCTTCAGGAGCCATTTAAATGAGCAACATGAACCACGAACGTGTCCTCAGTGTGCACCACTGGAACGACACCCTGTTCAGCTTCAAGTGCACCCGCGACCCGGGTCTGCGCTTCGAGAACGGTCAGTTCGTGATGATCGGCCTGCAACAAGACAACGGCCGTCCGCTCATGCGCGCCTACTCCATCGCCTCGCCGAACTGGGAAGAGCACCTGGAGTTCTTCAGCATCAAGGTCCCCGATGGCCCGCTGACCTCGCAGCTGCAGCACCTGAAGGAAGGCGATGAGATCATCATCAGCAAGAAGCCTACCGGCACCCTGGTACTGGACGACCTGAACCCAGGCAAGCACCTGTACCTGCTGAGCACCGGTACGGGCCTCGCGCCATTCATGAGCGTCATCCAGGACCCGGAAACCTACGAGCGTTTCGAAAAAGTGATCCTGGTCCACGGCGTTCGCTACGTCAACGAAGTGGCCTACCGTGAGTTCATCACCGAGCACCTGCCGCAGAACGAGTTCTTCGGCGAGGCGGTACGCGACAAGCTGATCTACTACCCGACCGTGACCCGCGAGCCGTTCGAGAACCAGGGCCGTCTGACCGACCTGATGCGCAGCGGCAAGCTGTTCAGCGACATCGGCCTGCCACCGATCAACCCGCAGGACGACCGCGCCATGATCTGCGGCAGCCCAAGCATGCTCGACGAAACCAGCGAAGTGCTGGACAGCTTCGGTTTGAAGATCTCCCCGCGCATGCGTGAGCCGGGTGACTACCTGATCGAGCGCGCCTTCGTCGAGAAGTAAGACGAACGCGGTAACGAAAAAACGCAGACCTGGGTCTGCGTTTTTTTATGCCTGCCGGTCAGCCCTGCAGGAGCCCGCTTTCCGGCGATAGGAGCAGGCCTGAAAACCCATGGTCTCAGCCTTCGCGCACCACTTCCAGCACGCGGATCCGATCCGGCTGAGGATAATGCCACCGGACCTGCACATCCCAGAACTTCACGCCATACACCCGCTCGGGCGGCGGCAGCTGATAGGCCGGCCGCGGATCCTGCGCCAGGCATTGCTCGATCAGCTCGACCAGCGGTTCAGCCAGGCGCAGGGCATGCTCGCGGGCCTGGGGCAGGGCGTTGTCCTGCCACTGCACGGCAATAGCCGGCGGCGCCTCGCTGGCCATCTGGTTGCGAGCATCGCCGACGCTATCGGCATAGGGAACGTAGGGCTTGATGTCGAGCACCGGGGTGCCATCGAGCAGGTCTATGCCCGAGAGTAACAGACGCCCAGGCTCGACGCCCTCCAGGCGCACCACCGATTGGCCGATGCCATTTGGGCGGTGGGTGGCCCGGGTAGCGAACACGCCCATGCTCTTGTTGCCACCCAGCCGTGGCGGGCGAACCTTAAGCCGCGGTTTGTCCTCCAGGGCCTGGTGGAACAGGAACAGGATCCAAACGTGGCTGACCTGCTCCAGGCCGGCGACCGCATCGCCTTGGTCGAACGGCGGCAGCAGCTCCAGCACGCCGCGTGCAGCGGGCGCCAGCTGTGGCTGGCGCGGGATGGCGAACTTCTCCTTGAAGCAGGAGCGCACGATGCCGACCGGCGAAACCGAGTACTGCATGTTCACTCAGCCACGCACGCGCAAGGTCAGGCCCTTGAGGAAGTTGCGCAGCAACTGATCGCCGCAGGGGCGATAGTTGTCGTGGCCGGCCTTGCGGAACAAGGCGCTGAGCTCGGGCTTGGACACCGGGAAGTTCACCGACTTGAGAATCGCATGCAGGTCGTCCTCCTTGAGTTCGAAGGCCACCCGCAGCTTCTTCAGCACGGTGTTGTTGGTCACCGGTAGCTCGACCGGTTGCGGCGCACGGCTGTCGTCCTTGCCACGACGATGGATCACCAAGCCATCGAGAAAGTGTGCCATCACCCGTTCAGGGCAGCGCACGAAGCCCGCCTCGTCTTCTTTCTTGAGGTAGGTGGCGAGTACCACCGGGTTAACTTCGAGGCCGGACAGCGCGATGATCTCGGCCATCTTGGCGTCGTTCACCTTGAGCATGTAGCGCAGGCTGCGCAGGACATCGTTGTGGTTCATGTGACTCGGATCCTGTTCAGAGCCGCGCCTCCAGGCGCGACGGGCATTGCTTAGAAACGTTCGGTGCTGGCCACGTAGCGCCATTGGCCGAGGGGCAGCTTGCCCATGGGCACGCCGCCCAGGCGGATGCGGCGCATGCCGACCACCTCCAGACGCAGGTAGGCGCACAGTTCGGCGATCTGACCCGGCTGCGGGTTCTTCAAGGCCATGCGCAAGTGGGTCTCGTTCTGCCAGCTGGCCTTGGCCTTGGGCAGCTCACGGTCGTTGCGCGTGGCACCACGGGCCAGGCGCTCGAGGGCCTGAGGCGTGGTTTCGCCGCGGACTTCGATGATGTATTCCTGCTCCATGCGACGCATGTCAGCGTCGAGCTTGCGGCTGACGCGCCAGTCCTGGGTGAACAGCTGCAGGCCGCTGGCACCGCGTTCCAGTGGCGCCACGCAGGTGAGCCGGGAGAAATGGCCGTGCAATGGGCGCACGCCTTCGCGATGGGCTTCACCGAGGTTGCCCATGTTCAGGCTAGCGCGGGCGGTTTCGCTGTCCACGCCCGCAGCCTGGTGCAGCAACAGTGTCACTGGCTCCAGGGCTTCGGCGCGGGCGCCTGGGAGCAGTTCGACGCGCTGGGCGTCGACCTTGAACTGCGGCTGCTCGACCACCACGCCATCGACCGTGACCCAGCCGCCTTCGATATACAGCTCGGCTTCGCGGCGTGAACAGCCGAGCTGCTCGATGAGGCGTTTGGACAGGCGCACGGGTTCTGACATGACAGCGATTCACACGGAAGGGAAAGACCTACATTGTACCTGTCTGGCCGGCCAAGATGATGGGAATCCATGTCAAATACGCCATTTCCGAAACATTGCACGGCATCCTTCGCGCTTGTCCTAGGAAGCCGTAGGAATCCGCCGCATATGCAGTAGCGGGTAGGGCTGACCAAGGCCGTCGGTTTCCGAACGGCCAATCACCTCGAAACCTTCGTGAAGGTAGAAGTCCAAGGCCTGGTGATTCTGCTCGTTGACGTCCAGGCGCTCGGCATTGAGCTCGGCCACGGCGTAACGCAACAGCCGCTTGCCCACGCCCTGGCGATGGTACTCAGGTGCGACGAAGAGCATGGCGATCTGGCCGTTGGTGACCCCGGCAAAGCCGCAGATACGCTGGCGGGCATCCTTGCAGCAAATCAGCATCACGGCATCCAGGTAGCGGCGCAGCACCTGTTCGCGCAGCAGCACGATGTAGTACTCGGGGAGAAAGTCATGTGTCGCGCGCACCGAGGCCTCCCAGACCTCGACCAGCTCGGGGAAGTCGCTCGGGTGCGGGGTTTGTAGCGTCAGTACCGAATGCATGCTGGATCTCCTCCATCGCCTTACAGCAAACATAGATGTAAAACCTGGCGCTGCCAGGCCGGTCCCAGACCCTCTCGCTACTCACCTCGGATCGCTCCAGGTTCAACCGTCGGTCGCCTTTTGCATGCGCCGCTTGAACAGCGGCTGGGAGAGGTCTATTAATTTGATGTGGGAAAAATTCCCACGCAAAGAAAAGATAAAACATACAACGAATTCTTCACCTGATTTGGCGTTTCTCGCGGTAATGACCAGGAGACGGAAAATGCAGATCCATTGGCTGTTCAAGAGGGCTCTACTGGCGGTGGCCGTTGCTGGCGTGTTGTCGACCTCCATCGTTTTGATTCCCGACTCGATTTCCCAAGGCTCCAGCGCCTTCGCCAAAGATGGCGGCGGCGGTGGCGGCCATGGTGGTGGCGGTGGTGGTCATGGTGGCGGCAGCGGCGGTGGCGGCGGTCATGGTGGCGGCAGCGGCGGTGGCGGCGGTCATGGCGGTGGCGGCAGCGGCGGTGGCGGCGGTCATGGCGGTGGCGGCAGCGGCGGTGGCGGCGGTCATGGCGGTGGCGGAAGCGGCAGTGGTGGTGGCCATGGCGGTGGTAGCGGAAGCGGTGGCGGCCATGGCAGCGGTAGCGGCCACGGCGGTAGCAGTGGCGGCAGTGGCCACAGTGGTAGCGGGCACGCAAGTTCCGGCGACAGCGGCAGTGGCCACGACTCAGGCCGCGGCCACGAAGGCAACTCCAACTCTGGGCGTAGCAGCAACCATGCTGAACCTGGTGATGATCATGGCAACCACGTTGGCGGTGAGCCCGGTGACGATCATGGCAATCACGTGGGTGGTGAGCCCGGTGACGATCATGGCAATCATGTGGGTGGTGAGCCCGGTGACGATCATGGCAATCATGTTGGCGGTGAGCCTGGCGATGACAATGGCAATCACGTTGGCGGTGAACCTGGTGATGATCGCGGCGATCATGTGGGTGTCGAACAAGGTGATGACCGCGGTGCTCATGTCGGCGGCGAACCCGGGGATGACAATAGCAGGAGCTGACGGGCTGTGACGGAGCGGGTGCTTGCTCCACGCAACGCGTGAGTATTGAGCGCTGACGAACTATTCCTCAACTCTGGAGGGAAGTGGATACAGATCGTGTGGGATCTTTTCCCGCGACGTATACTGCTTTCATCTGTCAAGGAACGCGCTCAATGCAACCGCCTACCCTACCACCCTCTATGTTAAGCGCGCTGCGCCGGGTCGTTCGGCCCCTGGTGCGCTTGATGCTGCGCAAAGGGGTCACCTACACGGTGTTCACCGACCTGCTCAAGGAAGTCTTCGTCGATGTGGCGCACCGGGAGTTTCGTCTGGACGACAAGGCCCCCAGCGACAGCCGCATCAGCCTGTTGACCGGGGTTCATCGCAAGGATGTACGGCGCTTGCGCGCCGAGAGCGATGCATCGCCAGAAGGGCTGCCGGAGAACATCACCTTGGGTGCCCAACTGGTGACCACCTGGACCCGTTGCCCGCCGTTCTGCAACGAGTCCGGCCAGGCCTTACCGCTGCCGCGGCTGAGCAGCGTTGGCGGCGACTGCTCCTTCGATGCCCTGGTGGCCAAGGTCAGCACGGATATCCGTGGGCGGGTGGTGCTCGACGAATGGTTGCGTCTGGGTGTCGTGCGGGTCGACGAGCAGGATTGCGTACACCTTGAGGCCCAGGCGTTCGTGCCGCAAAAAGGTTTCGATGAAAAAGCCGCGTATTTCGGTCACAACCTGCATGACCACGCCAGCGCAGCGGTGCATAACCTGAGTGGGGAAGGTCAGCCATTTTTCGAGCGCAGCGTGCACTACGATGCGCTGACGCCCGCCAGCGTCGACACCCTGCGCGATGCCGTCGCCAGTGACGGCATGCAGGTGTTGCTGGATTTCAGCCGCCGCGCCGCAGACCTCGAAAGCGCCGATGTGCCCGTCCCCGAGCGACGCCAGCGCATCACCATCGGGCTCTATTTCTACACTGAACCTACCGATCCGGATTCTTCCAAGACGCCTAGCCCATGAATGCCCTTATGCGCTGCCTCAGTGTCGTCGCGCTGATCCTGGGTTTCGGATCAGGCCTGATGACGCCCATGGCAGTGCAAGCGGCGCCGGTATGTGTCAGCCGCGACGAACTGGGCATGGCGGGGGCCGCCGGCATGCAGTTCCCCGGCGGTGTGGGCGGTACCGGCGCCAAGACCGGTGGTGTTGGGGGGACCGGTGCGCGCACTGACAACGGTGGCGTTGGCGGTACTGGCGCGCCACTGCAGAAGCGCCCTGGCGGTACCGGCGGGACTGGCGCGGTGGCGGAGGGCGTGGACGGTAGCCTGTATGAGCGCGGCAATGGCGGTGTCGGTGGCACCGGCGCACCGATCCTGAGCCCAGGCGGCACCGGAGGTACCGGGATCGTCGGCACCATTACCGGGTTCGCGTCGATCTGCGTGAACGGCCTGGAAGTGCACTTCGGCAAGGACGTGCCGGTGAACGAAAACGGCGTCGCTTCCAGCAGCGATCACCTGGCGATAGGCCAAGTGGTGGCGGTTGAAGCGTTTGCCGGCAATCGAGGCCTGCAAGCCGGGCGTATTTCCATCCTGAACGTGTTCGAAGGGCCGCTTACCTCGATGCCCAATGCATCGGCGCCGCTGCGTGTCATGGGGCAAGCGGTGCGGCTCGCTCCGGGTGCGCGGGTCGCCGAAGGGCTGCGGCCGGGCGATCCGGTCAAGGTCAGCGGTTTGCGCGATGCCAATGGTGCAGTGGTGGCGAGCCGTATCGCCCGGGCGCCAGGGCTGAAACAAGCCAGTGCCATCGGGTCGGTCGACCGTACCGGCACCCTGCAAGGGCTGAAACTGGGCAGCCGAGTGGCACCGACGCCGGATGTGCTGGTGCGTGGCCAGTGGACCGGGCGTCAGCTGGAGGTCGCGCAGAGCCGTCCCGACCCGAGCCTGCCGTTCACCGGTCGAGTGCACCAGGCCGTCATCGAGGGCCTGGTGCAGCGCCGCCAGGATGGCCAACTGGTGGTCGCAGGCGTCCAGGTGAAACTGGGCCGCGATACCGTGTTCGTCGGCAAGCAGGCCGAGTCCTTGGCGGTCGACCAACGGCTACGGGTCAGCGGGGTGTTCAGTGGCACGCGTGAAATCCGTGCCGTGCGCGTCGAGTTCGATGACGATCGCGTCGATAACCCGGAAAGAGGCCACAGGGGCCACGATGCCGAGCATGAAGGCAGTGGCTCGGGGCGGTCGAGCAATAGCGGTCATGGTGACAGTGGCAGCACCGGGCGCAGTGGTAGCAGTGACGATCATGGCGGTGGGCGCTCTGAGGTGCGCGAAGATGACCATGACAAGGCTGAGACCGTGGACACGTCGGGTAAATCGGAGCAAGTCGAGACTGTGGACCACTCCGGAAGCGGTAGTAACAGTGGTCGCTCCGACAGGGTGGAAAAAGTCGAGGAAGTGGAGAAGGTCGAAGTCGAGAAGGCCGAAGACGTTGAGAAGGTCGAGCTGGAGAACGTAGAAAAAGCGGAAAAGGTCGAGAAAGCCGAGAAAGTGGAAAAGGCGGAGAAGGTCGAAAAAGCGGAGAAAGTGGAAAAAGTCGAAAAGGTGGAGAAGGTCGAAAAGGTAGAGAAAGTCGAGAAGGTGGAAAAGGTCGAGAAGGTCGAGAAAGTCGAAAAGGTGGAAAAGCCTGAGAAAGTGGAAAAAGTAGAAAAGGTAGAGAAGATCGAGAAAGTGGAAAAGGTGGAAAAAGTCGAAAAACCCGAGAAGATCGAGAAAACCGAAAAGCTAGAGCGGCCCGATCGATCCGGGCGTTGATTCCACCAGAAAGACACCTCACAGTTGGCCGATTAGCAACTAGGCTGGGTACATCGACACCACTTCCTTCCGGGATATTGAGGTGCAGATGAAACCCATGCTCCCTCTCTTTGCGAGCCTGTTGTCAGGCATCGGCTTGTCGGCTTCTGCCGATACCTTCAGCACCGCTGTAGGCATGGACTATTCCAGCGGTGACTATGGCACCGGCACCACGTCGGAAATCTGGTATCTCCCGGTGATGGCGAAGTACGAAACCGGCCCAATGACCTATAAGGTCACCGTACCCTGGCTGCATATCACCAATCCCGAAGTAGGCCCCGATGGCGACCCGCTGCCCGGTGGCTGCCGGGATGTGGAAAGCGGCCTGGGCGATACGGTCGCCAGCGCCGCCTATGCGTTGCTCGAGGGTAGCCAGAATGGCGTATTGCTCGACCTGATCGGCAAGGTCAAGTTTCCCACCGCAGATGAAGACCAGTGCCTGGGCACCGGCGAGTACGACTACACTGCCCAGGTCGATATCGCCAAGGCGTTCGGCCCGGTGACCGGCTTCGCGACCCTGGGCTGGAAGAAATTCGGCGACCCGCCCGACAGCGACTTCGACGACCCGGTATTCGCCAGCCTCGGTTTCGCCGTCCCGGTAGTCGCCGGCACTACGGCGGGCGCTTCCTACGACTGGCGGCAGAAAGTCGTTTCCACCGGGTCACAGATCAAGGAACTGACCCTGTTCCTTACCCACAAGCTCAACCAGCAGTGGAAGGTCCAGCTGTATGCGGTCAAGGGCTTTTCCGACGCGAGCCCCGATGGCGAAGGCGGGCTGATGCTGTTCCACACCTTCTGATCGAACGACCCGCATCCCATACCAAAAAGCCCCTGGCCCCGCATCGTCTTCGTCAGCATGCGGGGCCAGGGGCTTTTCAGTCAGGCAGCCGCCTCAGACAGGCTCGGCCCACATGTCGTACTCGTCGGCGTCGACGACGCGGCAACGGACCTTGTCGCCTGGCTTGAAGCCATGGTCGCCATCGATGAAAACGCTACCGTCGATTTCCGGAGCATCGAAGAAGCTGCGGCCGACCGAGCCCTGCTCTTCGACTTCGTCGATCAGCACGTCGATTTCCTTGCCGATGCGCAGTTGCAGGCGTGCCGCGCTGATCGCCTGCTGGTGGGCCATGAAGCGGTCCCAGCGATCCTGCTTGATGTCATCGGGTACCTCTTCCAGGCCCAGGTCGTTGGCCGGGGCGCCTTCGACCGGCGAATACTGGAAGCAGCCGACGCGATCGAGCTGGGCTTCGGTCAGCCAGTCGAGCAGGTACTGGAAGTCTTCCTCGGTCTCGCCCGGGAAGCCGACGATGAAGGTCGAGCGGATCACCAGTTCCGGGCACTGTTCGCGCCAGTTCTTGATGCGTGCCAGGGTGCGGTCTTCGAAGGCCGGGCGCTTCATCGACTTGAGCACCTTGGGGCTGGCGTGCTGGAACGGGATGTCCAGGTACGGCAGGATCTTGCCGGCGGCCATCAGCGGGATCACGTCGTCGACGTTCGGGTACGGGTACACGTAGTGCAGGCGTACCCAGGCGCCCAGGCTGCTCAGGGCTTCGCAGAGCTCGAGCATGCGGGTCTTGACCGGGCGGCCGTTCCAGAAATCGGTCTTGTACTTGACGTCGACGCCATAGGCGCTGGTGTCCTGGGAAATCACCAGGATCTCCTTGACGCCGGCCTTGACCAGGCGCTCGGCCTCGCTCAGCACTTCACCTACCGGGCGGCTCACCAGCTTGCCGCGCATCGAGGGGATGATGCAGAAGCTGCAGCTGTGGTTGCAGCCCTCGGAAATCTTCAGGTAGGCATAGTGGCGCGGGGTCAGCTTGACGCCCTGTGGCGGCACCAGGTCGATCAACGGATTGTGGTCCTGGCGCGGCGGCACGACTTCGTGCACGGCGTTGACCACCTGCTCGTACTGCTGCGGGCCGGTGACCGACAGCACGCTCGGGTGCACGTCGCGAATGTTGCCTTCCTCGACACCCATGCAGCCGGTGACGATGACCTTACCGTTTTCCTTGATCGCTTCGCCGATCACTTCCAGCGACTCGGCCTTGGCGCTGTCGATGAAGCCGCAGGTGTTGACCACCACCACGTCGGCGTCCTCGTAGGTGGGCACGACTTCATAACCTTCCATGCGCAGCTGGGTCAGGATGCGCTCGGAATCGACCAGGGCCTTGGGGCAACCCAGGGATACAAAGCCGACCTTCGGCGTGGCGGGAGTGGTGGACATGGCTAACCTCGGTATTGAATGCAGGTCGCCCGGCCGCTGACGGGGGCGATCTCGACGGGCGCTTGTGGCGCCTCTGATCAAAAAGTGCGCAATTCTAGCGAGCAGAAGGGCGCTTGACCAGCAGAAAAGCGACGAACGCTGCGCTATGCTTCGCGGCATTGCGCCCGGGTTTCAGCAAGGCCTTGGCGTCTGGGGAATTCTACGGGTCTTCACGGCGGTCTGCGGGAGTGGTCGATGGTTCAGGCAAGCAGTCACGCCGAAGGCGGGCACGCGGGGAAGCAGGGTGCGGCGCGGTCGATTAGCCTGCTCGTGGCAGCGGTTGGGGTGGTGTATGGCGATATCGGTACCAGCCCTCTTTATACGCTCAAGGAAGTCTTTACCGGCGGCTACGGCGTGCCGGTGAACCATGATGGCGTGCTCGGGATCCTGTCGCTGATCCTCTGGTCGCTGCTGTGGGTGGTGTCGTTCAAGTACGTGATGTTCATCCTGCGCGCCGACAACCAGGGCGAAGGCGGGACCATGGCGCTGACGGCCCTGGCGCGCAGGGCAACGGCGCAATACCCGCGTCTGCGCTCGCTGATGGTCATCTGTGGGCTGATCGGGGCTTCGCTGTTCTACGGCGACAGCATGATCACCCCGGCGGTGTCGGTGCTTTCCGCGGTGGAGGGCATGGGGTTGGCTTTCGACGGCATCGACCACTGGGTGGTGCCGCTGTCGCTGGTGGTGCTGGTGGCGCTGTTCCTGGTGCAGAAGCATGGCACCGAGAAGATCGGCAAGCTGTTCGGGCCGATCATGGTCGCCTGGTTCCTGGTCCTGGCGGCGCTGGGGGTGCATGGCATCTCGCAGAGCCCCGAAGTACTCAAGGCGTTCAACCCGGGCTGGGCTGTCAACTTCTTCGTGGTCCACCCTGGAATGGGCGTGGCCATTCTCGGCGCCGTGGTGCTGGCGCTGACCGGCGCCGAGGCGTTGTACGCCGACATGGGCCATTTCGGTCGCAAGCCGATCGCCCGTGCCTGGTTCGCCCTGGTGCTGCCGGCGCTGGTGCTGAACTACTTCGGCCAGGGTGCGATCCTGCTGCAGAACCCCGACGCGGCGCGCAACCCGTTCTATCTGTTGGCACCGGGCTGGGCCTTGCTGCCGCTGGTCGGGCTGGCGACCATGGCCACGGTCATCGCCTCGCAGGCAGTGATTTCCGGGGCGTTCTCCCTCACCCGCCAGGCCATCCAGCTCGGCTATATTCCACGCATGCAGATCCAGCACACGTCCAGTGACGAGCAGGGGCAGATCTACATCGGCGCGGTGAACTGGACGCTGATGGTCGGCGTGGTGCTGCTGGTCATCGGCTTCGAGTCCTCCGGCGCGTTGGCCGCGGCCTACGGCGTGGCAGTGACCGGGACCATGCTGATGACCACGATCTTGGTGTCGTCGGTGATGCTGCTGCTCTGGAAGTGGCCACCGCTGCTGGCGGTTCCCATCCTGCTGGGCTTTCTCTTCGTCGACGGGTTGTTCTTCGCCGCCAACGTGCCGAAGATCGTCCAGGGTGGCGCCTTCCCGGTATTGGCCGGTGGCGTGCTGTTCCTGCTGATGAGCACCTGGAAACGCGGCAAGCAGATTCTGGTCGAGCGTATCGATGAGGCAGCGCTGCCGCTGCCGGTGTTCATCGCCAGCATCCGCGTGCAGCCGCCGCACCGGGTCGAGGGCACGGCGATATTCCTCACCGCGCGGCCGGACGCAGTGCCCCATGCGCTGTTGCACAACATGCTGCACAACCAGGTGCTGCACAGCCAGGTCGTACTGTTGACGGTGGTGAGCGAGGATCGGCCGCGGGTGCCGGAACATGAGCGCTTCGAAGTCGAGGCATACGGTGATGGCTTCTTCCGCGTGCTGCTGCACTTCGGCTTCATGGACGAGCCGGATGTGCCGGCGGCCTTGAAGTTGTGCCATCTGGAGGAGCTGGATTTCAGCCCGATGCGCACCACCTACTTCCTCAGCCGGGAAACGGTGATCGCCTCCCGGTTGGAGGGAATGTCACGTTGGCGTGGGAATCTGTTCGCCTTCTTGCTGAAGAATGCCAACGGCAACCTGCGTTTCTTCAACTTGCCGTTGAACCGGGTGATCGAGTTGGGAACCCAGGTCGAGATCTGAACAAAGATCCCGCCCTCCAGGTTGCAACCGGTTTATGTGGGAGCGGCCTTGCCGGAGCGCCGGACCGGTCGCAAAGGGCTGCACAGCAGCCCCTGCAGGATCGGCACAAGGCCGCTCCGACAAGGGCGCCATCAAGCCCGCCTTGCGATGCTCAGTTCTGTTCCGCCACGCTGGACTTGCCCTGGCGGGTGTCGATCTCGCCGGCCAGGCGCTTGGCCAGTGCCGGGTAGTTCTCGTCGAAGTGGTGGCCACCCGGCAACTTCATGCGTTCACCCACTGCTGTCTTGTCGGTGCAGCCACTCTCGTCGGCCTCTTCCACCCCATACACGCAGACCACCTTCGACGCTGGCAACTTGGCCATTTCCGGCCCGGTCGGGGCCTCCTGGCCTTCCTTGCCCAGCCAGCCTTCCACCTCGATCTCGAAGCTGCCGCTGCGGGCGAAGGCCAGCAACATGACCGCATCGACCCGCTGTTGGTCTTCGGCTGGCAGGCGGTTGTAGATCGCCGGCAGCACGTCGGCGCCGAACGAGTAGCCGGCGAGCACGAAGCGCTTGGTGCCCCACTTCTGACGGTAGTGCTGCATCAGTTCCGACAGGTCGGCAGCGCTTTGCTCCGGGGTCTTGTGCTGCCAGTAGTAGCGTAGGGTGTCGATGCCCACCACCGGGTAGCCGAGCTTGGCCATTTCCCCGGCCACGTCGCGGTCCAGATCGCGCCAGCCGCCGTCACCGGAGAGGAACAGGGTCACGGTGTCGGTGGTCTGTCCGGCGGGCACCTCGACCACGGGAATGGCCAGCGCGTTGCCGTCGCGGCCAACCAGGGCCTGGGTCAACTGGGCCTTGAGTACCTGTGGCAGGTGGATGTCGTAATCGCTGATGCTGGTTTCGGCGTTCGCCTGGTCGCGTACGAAACCGGCACTGGCGTCGTCCGGGTTGTCGTTCCACGCCACGTTCCAATGGCCGTGCGTGGCTGCCTTGGGCAGCGCGGCCGTGCAGCCCGGTTGCTCCAGGCTGAAGTCGACCGAAATGGCCCGGGCCTTGTCGTCGGACTGGCTGGCCAGCCAGCGCCAGGCCTGGCTCGCGCCCGGGCCGATACCGGCGACCACGGTTGGCTTGCCAGCCAGTTGGTCGATCGCCTGGTCCACGGCCTGCTGTTGCTGGGTGCAGTCGTTGGGCGGCAGGATCACCTGCACCAGTTGCGCTTCGCCAGCCTGGCTCAGGTCGAGCAACTGCTTGTCGCTCAGGGCCTGGTCCTGGGGTACGCCAATCGCCACGCGGGCCTTGGCGTGCACACCGGGCGTCACACGGGTCATTTGCAAGCCGCCGACGGCCAGTTGTTCGAGGCGCGCCTCGGGGGCTGGGCGGGTCCACAGCCAGAAGGCCACGGCGCCGGCCGCAGCGGCCAGAAGCAGGGGTATCAGTACATACAGCCAATAGCGTCGGATCATCAACGTTTCACCAATCCAGTCAGGCCGCCAGCGATCAGGGCGGCGGTGTCAGCCAGTGCCACCAGGGGGTCCAACCCGGCCGGCACGGCCATGTAGCGAGGTTCCCAGTCCGGCTGGAACTTGTCCTTGAAGCGCCGCAGGCCTTGGAAGTTGTAGAGCTGTTCGCCACGGCGGAACACCATCGAGCCCAGGCGTTGGGTCAGGGGGGCTCCGCGCCGGGGCTGCAGGCCCGAGAGCGGTACCATGCCCAGGCTGAAGCGGCCGTAGTCATGGCTTTTGTAGTGCAGGATGAGGCCGATCATCATGAATTCCATGGTCGACTTCGGCGCCTCGGGGTGGGCACGCATCAGGTCGAGGCTGGCCAGTTCGTTGCCATGGGTTTCCAGCAGGTTGGCGAAGGCCACCGGTCGCCCCTGGAAGCGAATCAGGGCAATGCGGAAGTGTTGCAGGTAATCGGGGCTGAAGCGCCCGAGCGAAAAGCCTTTCTCACGCACGTTCTTGCCGCCGAGCCAGGCGTCGGAGATTTCCTTGAGGGCGTCCAAGGGGGCCTGGCCGGGTTCGTGGATCTCCAGGGTCAAGCCGTCGCGGCCGCCGCGGTTCCAGGTGTAACGCAGGTCCTTCATTTCCTTGCCCTTGGCTTCCAGGTCGAAGCGACGCAGGTCGACCCGCGCTTCTTCGCCGAGCTTGAGCGCTGTCAGGCCGATGTCCATGTAGAACGGCAGGTTCTCCGCACGCACCTGGTAGAACACCGGACGCGCATGGTGCAGGTCGCACAGGTCGCGGAATTGCCAGATCATCTCGGCGCGCTCCTGGGCCGGGCCGATCGGGTCGTACAACGCCACCAGGCTGCGGCCTCGGCGGGCGTACATGAGGAAGGCGTTGTCATTGGGGTGGAACAGCAGGGCCTTGTCACCGGTCAGGGCCAGGCCGCCGTCGGGTTGGTCGGAGGCCAGCAGGATACGGTTGGCGCGTTGCAGTTCGTCGTCATCGGGCAGGTGGATGGTCGGCCGTGCGGTGCGCAGTAGCCAGGTCAGCGAGACGATCACCAGCAGCACCGCACTGCCCATCGCCGCCCGCAGTCCACGTGGCGCATCGGCGTCGAGGGTGAACTGCCACCAAAGCTGGTGGCTGTAGGGCACATCCTGGTAGGCGAACAGCAACAGCCACACCGACGCGCCGACCACGCAGGCGCTGGCCACCAGGTATACCGGCGACAATGGCAGTTCGAGCAGGCGGCTGGGACGATAGAACGAACGGCGGAACAACGCCAGCAGGGCGGCGGTGAGGGTCAGCAGGCAGGCTTCTTCCCAGTCGAAGCCCTTGAGCAGCGACAGCAGCGAGCCGACCAGCAACAGTACCGTGGTCAACAGCCAGGCGGCGGACAGGCGACGGCGCAGGCCTTGGGCGAGCAGCAGGCAAAGTACACCGATCAGGCTGGCGCCGAAGTGCGAGGCATCGATCAACCGATGCGGCACCAAAAAGCCCATGTGTTCCAGGCGGGTGTCGATTTCCGGAGTGGCTCCAGAGAACAGCAGCACGACGCCTGAAAGAAACACCAGGATCGCCAGGATCGGTGCCGCCAAGCCGGACGCCGCCTTGATCGCCTGGTGCGTGAACAGCAGGCGCCGCGCTTCGTTGGCGAGCAGCAACACGCAGGCCACGAGCAGGGGCAACACCACATAGATCAAACGGTACAGCAGCAATGCCGCAGCCAGTGGCGCGGCGCCCAACTGGTCGGCGAAGGCCGCCAGCAGGATCGCTTCGAATACGCCCACCCCGCCAGGCACATGGCTGAGCACGCCAGCGGCCAGGGCCAGCAGGTAAACCAGAAGGAAGGCACCAAACGGTGGCGCCTCGGGCAACAGCAGGTACAGCACGGTGGCGGCGGCAGCCACATCCAGGGCGGTGATCAGCAGTTGCAGCGCGGCCAGGCGTGCACCTGGCAGGCGCAAGGTGCGGCGGCCCAATTGGACCAGCAAAGCGTCGGTCAGCGGCTGCTCGGCCAGGCGCCTGCGGTACAGCCCGATGACCAGTGCCCCCGCAGCGACCAGCACGGCGATGGCGATGCCGGCCAGCACGCTGGCGGGCAGGCGCAATGCCGCAGCCGCCGCCGGCAGGTTGCTCAAGGTAGCCAGGGCTGCCAGTGGCGGCAGTGCGCAGCCGAGCGAAAGGCTGGCGAACACGGTCATGCGCGCCACTTCTGCGGCCCCCAGGCCTCTGCGCGCATACAAGCGATAGCGCACCGAGCCACCGGAAAGCATCGACAGGCCAATGGCATTGCCGATGGCGAAGGCACTGAAGCCGCCCAGCAGCAGGGTACGCGCGGGCAATTTCACTCCGGCATAGCGGCTGGCCGACCATTCGTAGCCCAGCAGGATTACGAAGCCCACCACCGTCGCCAGCAAGGCGCCCAGTAGCGATGCGGTCGGCACGCTGAGCATGGCGTCATGCAAGGCATACAAGTCCAGTTCGCTGAGCAGATGGCGGCAGGCGATCAGCGCCATGGCGAACAGCAGCAGGGTGACCGCAAGACCGATCGGTTGCCGGTAGCGGCTCACGCGCTCGAGCAGGGGCAGGCGTTGCACGGCCGCAGGCAATGCCGAGGCGAGGGGCGCCGGGTGTTCGGGTGGATTGGAAGTCATCGGTTACCTCGGGCATGAAGCGCGAGGATGGGGGAGGGGGCGGCCAAGTGAAGTTCCCTTTGAAAAACGTATCCTGATATTACTCCTGGCGGAGACGCTTTCAGCCGTCCGCGCGGGTTAAAGATAGTTCATGGTCAGGGTGGCTTTGCATGCCGGGGCCGGCGGTACAGGGGAGGAGGTTTGCGGAAGACGAAAACAACAACGCCCACGCTGTTTTCACAGTGTGGGCGTTGTTCTGACGATATGGTTGCGGGAGCCGGATTTGAACCGACGACCTTCGGGTTATGAGCCCGACGAGCTACCAGGCTGCTCCATCCCGCGTCAGTGGGGCGCATTCTACAGTTTGGCTGGCGGGTGTCAAGCGCTAACTATTGATTTCCCTGGATTTTCTGCAGCGCCTCTGTTCGAGGCAAAGAAAAAGGCCACTGCATAACAGTGGCCTTTTCTTGAATCTGGTTGCGGGAGCCGGATTTGAACCGACGACCTTCGGGTTATGAGCCCGACGAGCTACCAGGCTGCTCCATCCCGCGTCAGTGGGGCGCATTCTACAGCTTGGCTGACAGGTGTCAAACGCTAACTGGAGATTTGCTGAAAACTTCTTCAGCGGCTTTTTTCCAGGCAAAGAAAAAGGCCACTGTCTGAACAGTGGCCTCTTCTCGAATCTGGTTGCGGGAGCCGGATTTGAACCGACGACCTTCGGGTTATGAGCCCGACGAGCTACCAGGCTGCTCCATCCCGCGCCTGTGGAATCGAATTCTACGGATTTCCGCTCGGCTGTCAAGCGTTAATGTAAAAAAACCCTTTTTCGTTCAATCCCTTAGCGCCAAAAACTGGGCCGTAGCTCAGGCGCTACGGGGCTTGTAGGCCGATTATCGCCCAACCCCGCGCTCAGGCTGTCTTGGCAATAGGTCCATGCGGTACTATCTGTATGAATTTACAGTGCTGGCGAGCCTCCATGTCATTGCGCAAGATCATCCATGTCGACTGCGATTGCTTTTATGCCGCGATCGAGATGCGCGATGACCCGCAATTGGCGGGCCGGCCGATGGCGGTGGGCGGCTCGGCAGATCGCCGTGGGGTGATCGCTACCTGTAATTATGAGGCCCGCGCCTATGGCGTGCGCTCGGCGATGTCTTCCCGTCATGCGCTCAAACTCTGCCCTGACTTGGTGATCGTAAAGCCCCGGTTCGATGCGTACCGCGAGGCGTCACGCGAGATCCACACGATCTTTCGCGACTACACCGAGATCATCGAACCGCTGTCGCTGGATGAGGCCTACCTCGATGTCAGCGACAGCCAGTGGTTTTCCGGCAGCGCCACGCGCATCGCCGAAGACATTCGTCGCCGGGTTGCCCGTACGTTGCATATCACCGTTTCCGCTGGGGTAGCGCCGAACAAGTTCCTGGCCAAGATCGCCAGTGATTGGCGCAAGCCCAATGGTCTTTTCGTCATCACCCCGGGTGAGGTCGAAGCCTTCGTTGCCGCCTTGCCAGTTGCCAGGTTGCACGGTGTGGGCAAGGTGACGGCCGACAAGCTGACGCGCCTGGGCATCGACAATTGCCTGCAACTGCGGGACTGGCCACGGCTGGCCCTGGTGCGTGAGTTCGGCAGCTTTGGCGAGCGTCTGTGGGGGCTGGCGCGAGGGATCGATGATCGCGCCGTACATAACGACAGCCGCCGGCAATCGGTCAGTGTCGAAAACACCTACGATACCGATCTGCCGGACCTGGCCAGTTGCCTGGAGCGTCTGCCGGATCTGCTGGCCAGCCTGAACGAGCGGATCGAGCGCATGGACAGCAGCTATCGGCCGGACAAGCCGTTCGTCAAGGTCAAGTTCCATGATTTCAGCCAGACCACCCTGGAGCAAGCCGGTGCGGGCAGGGACCTGGACAGCTATCGGCAGTTACTGGGACAGGCATTCGCCCGGGGCGGCAAGCCGGTGCGCTTGCTCGGGGTGGGGGTCAGGCTGCGCGACCTGCGCGGTGCGCATGAACAATTGGAGCTGTTTCCACCGAAATGAAAAGGGCCGCATCGCGGCCCTCGTTCATCATTGCACGCCGGGATCGGCCACCAGGCGCCCGGTAGCCTTGGTCAAGGCCTGCAGGAATTCCTGTTGCAGTTCCGGGTCGTTGCGGGTGAGCTCGATGAGGCTTTGCTCCATCTCGCTGGCTTCTTCTTCCAGGCCCAGCTCGGACAGACGCTTGACCCGGTGCACCCACTGGCCCACATCGTCGTCCTCGAGGTCATCGAAGATCAGTTCGTGTGCCTCGAGCAGTTTGTTGCGCAGGTTGGCGCTGACCAGCAGGCTGGCATCACCGCGGACCGCGTTGTCCTCGTCGAGCACCTGCAGGTGCAGGGTGCCGACGTGGTTGAGGTTCTGCTCGGAGAACGGGCTGTCGAGCAGGTTCAGGCGCAGCACGCCATTGCGGTCGGTGGTCAACTCGTGGGTCATCTTGCCGGCCTTGACCTCCACCAGCCGCTCGCTCCACGGCAGGCTGCTGGACTCCTCACGCTTGTCCTTCTGCACTTCGCTGACCGCCGCCAGGTTCTGCTGGGCACGGCCATTGGACTGCACGTTCATGAACGGGTTGAGTCCGGCCACGCCGTAGCTCAGCCAGTCATGGGTCACGCTTTCCGGCAGGTTGCCCAGGGCGAACACGTTGACCACGTTGGCACCGACACCGGCCACCACGGCCACCGCACCCAGCGGGATCTCGTAGATCTCCCGCCAGGGTTGGTAAGGCGTATAGCGATCGTAGCGGCGGGTGACTTCGAACTCGGTAACTTCGAAGCGCTGTTCCTCGTGGACACGCACGCGTCGTTGCGGGAGCTCCATTACCTTCGGCTCGCCGACATCGATCTGCAGGGTATGTTCGAGCAGCTTGCGCTCGACGCGCTCCTCATGCTCGCTGCGCTGGGACATCTGGTTGGCGCAACCGCTGACGAGCAGGGCGCCGCACAAGGCGGCGCCCCCCAGGGTAAAGGTACTTCGCTTTGACATGATCACTCGTGCATTGATTATCAGCGGCGAACGCGGGCCTGCAGGAAGGTCAGTACCTCATCGAGCGGCAGCGTCTGGGCGTCCTGCTCGGTGCGGTGCTTGTACTCCAGGTTGCCGTCGGCCAGGCCGCGGTCGCTGACGACGATGCGGTGAGGGATGCCGATCAGCTCCATGTCGGCGAACTTGATGCCGGGGCTGGTTTTCTTGTCGCGGTCGTCGAGCAGCACTTCGTAACCGGCGGCGGTCAGTTCGGCGTACAGCTTGTCGGTCGCCTCGCGGACCACGTCGGTTTCATAGCGCAGCGGGACCAGGGCGATCTGGAAGGGCGCCAGGGCATCGTTCCAGATGATGCCCTTGTCGTCGTAGCTCTGCTCGATGGCAGCGGCGACCACGCGCGACACGCCAATGCCGTAGCAGCCCATGGACAGGACCACCGGCTTGCCGTTCTCGCCCAGTACCTGGCACTTGAGTGCCTCGCTGTACTTGGTGCCGAGCTGGAAGATGTGGCCCACTTCAATGCCGCGCTTGATCACCAGGGTGCCCTGGCCGTCCGGGCTCGGGTCGCCCTCGACGACGTTGCGCAGGTCGGCGACCTGCGGAACCGGCAGGTCACGCTCCCAGTTCACGCCGAAGTAGTGCTTGTCGTCGATGTTGGCGCCGATGCCGAAGTCGCTCATCAGGGCGACCGAACGGTCGATCACGCATTCCAGTGGCAGGTTCAGCGGGCCCAGCGAGCCTGCGCCGGCGCCGATGGCGTCACGCAGCTCGGCATCGGTGGCCATGACCAGCGGGTCGGCGACCTGTTCCAGCTTGGCAGCCTTGATTTCGTTCAGCTCGTGGTCGCCACGGACGATCAGGGCGACCAGCTTGCCTTCTTCGGCGCCGCGCACGATCAGGGTCTTGACGGTCTTCTCGATCGCCAGGCCGTGGTTTTCGACCAGTTGCGCGATGGTCTTGGCGTCCGGGGTATCGACCAGGCGCAGCTCCTCGGTAGGGGCTGGGCGCACGGTTTCACGCGGGATGGCCTCGGCCTTCTCGATGTTGGCGGCGTAGTCGGAGCTGTCGCTGAAGATCACGTCGTCTTCGCCGGACTCGGCCAGTACGTGGAATTCATGCGAGTAGCTGCCACCGATGGAGCCGGTGTCGGCCTGCACCGGACGGAAGTCCAGACCCAGGCGGGTGAAGATGTTGGTGTACGCCTGGTGCATGCGGTCGTAGGTTTCCTGCAGGGAAGC
Source organism: Pseudomonas putida (assembly GCF_005080685.1). Lineage (NCBI taxonomy): Bacteria > Pseudomonadati > Pseudomonadota > Gammaproteobacteria > Pseudomonadales > Pseudomonadaceae > Pseudomonas > Pseudomonas putida. Next base: position 5,140,679 of record NZ_CP039371.1, on the reverse strand, counting down.
CTGGTCGGCATGGAAGGAGTAGGCGTCCTTCATGATGAACTCGCGGCCACGCATCAGGCCGAAGCGCGGACGGATCTCGTCACGGAACTTGGTCTGGATCTGATACATGTTGAGCGGCAGCTGTTTATAGCTGGACAGCTCGTTGCGGGCCAGGTCGGTGATGACCTCTTCGTGGGTCGGGCCGACGCAGAAGTCGCGCTGGTGGCGGTCCTTCAGGCGCAGCAGCTCAGGGCCGTACTGCTCCCAGCGGCCGGACTCCTGCCACAGCTCGGCAGGCTGGATGCTCGGCATCAGCACTTCGAGGGCTCCGGCGGAGTTCATTTCCTCGCGGACCACGTTCTCGACCTTGCGCATTACCCGCAAGCCCATCGGCAGCCAGGTGTACAGGCCGGAGGCCAGTTTGCGGATCATGCCGGCGCGCAGCATGAGCTGGTGGCTGATGACCACTGCGTCGGCAGGGGTTTCTTTCTGGGTGGCGAGCAAATATTGACTGGTGCGCATGGTGGGCCGTGTCGATTGCCTAAGACGTTGAAATGACCCCGCATTGTACGGGGGCGAAACGAAGGCGTACAGGATGCCCCATGGGTGGGGCGCTTGTCAGCCAAGAAAAAGCCCGGCGGGATGGCCGGGCTCTTTCAGGTGCGGGGCACAGGTAAGCCAGGCTTACAGGATGCTCAGCGGGTACTCGACGATCAGGCGCAGTTCGTCCAGCGATGGGGAGCCGTAGTAGACGCCGTCGGAGGAGCGGTAGGTAGCCTGGCGGACGCGGAAGCTGAGGTCCTTGGCCGGGCCTTCCTGGAGCACGTATTTGATGTCGATGTCGCGTTCCCATTCCTTGCCGTTGGTGGTGCCGTCGACGTTGGCGTCGGTACCACGGATGTAACGGGTCATGAACGACAGGCCTGGGACGCCCCATTCGGCGAAGTTCAGGTCGTAGCGTGCCTGCCAGGACTTCTCGTCTTCGGCGTTGAAGTCGGAACGGGCCACGGAGTTGGCCAGGTAGACGGTACCGCCACCGTCGATGCCGTAGGCGTAGTCGCCGTCACCGCTGACCTTCTGGTAGGCGACGGTGAAGGTGTGCGCGCCGATGTTGTAGGCAGCCGAGAGGCTGAAGGCGCGGTTGTCGAGCTTGTCACCATCGAAGGCGCGGGCGCGGTCGCCATCGCTCTTGGTGTCATAGATGTTGAAGTCGAACACCAGGCCCTGGTTGTCTGCGATCGGCAGTGCCCAGTTGACGTTGGCGTAGTACTTGCGCCAGTAGTCTTCGACCTTCGAGTAGTACAGGCTGGTGCTCAGGTTGTCGGTGAAGGCGTAGGTGCCGCCGACGAAGTTGGCGTCGGTCAGGCCTGGGTTCTTCAGACCGGTGTCGGCGTCGCGGCCGCCGATGCTGTCCTTGTAGGTCTGGGCTTGGGCGTTGAGGCGGGTGAAGTGACCGGCGTTCAGTTCCAGGCCTTCGATTTCCTTGCTGGTGAGCAGGAAGCCTTCGGCGACTTCTGGCAGCA